>JAIMBC010000388.1 GCA_023511675.1 Pirellulales bacterium
GTCGTCATGCCTCAAAACGCCTGGGGAACTCTGCCAACGCGCAACTATAACGAAGGGCAATTTGAGTTGTGCGAGCAGATCAGCGGCGAGACCATGTATGATACGATTCTCAAAGAACGCGACACATGCTATGCCTGTGTGGTACGGTGCAAGCGAGTTGTCGAAGTAAAAGAAGGCCCTCTGACTGTTGATCCTCTGTATGGGGGTCCGGAGTACGAAACCCTCAGTACCTTCGGCTCTTATTGTGGGGTTGGTGATCTGGTTGCCATCAGCAAGGCAAATGAGATTTGCAATCAGTATGGAGTTGACACGATAACTTGTGGAGCGACCATTGCCTTTGCCATGGAGTGCTATGAAAAAGGCATCATTGGAAAAGAGCAAACCGGTGGGTTGGAATTGAAGTTTGGTAACGCTGAGGCGATGCTGGAGGTATTGCGCGAGGACTATATCCGGACAGCCTGGGCGAAGGGGCTGAACTTGTCCCCGGCAGGCCGCCAAGGTCTGCAGCCAGCAGGTCATCGAGGGGATCGCGCCTCGACGGCCCGGCAACGCCAGGGCCCGACACGGCGGACCGTATTCCGCCCTGAGCCAACTGACCCGGCTTTCCGGGTGGCCCAGGTGGTGGCTTTACGCCGCCGCTGCCCTGAGCGCGGCCGGTCAAGTGACCCTGTCCGGCGGGTACCAGGATCTCCGCGCCGCACTGCGGGCAGCGTACGTTGCGTCTAGCCAGTGTGGGCTGCACGCTGTACCGCTTGCCACACACGCACGTCACAACGTTGGCCATGGGCTGCCTCCCCTCTTGCACGCCATGGGCCGATCTTACCTTGGCCGCGCAGTGTACCCCGTGGCCGCCTGCAATACCAGCATCGCCGCGGGCGGTTCCGCAGACGAGGCTGGCGGTGGGGCAGACCGGCGGATGCAGGCCAGCGGGGCCGAGGCCGGCAGGCCTGCGTTCCGCCGTGTGCGTATGCCGCTAGCCAGCCCTTAGCGGCCGCGGCGCTTGGCCGAGGGCTTGGCCTTGCGGCCGGCGGCCCGCTTGGTCGCACGCGCGGTGCGGGGCGTGCGCTTTTTCGGCGAGGGCTTCGCCTTCCTGGCACCGGCCTTCTTGGTGGACTTCTTGGGTGCAGCCTTCTTGGTCCCAGCCATTTCCGTGGCTCCTCTGTGTGCAGCGCCGAACATCTGCCGCCGGCAGCTCTCTCCGGCGCCTGTCGAGAGAGGCACGCCACGGCGCGATGGCAGCGCCGTTGCGCCAGCGGCAAGTACGTTGGCCGGAGCGCACCAACCTTCTCAGGCGGCCCTCCTGGCCAGTTTGTTACGGCATTGAAGCAGGTTTGCAGTGAAAGCGTCAAGTCGCAATGTTTAGAAGCCCAAGAGCGCGAAGCGCTTTGCCGCGCCATTCCTGGCCGCACAACCGCGAGCGCCGAGTGGGAGTGGATCCGCGCCCAGCGAGAACATCGTGCCACGTTGGGCCGTGGCGAGCGCGCCCGCCATGCGTGCATGGGCGGCACGACGCAATAGCGTACAAGGGATGCGAGCCAGATAGGCAAGGATGCAACGTATCTCCGCGCGCTATACATGCTGCGTCCGCCCATCAGCGTGCGGCGGCAGGATCGCTTGTGGTACAGTGTGGTAACCGTTCATGAGGAGTGAAGTGCGTGTCGCATCGCGTGTATCTGATTCTCGTGGCGCTTGCCCTGATCGGCCTGGGTGTGCTGGGGTATGTCGTGCGGTATCACAAGGCGGCGGAGAAGCGGCCGCAAGGAGCAGGCGAGCAGGGCTCCGGGGCACAATCTTCGGGCCGAGGTGCCGTTGGGCGTGAAGGGTCGCGCCGCTCGAAGAGGGCTGGCGTGCGGGAAGGCAATGCAGCCGGCCCAAGTGCGCCGCAGGCGGCGCCGCCAGGCATGGTGTGGATTCCTGGCGGCGAGTTCACCATGGGCACGGACGACGAACTGGGTTGGCCCGACGAGCGCCCGGCGCACCGCGTGCGCGTGCGGGGCTTCTGGATGGACCAGACGGAGGTCACCAACGCGCAATTCGCCGAGTTTGTGGCGGCAACGGGCTATCAGACCACGGCCGAGCAGCCGCCCAAGCTGGAGGAGATCATGAGCCAGGTTCCGCCGGGCACGCCGCCGCCGGACCCCTCTTTGTTGGTTCCCGGATCGCTGGTGTTCGTGCCGCCGCCGGCAGCCCCACAGAATACCGAAGACGTGGCGCAATGGTGGCAGTGGATACCGGGAGCGGACTGGCGGCATCCCGAGGGCCCAAACAGCAGCATCGAGGGACGCGAGCACCACCCCGTGGTACATGTCTCCTGGTACGATGCGGCTGCCTACTGCGAGTGGGCTGGCAAACGCCTGCCCACCGAGGCGGAGTGGGAGTTTGCCGCACGCGGCGGACGGGAGGGGCAGCCCTACACTTGGGGCGATGCCGAGCCTGGCGCCGGCGGCCGCTGGCAGGCCAACATCTGGCAGGGAGAATTCCCCTGGCAGAACGAGGCCCTCGATGGTTATGCAGGAACAGCTCCTGTAAAGACATACCCGCCCAATGGCTTTGGACTGTACGACATGGCTGGCAATGTCTGGGAATGGTGCCAGGATTGGTATGATGCAGAGCTGTACCGCCGCAGGGCGGGCGGCAAGGTTATCGACAATCCGCGCGGACCGCTGCGAGGCTTCGATCCTCAGAACCCCTTTGCGCCTGTTCGCTGCCAGCGTGGCGGGTCGTTTCTGTGCCACGACTCTTACTGCTGGCGCTACCGGCCCAGCGCGCGCCATCCCTGCACTCCTGATACGTCCAGCTCGCACGTCGGCTTTCGTTGCGTGCGGGACGGGCCGAGGCGGTAGCGGCGAAGCTGGCCCCTTGGCGCAAGGCGTGCGCGGCACGTGGGCGAGGACGCATTGCCTCGCCCGACACAGAGCGAGTTTTTTTCCGCGGCCACGCTGGCGGGCTGTTGCCGCGGCCGCACGATTGAGCCGCTGCCTGAGCAGCGGACCGACGCCCCCTTGGCTGCCGCATGCGGCGACGCTACAGTCTGATGCACAGGATGCAGGCGCAATGTTGTTGCCGGTATGGCCAGGACGCGTCTTCCCCGCGCACGCCAGTACCTTCCCCGGCCCGATGCCGCGAGGCTGGCGGGTTCGTGCGACGTTCAATATGCGGCCTTCCCAGCGCACGGCTCATCCTGCAAATCGTCTCAGACCTTGTCACGTTACCTTGACGCTGCCTGATGCCTCCTGCCATTGAACCATTGAGCTATGACCCTCAAGCTGCGCTCTCTCTACCGGGGGGGGTGTCTCCAGCCGCGCTGGCTGCCGTATCCGGGATGCTCGAGGCAGCCCGAGCAGAAGTGCTGGCGGATCTGGCGCTTGTGCGGCAGGGCGGCCCGATACCGCCGGAGAAGGTGCCGCTGGATGCTGCCTTTATCGACCTGCCGGAACGCCTGCTGGCCGAATATGAAGCTCACAAGGCACAGAGCGAGCTGGGACGCATCCTCAAGGCCGGAC
>JAIMBC010000389.1 GCA_023511675.1 Pirellulales bacterium
CGATCCGCCTCGCGAGCCGCGCGGCTTCGAGCCCTCTCAGTTGCGAAAGCAATGGGGCGGTGTGTGCCTGCTGGTATCGCCGTCAGCCAGGGACATGGATGAGCTGCTGCCGGCTCTCGGCTTAGCAACCGTGGAATAGCAAGGCTAGAACTTATGCCCCTAGCAAGGTGGTCTATCGGTATTGGATGGGGCCTCGCATGCGCTGGCACGGTGAGGTGGGCTGCGGCCAAGCTCTGTTGGCCCAGTGGACTTGGGGGACAAGGAGTGCTGCGAATGGAGCCGGGCGTGATAAACCTAGGGTTTCTTTGTCCCGGGGAGAGCCCAAGCTTTCGGGTGCGCGTGCGCAACGTGGGAGGGGGTGCGTTGAAGCTCGGAGAGGTAGCTGCAAGCTGCGGATGCACCGATTTGGAACTCCCGATCCGGCACCTTCCTCCGGGCAAAGAGACAGAGCTTCGGGGGAGAGTGCGGCTCTCACTGAAGGAGGAGGTGTTCAATCACGTAGTGTGGATCATGGACGCGGGAGGGAAGAATCGGTTAGGGCAGGTGTTCTTGCGCGGCCGGGCAACCTGGCCGGTCCAGGCAAACGCCGAAGTCCTCCATCTTGGGCGGATTCCGCTTGGCCGTCGGGTGCGCACGGCGTTTCAGGTCTACAGCGCCCAGCGCGCGCCCTTCGAGATTCTCTCGATCGAGGCAAGTGCCCCTCACGTTCGCATCGCGCGGCATCGGATGCATCAGGGCAGGGCCAACGTGACGATCGAAGTCGACGCGCTGAGCGTGGGTGAAATTGACGAAGTTGTGACGGTACGCACCTCTCACCCGCAGCGTCCACTTCTGATGATTGCGGTGAAAGGGGCCGTGTGTGGAGACGTCTGGCTCGCGTCCCATCATAGGGTATTTCTCGGGCTGCGCAAGCCCGGCGAGCGGGTGGAACGGCCGCTCGTATTGGGGTGCGCTGCGCCGGAGTTGTGCCAGGTGACGGGTGTCTGGCTCGATGCTCAGGACTGGCAGCTTGCGGAATGGCATTGTTCTAACCACCCATTGGGCAGGACCGCCGTGCTGCGCATCGCGTTCGTGGTACCGGAGCGACCTGGGAACCACAAGTGCACATTGCATGTGGTAACCGCCAGCGGGATTTCCTTGACCGCGGATGTCTCGTGTATTGTAGAGGCAAATGACGGCGGGAAGTTAAGTGGATGCTGATGGCCGGTTGGAGCCGCGTTGGCGTACGGATCGTTCCCGTCGGGGGCGTGGCGAAGCGCGTGCTAGATCTAGTGCGGAGTTGCTCGCGCACGAGCCGCGGCCGGAAGGTTCGTGCGGCGAGTTGCCGGTGCACGATCCGCGCCGCAAGGCGTGCGGTAGCCTACGCGACACATCGCCGCGATGTCCGGCAATACACAAGTCGGTGGGGAGTTTGCCAGGCGTTCAAAGCTGCTGGTGATTAGTTGCGTTCTAACCACGACAGGTCTGTTGGTTGCCGCGGCGTCTGCTCCGCCATTTTCCGCAGCCGGCACCCTACTTGCGGACGGGGAGATGCGGCTCGTGCTGGGCGGGGCCTGCAACAACACGAACATGGTCAGCCGGCCCTGCCAGAACCCCAACAACGACTGCGAGGTCATGTCGACGACCTGCGTTCCAAAGAGAGACAAGTGCTGGCGATGGGAACCTAGTCCCTGGCCAGACTGTGCGGAGATGATGGGCTGGCACTGCGAGTGCACGGCCCAGAGCGAGGGCTGCGCCAAGCAGTACTATGGACCTCGAATAAATGAGGGTTGTCCGAAGGGTTGCGACACGCCGGGGCACTCATGCGGCAACGTGAAGACCCAGTGCACGTTCAAGAAATGCGAGGGTGGCGATTAGGCAAGGCATGCGGCTGCGGGAAGAGGGAGAGCTGTTATGGCACGTGTGCTGCTTTGGCTGATGCTTCTGGCCTGCCTCCGACGCGCCGCGGCGGGGGAGGAAATGTCCTTGACCCGCCTGCTGGAGGGCCTGAAGGCCGTGGAGGAGCACACGCGGGCGTTCAGCGTACGCTGTCAGGGCACACATATTATGATCTACCCGCCGGAGAATCCCCAGCCCATCTCGTTGAGGATTCGCTACGAGATCATGCAGGATGCCGCGGGGCGGCTGCGCTGGGACATTACGCAGGAATTGCCCTATTTCCGCAAGCCTCAGCCGCCGGCCATCAACTGGCACCGGTACCTCGGCGCCTGGGATGGCAGCCGGGCCGTGCAATTACAGGGATCGAATCCCCAGGCACAGGGAGATCGGATCACGCGTTTTCATTCCGCCGACATAGGGGCAGACGCCCGCTTGCTGCCTACCGAGCACCCGCTTGAGTTCGTCTCGCTGTTTTGTGGCCAGCCGTTGACATCGTACCTGGAGAGCAACAAGGCCCGGCTGGCTGGGCGCGAGGTTCATGGGGGCCGTGAGGTCTACGTGCTGGAGACGGAGATTTCGGAGGGCGATGGTCAGTGGGTAAGCCGCTTTCACGTGGTGCCTGAACTCGCCTTTGCCGTACCGTACCGTGCATATCTGTCCCGGCCATCGCCCGATCGTCCGTGGGAGGAGGTGCACGTCTGGCGCGGCGATCGCTACAAGGAGCACCCGAATGGAATCTGGCTGCCCGAGTATGTCGAGATAGGAATAGACCTGCGGGGGGATGCGTTTCGCCACCAACTATTTCTCACATGGGACACGAACCCCCGTGTGGACGATGGGGCCTTTGTGATCGAGATACCGCCTGGGGTGATGGTGAACGATCGAATCAAGGGCGAGCACTATATCCACGGCGTTGTGAACGATCAGATGATCGCGGACCAGGTGGCGCAGGCGCGGCGGCTGGCGCAGGAGTATGGGGAGCGGCCGGCCAGCGGCACGAGCGCGCGGATGCTGTTTGCGGCCTGCCTGGCCCTGCTTGTGGGTGCGGGTTTTGTGGCGTACCGAATCAAGCGGCGGCGCAGGGCGTCCGGAAACGGGGGTTGAGCATGAACGGCGCAACGGGCCTGTCGCCGCGGCAGCGCTGGGCCTTTGGCCTGGCGGTTGCGGTGCTGGCCTCGGTCGGTTTGGCGGGCATATGCCTGCTATTCGGCTGGCCGCGGGAGCGGCGCCTTCGCACGCTTGAGGTGCGCGACCCCCGATATCCATGCGGCAATCTGTGCATTGCCACGATAAGCCATCTACTCGATCGGCCGGTCACGCTGCGCCAAACTACGCGCGTCTTGCCGGTGGATCCAGAAGGCATCTCTAGCCTTTTGGAGGTGCGGCAAGCGCTAGAAGAGTTGGGCTTTGCGGCCCGCGGGGTCCAGTTCACCAGGCTGGCGGCTCTCGGGCGGAGTCCATGGCCCGCGATCTTGCACGTGCGCCAACAGCATTTTGTCGTGGCGCTTCCCGCCAGGGGAGGGAGGGTGGTGATTCTCGATCCGCCTCGCGAGCCGCGCGGCTTCGAGCCCTCTCAGTTGCGAAAGCAATGGGGCGGTGTGTGCCTGCTGGTAT
>JAIMBC010000390.1 GCA_023511675.1 Pirellulales bacterium
AGGGCACCTGGTGGGTGAAGCGCATCTTCGAGCGGATCGAGGCCGGCTACGGCCGCCCGGAGGACCTGCCGCTGCTCGAGGATCTCGACCTCGATGTGGGGATTGATGTGCGCCGTGAGCGCCAAAAGCACGTCGCGAGTCTTCCCCTCGCAGAACGAGCGCGCCCCGGTGAGGAAGATGGTCGCGAGCTTCAGATTGCCCAGCACCTCGTAGAACTTCACGGCGTCGCGGTCCACCTTCAGACCCGAGTACTCCTCGTACAGGCGATAGAACTCCTCGCGGTCGAGGAGACCGCCGACGCGGCCATCGCCAGCCCACCGCCACGAGCGCAGACAGACCCATGCCACGTCTTCCATCGGGTCGCCGAGGTGCGCCATCTCCCAGTCGAGCACGCCGGTGATGCCGAGTTCGGGGTCGTACAGGAAGTTCCCGGTGCGGTAGTCGGCGTGGACGACACAGATTTTCTGGGCGACAGGCTGGTGCCGTTTGAGCCAGCTCAGCGCCAGCTCGAGCACCGGCTGCGGCTCGAGCGCATCCTTCCGCATGACGGTCTCCCAGCGCTCGATTTCGATTTCGGCGCAGTGCGCCGGTGAAGGCGGAACGCCCAGGAAGTCGAGCCCGAGCTCCTGCCAGTCGAGGTTGTGGATCCGGGCGAGGATCTCGGCCTTCTGGCGGGCGATCTTCGGACGCACGTCCGCGTATTCGGGCGAGGAGACGAGGGTCCGGGCATCGGTCTTCCCGGGCAGGCGTCCCATCACGAAGAACGGCCGATCGAGCCACGCGCCATCTGTCTCGAGCCAGTAGACCGGAGGCACGGGCACGCCGGTGTTCTGGAGTGCGGAGTACAGCCGGAATTCGAGGTCTCGCTCTGTTTCGAGGAGGCTCGCCGTCGGGTCCCGGCGGATGATGAACCCCTGCGTGACCTCACGGTCACCTTCGCGCCAGTGGGCGTCGAACGACCACGTCTCGCGCGAAGCGCCTCCCGGGATGCGGGCGATGTTCGACACCCGCAGGTCGGAGACGTGCGGCATGCGGTGCCGGAGATACGCGACCAGCCGTTCTTCCTGCATGGGCGCTTCGGGGATACCGGACGCGCGAGCGAGTGTCAACGGCCGTTCGGGCCAAACCGGCGCCTATTCCGCCTCCGGTCCGCCCCTGGCCGCCCGAACCGTGTTCACCAGCAGCATCGTCACGGTCAACGGCCCTACCCCGCCCGGTACCGGAGTGATGGCGCCTGCCACGTGGCAGACGTTGTCATAATCCACATCCCCCACCAGCCCCTGATCGGTGCGATTGATGCCCACGTCGATGACGGTGGCTCCCCGCCGCACCATCTCTGCCCGCACGAAGCGTGGCTGGCCAATGGCCGCGACCAGAATGTCCGCCTGCCGTGTGATGGCGTGGAGATCCTGGGTGCGGCTGTGGCAGACGGTCACGGTTGCGTCTCCGTGGGCGCCGCGGTCCAGCAGCATGCTGGCCAGCGGTTTGCCGACGATTTCGCTGCGGCCCAGGATGACCACGTGCCGTCCAGCGGTGGGAATCTGGTATTCGTGCAACAACCTGCGAATACCTTGCGGCGTGCAGGGGAGGAATCTGGGGCGTCCCTGCACCAGGCGGCCTACATTGCAGGGGTGGAAGCCGTCGACATCCTTCAATGGGTCGATGGTCTCGATCACCTGCGCCGTCTCATGTTGCGGGGGGAGGGGGAGCTGCACCAGAATGCCGTCGACTAGAGGATCGGCATTGAGGGCGGCGAGCTGCTCCAGCAGTTGAGGGGGCGGGGCGGCCTGCTCGAGCTTCAGCAGCCGCGCGGCGATGCCGCAGCGTTTGGCGGCACGTTCCTTGCCGCGCACGTACGCGATGCTTGCGGGATTGTCTCCCGCCAGCACCACTGCCAGCGCGGGCGGGCGGCCCAGCACTCGCGTGAGGTGTGCGGCGCGTTCGGCTAGCTCTGCCTCCAGGCGGGCCGCCAGCGCCTTGCCGTCCAGGATTGTCGCGCTCACGTGACTCTCCTCATCATCGAGTCAGCCCTCAGGGGCCTGGGATTTCGGGCCATCAGCCGTGCGTATCCAGCGGTCTCCCTAGAACAAGCCGGCGGGGTTGAGCCACATCAGCAGGTGCAGCACCAGGGACGAGTAGAGGCCCGCCGCCCAGTCGTCGGCCATCACGCCCAGGCCGCCTGGCAGCCGCTCAAGCTGGCGGGCCGGAGGGAGCTTGCTGATGTCGAACAGCCGGTGCAGCACAAACCCCACCACCCAGATCGCCGGACGATCGCAGGGCACGAGGAAGAATGTGATCGGTACGCTGGCAATCTCGTCCCAAACAATGCAACCGGGATCATGGCCCCGGCCCAGCCGGCGCACGGCCAGGGAACAGAGCGGTATCCCTGCCGCCGCCAGCAACACGATAGCCAACACCTGCCACCACCAGGCAGTACTGGACAGCCACCACGCAGCCAGCAGCCCCCAGGCGGAGCCGAACGTCCCCGGCGCTACGGGCACGAAGCCCACACCGAACCCCGTTGCCAGCCACACGGCCAGACCCCAGCGGGATGGGGGGGACGGCACCGTGTCGTTCCTCTCCCGCATGCTACTCGTTGAGTTGGATGCTGCGCGGCGGTTGGTACACGCGATAATACCCAAAATCCTCCGCGGCGGTGAACCGCTTGAGGATGTCTTGCGGAATGCCGGAGAGGGCAGAAATACCCGCATAGTCGGGTATTTCGGGAGCGATCAGATACACCACGGCGCGGCGGTCCGGCCCGGAGGGCATGCGGTGCAGGGGCAGCCCAAGCTGGCGGCAATAGTGCCGCACGCTAAAGGTGTCTCGCTCCGCGTGGCACAAAAGATAACCGTCTTGCTCGTGAAGCTGGCGCTCCACCAGGTTCGCCACATAGGCTACGGCCTGCCGGGGGCGGAACTCGGCAGCGTAGAAGTTGTAATACCCGTCCTGGCAATAGGGCTCGCGCCGCCGATACTCGATCAACCTCTCGGGATAGGTCCACAACCGCCACCCCAGCACGCCGGCCAGCAGCACGCCGCCCACGGCAGCCGCCCACGGCAGCCGCCGTGCTTCCGGCAGCACGCCCGCCAGGGCTAGCAACAGCTCTGCAAACTGGCTGCCGGCCGCCACCGCCGCCATTGGCAGTTGCGGCAAGAAGTTCCGCTCGAACGGCCTGATCCAGAGCACCAGACAGCCCGCTACCGAACCTCCGGCGGCCAACAGCACCGCCAGCAGCACCATGGCGCCCTGCCATTGCCGCTGGCGCACGTTGCGCGCCACCCAGCAGCACAGCCCCACCGCTATCAACGGCAACAGCCATAGGCAGTCGCGCAAGGCCGGTTCCCAGAAACGAGAGAGCAGGTCCACAGCCGCCTGCCAGCTCGGGGCATGCCGCGGGCCCGCCGCCGCCAGCACCCCGGCACGCACGGGCAAGTACAGTGCAC
>JAIMBC010000391.1 GCA_023511675.1 Pirellulales bacterium
ATGCTCGATCTCCACCCCCTTGGGCTGGCCGGTGCTGCCGGAGGTGTAGATGATGTAGGCCAGGTCGTTCGGCCCGCTCGCTACCGGCGGTGGAGAGCAAGGCTGCGCCGCGATCGCCGCTGCCGCCTCTTCCCAAACCACAGGCGCCGCGCACTCCGGAAGGCTGCTGGCACTGGCACGGTCTGTCAGCACCAGCCGCACGCCCCCATCCTCCAGCATGTAACGCAGCCGGGCGGGCGGATAGCTCGGCTCCAGCGGCACGTACGCACCCCCCGCCTTGAGGATTCCCAGCAGCCCCACCACAAGCTGCCGCGACCGTGTCAGGCAAATCCCTACCGGCGTTTCTCGCTCAACCCCCTCCGCACGCAGGTACCACGCCAGACGGTTGCTGGCCTCCTCCAGCTCCCCGTAGCTCAGCGTGCCGCTCTCATCGCTCACCGCGATCGCTGCCGGCTGCAACGCCGCCCTCGCCCGGATCAGCTCATGCACCCCCTGCTGCGGATACTCCCGCCGCGTGGCGTTCCACGCTGCAAGCTGCTGCCGCTGACGCTCGCTATGCACCGGCAACGCCTCGATCCGTTCCTGCGGCGAGGCCACCGCCGCACGCAGCATCGCCAGGAAGCTCTCTCCCCACGCCTCCACCGTGCTCCGCTCGAACAGGTCCGAGGCGTATTCGAATGCCGCCTCCCACCCCCTTGCCGTCTCCCACACCAGCAGCGTCAAATCGTACTTGGCCGTGCCGTTATCGACCCACTGCGGCACGACACGCAGGCTCCCCCCAGCACGCAACTCCACCGGCGCGTTCTGCAACACCAACGCCACCCGGAACAATGGCGAACTGTGCCGCCAGCGCTCCGGATTGAGCGCCTCCACCAGCTTCTCAAACGGCAAATGCTGGTGCGCATAGGCCCCCAGCGTCTCTTCCCGCACGCGACGCAGCAGTTCCAAAAACGTCGGCTGGCCCCGCAGATCGCCCCGCAGCACCAACGTGTTGGCCAGAAAACCTACCAGTCCCTCCAACTCCTGCCGCGTGCGGTTGGCAATCGGCACCCCCACGCACAGCTCTTGCTCTCCGCTCAGCCGCGATAGCCACGCCTGATAGGCCGCCAGCAGCGTCATGAAGGGCGTGGCCTCCGCCTCCCGGCTGAAACGCCGAAGCTGCCCGCTGAGCGCCTCGTCCCACGCCAGCCGCACCAGCCCGCCACGGAACGTCGGCGTCGCCGGCCGCGGCCGATCCGAGGGCAGCTCCAACGGGGGAGGCAGCGGCTGCAAATGTTCCTGCCACCAGGCCAGTTCCCGCTCCAGCCGCTCCCCTTGCAGCCACGACTGCTGCCAGCAGGCAAAGTCCGCATATTGCACCGCCAGCGGCGGCAACGACGCCTCACGCCCCGCCACCCTTGCCTCGTACAGCTCGGCCAGTTCCGCCGCCATCACCCCCAAAGACCAGCCGTCTCCCACGATGTGGTGCAACACCAGCTCCAGCACATGCTCCGCCGGAGCCTCCCCATCCCCCCCGCTCAGCCGCACCAGCACCGCCCGCAACAGCGGGCCCCGCTGCAAATCAAACGGCCGCCGCGCCTCAGCAGCCAAGCACTCGCACAGGGCGCCTTCACGCTCCGCCGCTGGCAAATGGCTCAGGTCCACTTCCAGCCAGGGCACCTCCACCTGCGGACACACCACCTGCTGCGGCCGGCCCTCCTGGCTGCGGAACACCGTCCGCAACGACTCGTGCCGATCTACCAGGCCACAAAGCGCCGCACGCAGGGCAGCCTTGTCCAGCGGACCGATCAACCGCACGGCCGTGGGCAGATTGTAAAAGGGGTTCTCCGGCTCAAGCTGTGCCAGAAACCACAGCCGCTGTTGCGCAAACGAGAGCGGTTGTGGCTGCGAACGGTCCACGGATAGCAGCGGCGGTTCCGCCGCCTGGGAGCCGGCAGACGTGCAAGACGCGGCATCCCCGCTGCTGAGGGCGTGCTGGCCCGCCGCGCCCTGCGCTGTGGCGGGGTCGGAGGTAGGGGCGGAGCCTTCGGCAGCAGCGTGGGCGGCTGCTGCATCGCGGGCATGGGCTGCTTGTTGCTCCTCGATCCAGGCGGCCAGCCGGGCCACGGTGGGCTGCTCGAACAACGCGCGCAGCGGCACCTCCAGGTCCAGCTCCTTGCGGAGGCGAGATACCAACTGGGTGGCCAGCAGCGAATGGCCGCCCAGGTCGAAGAAACTCTCGTGGCGGCCAACCCGCGGCAGCTTGAGCACCTCTGCCCAGGCAGTCGCCAGGCTGCATTCGAGATCGCCGCAGGGGGGCTCGTACGCGTGACGCTCCGCTACCTCATCTGCCGGCTCTGGCGGCGGGAGGGCGCGTCGGTCAAGTTTGCCGTTGAGCGTGCGCGGCAGCGTCGATAGCGGAAGATAACGGGAGGGCACCATGTAGGGCGGCAGATGGTGCTCCAAAAAGGCGCGAAGGGTCTGGGCAGGAATGGGCTTGCCGCCGCGCGGCACGTAGTAGCCCACCAGGTGGGGACCAGCGGGGCCGTTGGGCAACGCGGCAACAGCGGCTTCTGCCACATTGGGGTGCCGCGCCAGTGTGCCCTCGATTTCGCCCAGCTCGACTCGATAGCCTCGAATCTTGATCTGCCCGTCAAGCCGACCGAGGCACTCCAGCACCCCATCTGCGCGACGACGTGCCAGATCTCCGCTGGCGTAAAGCCGTTCTCCACGGCCGCCTTGCCCTCTCAGCCAAACAAAGCGTTGGCGGGTCAGGTCGGGCCGGCCTCGGTAGCCGCGGGCCAGCCCGTCGCCGCCCAGGACCAGCTCTCCCCGTCCGCCGATGGGGACCTCCCGGCCATGTTTGTCGAGCACATATGCGGTGGTGTTGGCAATGGGCCTGCCAATGGCAATGGGCACTCCTGGCTCGACCCGCCAGACTGCTGACCAGATGGTCGTTTCAGTGGGACCATAGACGTTCCACAGCTCGCCCCCGCCCGCCATGAGCTGTTCTGCCAGATCAGGCGGCATCGGCTCGCCCCCGCAGAGCATGCGAAAACCTTTCGGGGGCTGCCAGCCGGCGGCCAACAGCAACCTCCAGGTCACGGGTGTGGCCTGCAATACGGTGCAGCCGCAACGGGTGAGCGTCTCGGCAAGGCGCTCGCCATCCGCCGCAATGTGAGGCGGGGCGATATGCAGCCGAGCGCCAACAAGCAGGGGAAGATAAAGCTCCAGGCCCGCAATATCGAACGCCAACGTCGTGACGGCCACCAGTACATCGTCGGATCTCATGCCCGGCACGCACCGGAACGACCACAAGAAGTTGACGAGCGAACGATGCTCGATCTCCACCCCCTTGGGCTGGCCGGTGCTGCCGGAGGTGTAGATGATGTAGGCCAGGTCGTTCGGCCCGC
>JAIMBC010000392.1 GCA_023511675.1 Pirellulales bacterium
GCCCATGATGGCTCTCATAGTAAGGGTTTTCCCGCACCCGGTCTCTCCGACGACTCCGACCTTTTCACCCCTGAAAACATGCATACTCACGTCGTCCAGCACGCGCGCAACGCCGGCAAAGCGCTCGAACTCGAGGCCGAGGACGCCAAGCTGGGGCTCCCCGGGGCGCTGCTGGGTTGAGGAAGGTGGGTGTCCTGGTTCCTTGGCTGGTTCCTTGGTTCAGTGGGTATCGGCGCGGCGCGGGATTTCCGACTCTCGGGAGATGCGGAACAGCCGCGGCGGGATCGGTTGTGGCTCCTGGCCTGGCGGGATCCAGGTCATGTTGCACCAACTGGTGAACTGAGCCGGACTACAACGCAGTCGGAACGGGTACATCCCCGCCTTCAACCTCCTCATCTTGTCCCACATCTTGGGGTTCTGGACACGGGCGGCCGGAGGTGGTAGCGTGAGCAGGCATGGAAGGGGTGGTGGTGTGTGGACGGGAGTTCTCGTACGAACTGCTCGAGCGTGTGCGCAGTGTGGTGGCGGAGTGTCCCGAACTCAGTCGCTCGGCCTTGGCACGCCAGGTCTGCCAGTGGGTGGATTGGAAGAGCCCCAACGGCAGATGGCAGGAGATGAGTTGTCGGGTTGCGCTCAGGAGGCTGGAAGGGCGGGGGTTGATTGAGCTGCCACCGGCAAAGGTGCAGATCCCACGCGGAGGTGGGGGGCGGCGGGATGTGCAGTTGGAAGCGGTGGCTACGGCGGTGAGCGGCTCGGTGGAAGAGATCGAGGGGCTTGAGCTGGTGGTGGTCAACAACCGCCGTCTGAGCGCATTGTGGAACCATCTTGTGGGGCAGCATCATTATCTGGGGGCGGGACCGCTGGTGGGAGCGCAGCTGCGCTACCTGATTGCGAGCGAGCACGGGTATTTGGGGGCGCTGGCCTTTAGCGCCAGCGCCTGGCAGCTTGCTGCGCGGGATCGATGGATTGCCTGGAGTGGGGCGGCGCGTCAGGCCAACTTAAGGCGAGTGGTGTGCAACTCGCGGTTGTTGATTTTGCCGTGGGTGGAGGTGAAGAACCTGGCCTCGAAGGTGCTGGCGTTGTGTGTGCGGCGCTTGGGGCAGGACTGGGAGCAGCTCTACGGTGAGCGGCCGTTGTTGGTGGAGACCTATGTGGAGCGGGGGCGGTTTACGGGGGCGTGTTATCGAGCGGCGAACTGGCAGTGGGTGGGTACTACGGCGGGGCGCGGCCGGCAAGACCGCCAGTGTCGGCGCGCCTTGCCGGTGAAGGATGTGTACGTGTATGCGCTGCACCCACAGAGCAAAGCGCTGCTTTGCCGTGCGCCGGCCGGGCGTGTGTTGGTGCGGAGCCAGGGGCAGGCGCGGCGGCAAGGGGAGGCCAGGGATTGGGCAGAAGAAGAGTTTGGCCAGGTGAGGCTTGGCGATGAGCGTTTGCGCAAGCGACTGCTGGTGCTGGCGCGCGACTTCTACGCGCGCCCCCAGGCCAACATTCCGCAGGCCTGCGGGGGCAATCGGGCACGCAGCAAAGCCGCGTACCGCTGGCTGGGGCACCCGGCGGTGAAGATGCAAGAGCTTCTGGCTTCGCATTATCAGGCCACCGCTCGGCGTGTGGCCAGCGAAGCGGTGGTGTTGGCGGTGCAGGACACCACCAGCTTCAACTACAGCCAGCATGCGGCGCTGGAAGGGGCGGGTCCCATTGGGGTGACATCGCACGGCGGCGGGGCCATGGGGATTCTGATGCACGATACGATGGTCTATACGACCAGTGGATTGCCGTTGGGACTGATCGACGTGCAGGTGTGGGCGCGCGATCCTGGGCAGAGCGGCAAAGCCGCACGGCGTCATGAGCTACCGATCGAGGCCAAGGAGAGCAGCAAGTGGTTGCAGAGCTTTGGGGCCGCAGCGGCGCTGCAGGCGCAATGTGCGCAGACCACGGTGGTCAGCGTGGGGGATCGTGAAGCGGATCTCTACGAGCTCTTTGCACTGGCGCTGCGGGAAAAAGAGCAGCCCAAGCTGCTGGTGCGCGCGCATACGGATCGGGTGCTGGCTGAGGGGCAAGGGCGGCTGTGGGAGCAAGTGCAAGCCCAGGCGGTGTGCGCCACGCAAGTGGTCCAAGTTCCGCGCCGCAGGCAGCAGCCCGCCCGACGAGCGACTTTGGCCGTGCGCTTTGCCGAGGTGCACCTCAGCCCGCCGCGGCGCCACGCGAAGCTGCCTGTGCTCCAGCTCTGGGCGGTGCTGGCGCAAGAGGTCGATGCCCCTGCAGGCGTAGAGCCGCTGGAGTGGATGCTGCTGACCACCATGGAGGTGAGCAGCGCCGAGCAGGCGCTGGAGAAGCTTCAGTGGTACACCAAGCGCTGGAACATCGAGGTGTTTCATCGCACGCTCAAAAGTGGTTGCCGCATTGAAGAGCGGCAGCTGGCCACGGTGGCGCGCATCGAGAATTGCCTGGCCGTCGATTTAGTGGTGGCCTGGCGCATCGTGCATTTGACGATGCTCGGTCGCCAAACTCCCGACCTGCCGTGCACCGTCTTCTTCGAGGAGCATGAGTGGAAGGCGCTCTATGCTTTCGTGCATCGCTCCAGAGCCAAGGTTCCTACTCAAGCACCGCCGCTTCGCGAAGCGATGCGGGTAGTGGCCAGCCTCGGCGGGTTTCTTGGTCGCAAGAGTGACGGCGAACCGGGAACCAAGAGCCTCTGGCTCGGTTTGCAACGTCTCGATGACATCGCGGCCTGCTGGCTGGCCTTCCTCCCCGACGCGCCACTGCACAAGGAGACATGCCCGGTGTCCAGAAACCCGAGATATGGGTAAAGATGAGGACGGCTGCGAGGGGGACTGCACTTTGTCGACGACGGGGCGTCCGACGCCGACTCCGACCTGCATCGTGGCGCCGCCGACTCCCACTCCGACCAGGATCGCCGGCACGCCCACTCCGTCTGTCACCCCGTCGCGGACCCGCACACCCGTGGTGGTTGTCGGTGACTGCGACGGAGACAATGCGGTGACCGTCGACGAGCTGGTCCGTGGAGTGAACATCGCGCTTGGAATGCTTCCTGTGAGCGTCTGTCCAGCGATGGATGCCAACGGGGACGGCCAGATCGCGATGTCGGAATTCGCCACCACCTGGACCGACGCCAAGGTGGAAGAGTTCATGCGCTACGATCTCAATGGCGACGGCATCATTACCGCCGCCGAGTGCCAGGCCACCGCACCGCCGCCAAAGCGCTAGGCCCCGGGGCGAAATGGCGGTTTGCAGTGCGAACGCCTCTTCACCACCGGAGGATGTTGCTGCATCCGGCCGCTGGCTCTCGCACAGAAGGCCATGACCCGGCTGGCGGTGTGCCGTGCCGCTCCACGCTTAGCGGCTGGTTGCC
>JAIMBC010000393.1 GCA_023511675.1 Pirellulales bacterium
GCCTGGAGCATGTCCAGCGTTTCCGGTCCGTGCCGCGGACCGGAAACGCTGGACATGCTCCAGGCCATGAACACGGGCCACGAAGGCTCGATGACCACCATCCACGCCAATAGCCCGCGCGACGCCATCGCACGCATCGAGACCATGATCACCATGGCCGGCTTCGAACTGCCGCTCAAGGCCATGCGCCAGCAGATCGCCAGTGCGGTGGATCTGATCGTGCAGGCCAATCGCTTGCAAGGCGGCCCGCGCAAAATCACCAGCATCACCGAGGTGCTGGGGATGGAACAGGACACCGTGGTGATGCAAGACATCTACCGCTACGTGCAAGAAGGCGTGGACGAGCGCGGACGCGCCTACGGCAAGTTCGAGGCCACCGGCGTGCGCCCCAGCTTCATGCACCGGCTTGAAGCAGCAGGCGTCCGCCTGCCGGCCAGTGCCTTCCGCCAGCGCGTCATGCTTGTGGATTAGCCGCATGAGCCCCCTGATCATCTCCGTGGCCGCGTTTGTGGGCGTGTTCTCCCTGATTTTGGGATTGGCGCTGCTGCTGCGCGGCGACGGCCGCAGCCGCGTCGAAGACCGCCTGGCACTCCTCACCGGCACCAGCCAACCTTCCCATCGCGACAAGCTGCTCCAGGAAGGACTGCTCACCGCCCCGCTGGAGGCCGCGCCCGGTTTCATCGAAACCCTGCTTACGCGCTTCGGACGGCTCCGCCTGCTGTTCGAGCAAGCAGACACGTCGCTGACGCCCACTCGGTTCTTTGCGCTCAGCGCCCTGCTCGCGGCCGCCGGCATGGGGGTGGCCGGCTACGCCGGCTTCAGCCCAGCTCTGATTCCCCTGCTGGCCGCCGTGATGGGCAGCCTCCCCCTGCTCTGGCTGCTGTGGCGGCGGTGCAGGCGGCTGAAGGCCTTCGGCGCGCAGATTCCCGAAGCGCTGGAGCTGATTGCCCGTGCCCTCCGCGCAGGGCACAGCCTGGCCGCCGGTTTTCGCTTGGTGCACGAGGAAATGCCCGATCCCATCGGCACCGAGTTCGGCAGGGTGTTCGAAGAACAGAACCTGGGCGTGCCCCTGGAAGAAGCACTCACCAGCCTGGCCGACCGCATCCCCAACCTGGACCTGAAGTTCTTCTCCACGGCCGTGATCTTGCAGCGGCAAACGGGCGGCGACCTGGCGGAAATCCTGGACAAAATCGGTTACCTGGTCCGCGAGCGGTTCAAGATCTGGGGCCAGGTGCAGGCCCTCACCGCCGAGGGAAGGCTCTCGGGGGTGGTGCTGCTCGGGCTGCCGCCGTTGTTGTTCGTGGCCGTGTATCGCATCAACCCCGAGTATCTGATGCAGCTTTTTACCGACCCCATGGGCCGGCAAATGCTGGCCGGGGCGGTGATCCTCCAGATTCTGGGCGCCCTGGCGATCAGGAAGATTGTCAACATCCGCGTTTGAGGCCGCCATGCTGTTCGCCAGACTAATCGATTTCGAGTCGCTGGTGCCCTTCGCTGTGTTCGGCATGTTCGCAGCGGGGGTCTGGTGGCTGATGGAAGTGCTGGCCTCCCGACGAGGCCGCACCCTGGAGCGGCTTGAGGAGTTTAAGAACCCTGGGCAGCGTCGGCGGCGCGAAGAAGAAGGGGGCCTGGTGAAAAAGCCCGCTCCCATGACGCGCGTGCTCGCCGCCGCCTCCCCCGCGCTGGCCAAGCCTCTGGCTCCCAAGAACGAGCTGGAAGCGAATAAGCTCAAGACCCGGCTGACCAACGCCGGCTTCCGCAGCGAAGCAGCTCCCTCGGTGTTCCTGGGGCTCAAGTTCATCGGGCTGCTGGTGGGCCTGTTCTCCAGCGGCGTGACCTTCCTGGCGTTGCAGGAATTTAACCAGAAGGCCCTGATGACGGTCATTCTGAGCGCTGGCGGCCTCTTCTATCTACCGGATCTGGTCCTGAAGCTGATCATCCGCTCCCGCAAACAGCAGATCTTTCTCGGGCTGCCTGACGCGCTCGATTTGATGGTCGTCTGCGTCGAGGCCGGCCTGGGCCTGGACCAGGCGATGCGCAAAGTCGCCGAGGAAATGAAAAAGACCTACCGTGTGATTGCCGACGAGTTCAACCTGGCCAATTTCCAGTTGCAAGTCGGCCGGCCCCGCGCTGAAGTGCTGCACGAGCTGGGTACGCGCACCGGCGTCGACGATGTCCGCAGTCTGGCCGCCATTCTGATCCAGGCCGAAAAATTCGGTTCCAGCATCGCGCAGGCCCTGCGCGTCCAAAGCGACGCCATGCGCACGCGCCGCCGCCAGCTTGCGGAAGAGAAAGCCGCCAAGACCGCCGTCAAGCTCATCTTCCCGCTGGTGATCTTCATCTTCCCTGGCATCTTCGTGGTGCTGGTCGGCCCCGCCGCCATCACCATGGTGCGGCAGATGTTCCCCATGATGGAGGGCAACTAGCCTCCCCACCAGCAGCAGGTCTTCAACACGAACCTCGGTTCGCGGCCGCGGGGATGGCCCGCCCACCTCGGCCGCGCCGCCTCCAAGCCACCCCGCCAGCCGTGGCATAAACACCGCGCGCGGCAGCCCCCACCGCCCAGGCACGCACCGCCCGCGTGTCGCCGGAATCGACCTGCACGGCCAAGCCCCAACGCGGGTTCACGGTACGCGCGCGAGCAGGTTGGGCTGGTGTTAAATTCGCTTAACACGTGAGCAGCGGGTTAACCAAAACGTCTCGTCGGGGCTGGCCGGCCGTTTCGATCCGGCCAGCCGTAGAGGAAAATGCAAAACCACAGCTCAGGTGTGACATGCCCGCCGCATTCGGGTCGCGTGCCGCTGTTAGGGCATGCACAACCTGGTTCAGCCGCTCCTTGCTGGCAGCCATGCATCCGTGCCGCTTGTGCGCTGGGGCCACGCCCCTTGATCCACTGCCAAAGTGGGAAGATGGGCACCTCGACCAGCACGGGAATCCCTCCGATTGGCCTCTCTTGTAAAGTCGGCGACTAGGGGACCTGCCGTACGCTTCGGCGGGGCGCCACAGGCTTGCTTGCGGAAGAGGCAGTGGGGACGCCCGCCCTCCGTGCGGGGTAGTTGCGCACCAGGCGGAAACGGACTTCGGGCGGGACGCCCGCCGGCCGGCGAGGGCCACGTGGCCCTGTGTGCAAGCACGCTGGGTCGATGCAGGCTGCCGCCGTTGTTATACTGGTGCGGTGCCATTGTGAGCTACACATCGGGAGTCCGCGATGTTTGGATCCGTTCCATGCCCTGGCCGCACTTTCACTCTGGTTGCGCCGTTGCTCGTGATTGCCTGCTGTGCCCAGCGGCTGTGCGGCTGTCTCTTATACACATCTGATGC
>JAIMBC010000394.1 GCA_023511675.1 Pirellulales bacterium
GCGGCGTTTGAGGCTGATATTCGCCTCCACGGGTGGGAAGAGCGGGCCAGCAGCTCGCCGTATTATCCCCGGGGGGTAAAGGCCAGTCTGTGGATCCACCTGCCGTTTGCAATCAGCACGCTGGTGTTGTGGGCCGTGGTGATTGCGCGGGCCCTGCGACTCCTTCCCTCGACCAGCGCGGAATATGGACGCACGGCAACCCCGACTGCCGTCCACACCACGGTGTTCACCGCAATCGGTGCTAGCGTCGCGGTCAGCCGTGGTGGCTTTGCGGCGGCGGACCAAACATACCGCTACGCCAGCGCACCGAGCAGCATTGCAGCAATGGCCAAGCCCAGCGCCTGAAGGAGATCCCGCTCGACAGCGCCCACACGGAACACTTGGGCGACCAATATCGCGACACCTCGCATTCCAGTTGGCCTATCGTGGCCCTTCTTTTGGAAGGGACATGTGAATGATCGACCTGAGGGGGATGAACATTGGGCCCTTGGGGAGTTCAACGAGAATCCCTGTGGAATCCGCAGCGATTAATTTAACGCATGGAAACGTTCTTGTAGTGAAGACACCGGGGCGAAACGTCACGGCGACATTCTTGCCAACCCACGTCTCGATGAGTCCCATGGCAGTTCCCCTCCGCGCCAGCGAAATGTCCTCAGTTCGTG
This sequence comes from Pirellulales bacterium, assembly GCA_023511675.1. Classification (GTDB taxonomy): domain Bacteria; phylum Planctomycetota; class Planctomycetia; order Pirellulales; family JAIMBC01; genus JAIMBC01. Next base: position 663 of record JAIMBC010000394.1, read on the forward strand.
CGAGTCTCTGTCTTTCGTGGCGGAACGTCCTGGCAATCAGCCGCCGGCGGAGCCGGGCGGCTGTAGCGCCTGGTTAGCGCGCCCGGGTGGCCCTCGCCCGAGTTGCAGCGGCGAGAGCTGCTTCTGCCTCCTCCGGTACCTCTACCGCAACGAACCACTCCGCCGGGTAGAGATAGTCCTCCCCGGATTCGTCAACGACCCGGAGGTGTCCCCGCGCTGAAGCCGATTCATCCGCAACGACACGGTATACTTTGCGAACTTCCAGATCCTCCGCGCCCTCGGTCCGAACGCAGATGACGTAACGCCCCCTTGTCTTCTTCGTCATCGCCTATTCCAGAAAGCGCTTAATCTTGAACTTCCTCCGCCCAACGCCATGGGCCTCATACCAGTGTAGCTCCACTCGGCAGATAGCTCCAGTCCGCAGCCGAACCATCGCCTTGCCCTTGAGCTTCCTCCACCGGCCCCCACCAAACTGAGCCGCCAGTCGCGCCCGCTCTCGCACCGACAGCCCCTTGGCGATGGTCTCGATCTCCTCGATCTCGCCGATGATCTCGAAGTGCACGCCCCCAACTCTCTCTCCGTCCCCGCGATTTCGGGCGCGCGAACTTGTTTACAGAATGCTTCGGCCCATCACCAGGGGTTTGGACATTTGCGGCCTATCACACGGCTGCGCGATCGTTATAAGCCGAATCGTAGCTGTTGGTTGCTCCATGGTCAAGCCTCTTGCTGCGCGGTAGGCCGCCCCTGCCCAGCGTTCATGAGGAAGCGGGCCAGGCCGTCGGCCGGCGGCCGCGCGCCACGCCCCCCGCGGTTGAAGACGGGCGTGTAGCTCAGGGTCGTGCCCAACGTCCTTGTCAACAAGCAGTTCCTGGATGGTGCGGATGTCGTAGCCGTCGTCCAGCATGTGCATGGCGAAGGAGCGGCGCAACGTGTGGGTCGTGACTCGTTTCGTCATCCCGGCCTTTGGCACGGCCTGCTTGATGGCCTTTTGTACGAGCGATTCGTGAACGTGGTGTCGTCCTTGCTCGCTGCTGCGTGGGTTCACCCAGCGATTCTGCTGCGCGAACACAAACTGCCAGCCCCACTCGCGGCTCGCATTGGGATAAGTGCTGGCCAGGGCGTGTGGCAGCTCCACGCGCCCGTACCCGGCCACCAGATCCTGCTGCTGAATCGCTTCAACCCGCCGCAGGTGTTCCTTCAACGGGAGAAGCACAGGCCGAGGCATCGTCGTCACCCGGCCTTTCTCTCCCTTCCCCTCGCGGACGGTGATCTCACCGCGCTGGAAGTCTAGATCGTTGGCCCGCAGGCGGAACGCTTCGAGCAATCTCAAGCCACCGCCGTACCACAGCATCGCCGTCAGCCACTTCTCGCCGCTTAGGGGGACCATGACGCGCGAGACTTCCTCGACCGTGAGGACGACGGCCGGCCGCTGAGGCCGACGGGTGCGGACGACACCTTCAATGCGGTCGAGCGGTCGCTCCCGGGCATGCTCGTAGAGGAACAGAATCGCGGTGAGAGCATGCTTCTGCGTGCACGCCGCGGCGTGTTCCTTGACGGCCAGGTGCGTCTGGAAGCGGTTGGCAGCGCCTTGCGCCAGTTGCCGTGGGTGCCGGCGGTCGTGAAACAGGATCAACCGCCCAATCCAGTGCAGGTAGGCCCTTGCCGTGCGCCGGCTGTAGGTGCGGAGCTGGTCGGCCACCTCGGGCCCATGCACGGCTTCGAGAAGGTAATGGTCGTCTCAGGGGACCATTTGCCCGAGGTCGCCTACCTCGCCGAAGAGCTGGGGATCAGCGAGGTGCATGCCGGCAAGAGCCCCGAGGAGAAACTCGAGATTGTGCGCCGAGAAACGCAGCACGCCCCGACGGTGTATGTGGGCGACGGCATCAACGACGCCCCCGCCATGCTGGCCGCCACCGTGGGGCTGGCCATGGGGCAGCGGAGCGAGGTCACGGCCGAGGCGGCCGGCGCCGTGCTGCTCGACAACATGCTGGGCAGGGTGGACGAACTGTTGCACATCGGCCTGCGCATGCGGCGCATCGCACTGCAAAGTGCGGTGGGCGGCATGGCGTTGAGTCTGGGGGGCATGGTGCTGGCGGCGTTGGGGTACCTTCCTCCCGTATCGGGTGCCATCGCGCAGGAGGCCATCGACCTGTTGGCAGTGATCAACGCTCTGCGTGCAGCCCGGGTGCCCGGTCAGTTGAGCGACTACCGCCACCATGCCAGGGAGAATCGCCGCGGCGCGGCGGGCCGCCTCTCAAAGTAAGGGCGGCAAGGAGCGATGCGGCCGCCGGGGGTGCGGCTTTCGACCTGTACATGGGAACCTGCCGGCGCCTACAATCGTCGGCGGGCGGGGGCAAGAAGCGGGCAGTACATGAGGTGTGATGCGATGGACGGCTTCCTGGGAACGCGTGCACCGTTGATGGTGGACGTGGTCGCGTGCGCCCTGTTCGTGCTGCTGCCGGCAATGGGGCTTGGCATCTGGCTGGCGAGATACGGCGGTCGTTATAGCCTGCACAAATGGCTCCAGCTTGGCCTGGCGGTGGTGCTGCTGCTTGCGGTGGCGGCGTTTGAGGCTGATATTCGCCTCCACGGGTGGGAAGAGCGGGCCAGCAGCTCGCCGTATTATCCCCGGGGGGT
>JAIMBC010000395.1 GCA_023511675.1 Pirellulales bacterium
GTGTTCGAGCACAGAGACCTGCCGGCGTAGCTCGCGGCCTCAAAGGCGCGGGTTGCCATCTCGTGGCAAGGCAGGAGCCTGGGTGCAAGATCACCCGTTCGTAGTGACCCGCTTCAGCGGGTCTGCGCGGGGTAAGGCCCTCAAGTGCCAGCGTGTTCGGATGCTCCGGGACCGCATGAATGCGGTCACTACGAACCTGACAGCGCGTTCCCAGGCAAGCGCCTGGGAACGAGAGGAAAGTGTTGCTCCGCGTGGCAGTGCTACCTCGCCTGCTGCTGGTCGGACTGTTCGCGCTGTAACACCAGCAACAGGCGGCGGCTGCCGCGGCGGCAGGTGAGATCCGTGGGGCAAGGCCCATCGAGGGGGCCCAGGCAGAGATAGATCAGCTCCCCGCGAAAGGCACAGACGGCACGGCGCGTGTGGCCGCGATCGGAGCCCAGCAGGTACTCGAACGTGAGAGTTGCCGGGTCATCGACGGTTTCGGCAGCAACACGGGCCTTGATCAGTTCATTGGGCAGGATCAGGATCATGTCCTGCTCGTGGAATTGCACGCGTGCGCCGTGCAAGGGCGGGAACGCTCGACCGTCTTGGCGGCATGCCTGGACCAACCAGCTCCCCTGCAAAGTGGCGAGCAGGTCGGCAGATCGCTCCCGCGAATAGGCGTATGGCCCCAACCCAACTGTGAACAGCCCCCACGCCAAAAAACAGGTCGAGAATGTGCGTGCCATGCAGCGGCCACCTCCTTCGTGAACTTGGTGAGAACCACGGGCCGCGCTCGGCCCGCCCCTTGGCGAAACGCCAATACAAACATATCTCATGGCAATTGGGAGGCAAACGGTGTTAGGGCAGAAACGCCTCGCCGGCGCGTGGAGTCTGCGCGAGGCTTGTGCAGGGAAGAGGCGCCGCCTCGCTGCGGCGACAGGCCCAAAAGCTGCCATCAGCACGATACCCTGCCATCTGGTGCGGCCCCTAGCGCTAAGCGGTGTCGCCCCCCTCCATGCCGTGAAGAGGGCAGCCCCTGTGGCAGCCAAGACGCTCGAGGCACAGCAGCTCAGACCGTAGCTTACGCTTCGGCGGTGGCGGCCGCTGGTGCCACGCCTCCCCTGCGGTCCTGGCCGTGGCCACGAGGCTCGCGCGGTGCCGGCGCGAAGGCTCGCGCGGAACGCTCCGCCATGGCTGCCGCCACGAGGCTCTCCAGCTTGAAGGGCGGGCGGCCGCTTTCTATAGTGGAGGCTAGGGCCGCGCTTGGAGCGGCCCTCGGCTTCGTCTGGGGAGGGTCGGCCTGGGTGAGCCGTGCTGTCGGCCTGTCCGGTTGCTGGGCGGCAGCGAACCGAACGTAGTTGCCAGACGTAGTAGTGCAGTGCGCAATACCGGCCTGCGTTGGCGGGCGGCAGGCTGTTTCTGTTGCGTAGCGGTTGCAAACAAATGATGACGAGGTAAGCCATGGCATCCGAAGCAGACACCGCGAGGTCTGCCAGCAATCCAGTCCAAGATGGCCAGGGGCAAGGGGGCGCGGCGGCGCTGGCCAGGCCGGCAAGCGAGGCCGGAACACGGTTGCAGTCGGGTGCGGCAAGCCGAAGCGACGTGGTGATCGAGTGCCGTGGACTTTCCAAGACGTATCGAGACTTCTGGGGGCGGCAGAAGGTGCGAGCGCTCAAAGCGCTCGACTTGCAGGTGTTTCGGGGAGAGGTGTTTGGGCTGCTGGGGCCCAACGGTTCCGGCAAAACGACCACCATCAAGCTGCTGTTGGGGCTGTTGTTTCCCACCAGTGGCGAGGCGCGGGTGCTGGGCTGCGAATCGCTCGATATTCGCAAGAACGAGCGGATTGGCTACCTGCCCGAGGAGTCGTACCTGTACAAGTTTCTCGATGCGGCGGAGACGTTGGACTTTTACGGGCGCCTGTTCGACATGCCGGCCTCGGTGCGTCGTGCCCGGGTAGAGGAGTTAATCGAGCGGGTAGGCCTGGCGTGGGCGAGGCGGCGGCCTGTGCGCGAGTACTCCAAGGGGATGTCACGGCGGCTGGGGCTGGCACAGGCCCTGATCAACGACCCGGAGCTGGTGGTGCTGGACGAACCCACTAGCGGCCTTGACCCGATCGGCACACGCGACGTGAAGGATTTGATCTTGCAGCTCAAGGCGAGCGGCAAGACGGTGCTGATGTGCAGCCATCTGCTGGCGGACGTGCAAGACGTTTGCGACCGCATTGCCATCTTGCACCAGGGAGAGCTGAAGGAGCTGGGGCGCGTCGCGGATTTGGTGCGGATCCGCGAGGTTACGGAAATTCGCGTGCGCAATCTGTCTGACGCGGCGCGGGAGGAGATTCGCCGCGTGATCGAACAGCATGGGGGTGAAGTGGAGGGGATGGACAACCCGACCACGACCCTGGAAGACCTGTTCTTGCGCATCGTACGGGATGCCGAGGCACGTCCTGGCCGGCGGCCCAAGCAGATGGTCTAGCCCAAGCTGGCCGCGCCGCTGCTGGGCGGCGGGGGAAAGAGCAATTACGGGTACACGCATATGGTATTGGAGTCGCCTCCAGAACCCCTGTTGACCTGGTTGCAAACAGCGGTCGTGTACTGGGTTGGCGTTTCGCTGGCCTTCTTCGTGGTGCTGCTGTTGTGCTTTTTTGTGGTCTCGGCCGTGGCCCATGGCCCCCTGGCGGGCGGCGACCGGATCTTCAGGTTCGCCGGCTCGTACTGGCAGGATTTGAGGTCCTTCTCGCTGCGCCGCGCCCTGGCGATGGCGCGGTTGGCAGTTCAAGAAGCCGTGCGCAGCCGCCTGCTGTGGGGCTTTGCATTCTTCCTGGGAGTGATGCTGTTTGCCACCTGGTTCCAAACAGCCTCTGGGGAGGAACCTGCCCGGCAGTTCCTGGACTTCATGCTGACCACCACCTCCTTGTTGCTGGTGGCGATGGCCCTGCTGCTGAGCGCCTTCAGCCTGCCCACGGATATCAGCCGCCACACTATCTACACGGTGGTGACCAAGCCCGTGCGTTCGCTGGAACTGGTGCTGGGGCGCGTGTTGGGCTTCTCCGCCGTGTCGCTGGCGCTGCTGGCGGTGCTGGGTGCCTGTACGTACGTGCTGGTGGTGCGTGGGCTGGATCATGGGCACGAGATCTCGCTGGCGGAGGTGGAACGGCTGGAGCACGTGGGAGAGCGGGAGGGGAACCGGCAGCGCACCTCGGCGGCGCCGGAT
>JAIMBC010000396.1 GCA_023511675.1 Pirellulales bacterium
GTTCAACGACAAGCACCTTTCCTGGAAGTGGCAGTGGGCACGCGAGATGGTGGAGACGGCGCGGGCGATGCAGATTCCGTTCTTGGCCGGCTCGTCGCTGCCGGTCACCTGGCGGATGCCGGCGATCGACATGCCCTATGGTGCGGAGGTGGAAGAGGCCATGTGCGTGGCCATGGGCGGCATCGACAGTTACGATTTCCACGCCCTGGAGGTGATTCAGTGCATGGTCGAGCGGCGGCGCGGCGGAGAGACGGGCGTGCGCTGGATGCAGGCCCTGCGGGGAGAGGCGGTGTGGCAGGCCATGGAGGCCGTTGCGTGGCAGAGCGGCGGCTGGGACCCGCGGCTGTTCGAGGCGTGCCTCTGCCGCAGCCAGACCCTGGCGCAGGCGCCAACCACGAGCCACCGCTATCCCACGCGGGAGCAGATGCGCCACTTCGTACCCGATCCGGTGGCGTACCGCTTTGAATACAACGACGGCTTGCGGGCCACCATGTTTCTCATGAACGGTCTGGTGGAGGACTTCACCTTTGCCGCGCGGCTGCGCGGCGAGCGCGAACCGCTTTCGACGCTGTTCTACCTGCCGCCCAACCCCAATGTGGTCTACTCTGCCGCGCTCATGTCCAAGGCAGAGGAGACATTTCTGACGGGAAAGCCGCCCTATCCGGTGGAACGCACGCTGTTGACCTCGGGACTGGTAGAGGCAGGCGTGCATTCGCTGGCGCGGGGCGAGCTGATCGAGACGCCCCATCTGGAGGTGCGTTATGAGGCTCCGCGCCAATCGACGTTCTGGCAGTCGTAGGCGGCCCTCCCGCGCGGGCGTGGCGCCGCGGCGAGCTTGTACCTTGCGCCTTCTTAACGCCCCGTCGGTGCCGCGCGTGCGTGGTGCCGCCTTGGTAGCTGGGGCCGTGCTGCTGCCATGCCGGTGGACGCGCCGCAGCGGGCGCGAGCCTGATGTTGGCTTGCCGTTGCAGAGTGTACTGCGGTGCGCAGGGCTGCCGGTTCGAGCTGGTTCACACCGCCCCACGCCATGACTGACGCAGAAGCCGCCAGGCAGCCCCGCCGGCCCTGGCAAATTCAGGTGCGGCACCTGTTGTGGCTGGTGCTGGCCGTGGCGCTGGTGCTGACGCTCACGCTTCAGTTACGGCTGTGGGGCGCGGCCCTAGCGGTGCTGGCGGCTGGCTGCGGCCTGCTGGCGCGCAAGCGATGGACGGCCGAACTGGCCATTGCGCTTTCGCTGGGCCTGGGTGCACTCTACTTGCTGTATGCCCCCGGCGGCCGCCGGGGGCCACCATCTACCGCGCGCGCGTGCCGCGATCAGCTCCGCCACATTGCGCTGGCCCTGGCCCAGTACCGGTCTGAGCATGGCTGTCTGCCGCCTTTGTACACGCAGGATGCTCAGGGCAGGCCCCAGCACAGTTGGCGTGCGTTGATCTTGCCCTACTTGCCTGGCACAGGTGCGGTGTCTGGGCGCTACCGCTACGACGAGCCGTGGGATGGGCCCAGCAACCGGCGGCTGCATGCCGAGGCGTGCCCGGCGTTCCGTTGCCCGGAGGATGATGCCCTGGATGCCGCCGCCACCAGCTACCTGGCCGTAACCGGCGCCAGCTCGCCGTGGCAGGACCCTCCGGGCGACAAGCTTGCAGGGGGGGGCGATCGCCTGCTGGTCGTGGAGATGGCACAGTCGGCCATCCGCTGGTTCGAGCCGCGAGACCTGCCTGCCGATGCGTTGCGGCCAGCCGCCGAGGCCGGCCAGGCCAGCAGCACGGCGCTGGCCGCGCGGCACCAGGTGCGCGGCGTCTCGGGAGCATTTGTGGTGTTCGCCTCGGGGGAGGTGCGGTTTGTCGAGGCCGACGTGCCTTGGCAGCAGCTTCGCCGCTGGCTGGGCCAGGGGGAAGGCGATTGATCGGACGGGTCGGGCCGATCCGACTGATCCGACCGATCGAACCGAGCAGCACGCCCCGCCCACAGGGGGCGGCATGGGATGTGCAGGCGGCGGAGACTAAACTGCTATCTCCCCACCCCGGTCGGCCCGGTGCCGCCCATCCACCCCCGAGCGAGCCCATGCAGCGCGAACGCACCGCACCGCAGATTGCCCCATGCAGCGAGACAGGCCCCTCCACCGCGAGCAGGCCGTGGCACACCGAACTCTCCCCGCAGCAGTGGCGTTCGGGAGCCGCGGCCTGGCTGGGCTGGTTGTTCGACGGGCTGGACATGCACCTGTACACGCTGGTAGCCACGCCCTTTGTGGCCCTGTTGCTGGCGGTCGAGCCTTCCGAACAGTCGGTGGGGCGCTACGGCTCCATCATTCAGGCGGCGTTTCTTGTAGGCTGGGCACTAGGAGGCGGCCTGTTTGGCAGGCTGGGAGACCTGCTGGGCCGGAGCCGGGCCTTGATGCTCACCATCCTCACCTATGCGCTGTTCACCGGCCTGTCAGCAGCGGCGCAGAGCTGGTGGCACCTGATGTGTTTTCGCTTTCTGGCGGCGCTGGGCATTGGCGGAGAATGGGCGGTGGGCGCCTCACTGCTGGTCGAAACGTGGCCCGTGCGCTGGCGGCCGTGGATTGCGGCCGTGCTGCAATCTGCCGTGAATGTGGGCATCATGCTCGCGTGCGCGGCGGGTTACCTGATGGCAGATCTGCCGCACCGCTACGTGTTTTTGGTGGGAATCCTGCCGGCATTTCTGGTGCTGTGGATTCGCCGCGCGGTACCGGAGCCGGAGGCATGGCAGTCGGCTCGGCGTGAGGCGGCACAGCAGCCGCGGATCCGCGACCTGTTTGGCAGAGCCATTCGCCGCACCACGTTGCTGTCGATTGTGGTCTGCGGCTCGGGCCTGGCTGCTCACTGGGCCTTTATGTTCTGGTACCAGCGGCATCTGCATGCGCATCCCGACGTTGTCTCCTGGGGAGATGCCGAAAAGACGCGCCTGGTAAGCCTGACCCTCTGGTGGCTGATGTTCTGGTCGATCGTCGGCAACTTTGCCGCCGGCGCACTGGCCATGCGCTTCGGTTATCGGCGTGCCATCTGCGGCATGTTTGCCGCATATGGCGTGGCGCTGGCGGCGGCCTACGCGGTACCGCACGGGCTGCCGGCGCTAGCCGGCTGGATGGCGGTCTGCGGCGTGTGCCAGGGCGCCTTTGGGCTGTTTACCATGTACCTGCCTCCCTTGTTTCCCACGCTGC
>JAIMBC010000397.1 GCA_023511675.1 Pirellulales bacterium
AAGGCCACCGCATCTGGGGGGCGACGAGCATGATTCTGGGGGAGTTGGCGGCGGTGTTGCGCGAGACATGTGGTTCTCGCGCGTCCGAGGCAGAGGGGGCGAGCTTGGGGCGGCCGGCAGAGGAACAGCCCGTGCGTTGTCAGGTAGCGAGGTAGTGCTTTAGAAAGCAGCGCTGGAAGCTTGCGGTCCCAAAACACTCTGATACACTGGCGGGCGGTCCCGGGGCTATGTCGGGCCCGGGGGCAATTCTGGCATCTCTGGAGGCATCGCCATGCGAAGCAGGGTTTTGAGGCGTTGTGTCGCAGTGTTGGCCTGTACGATGTGGGCTGTCTCAGTGGTGGCGCTGGCGCATCTGGCATGGGGCGTGGAGGAGGAACAGCCTGCGGCAGCATCTGGCAAGAAGGAGGTCTCGGCGAACAAGCCGCGGCGTCGGCTGCCGCCCTTCTACTCCAGGGTGATCAACAACATGCAGCGCGAGGCGATCTACGCCATTCAGGATGAATACGCCCCTCGCATCGATGAGCTGGAAGATCAGCTCGAAGCCTTGATCGCGGAGCGCGATGCCAAGATCGAAGCGGTGCTCACTCCCGAACAGCTCGAGCAGGTGAAGCAACTGGCCACAGAAGCGCAACAGCGGCGCAAGCGGCGTAGCTCTGGCACCAAGGCGCCTGCTGAGAGTGGGACACAGGGCGATCGTGGCGGCGCTGGCAATGAAGCGTCGTCGGAAGATTCCACCTCCGGCCCGGCGACGCCGGAAAAGGACAACGAGAAGTAGTCGACAAGGATACGTAGGCGTCAAGCAGGCAGCGTGGAGCAATCGAATCCGCGGTGCTCACGATCGGCAGAGAACGCGCTTGCTGGATGCCACCACTCGACTCGACCGCCGCCTCCGCCGGTGGAGGTGTACGAATCGAGCTGTCCCTGCCCGCGCTTCTGCCGCGCGGAGTGCGGCGGTGCTTACCGACGTCAGTGGTCGGGTGCTGCCAACAGGCGGCACGTTGCTGGCCTGGCGGGGAGCCATTGCTTCGCGCCAGCTCGCTTGAGGGCGACACGTCCCGACCGCGGGGCTGCTCGCCTGTGGAGCGACCCACTAAAATCAGCGTCAGCAGCGTCATGCTTGTGTGGGGGCTGCGCGCGTGCAGAGCGAGCGGCAGCCTCGAAGACGTGGTGGCGATCGCCCGCGTTGGGGCTGGGCCTGTGTGGAGCGAGCGGTGTCGCTGCTCGCTCCGCAGCAGCGCAGGTGGTGCATGGCGGGGCGGAGCGCATGGGGCATGGTTGGGGGACGGGGAAGCCGCTGGAGAAGGCCTGCGGCTACCGCGGGCACAGCGGCGGGTCGAGAATGGTCGCAGGAGCAAAACCCTGGCCTTCGCAGCAGACGAGTTCCGCCATGGCCCTGCCGATCCGCCGCATTGCCGTGAATACCGGGGGGGGCGACGCCCCCGGCCTGAACGCTGTGATTCGCGCCGTGGTGCTGTCTGCCCTGCGCCGCGGCTGGGAGGTGCTGGGCATTCGCAAGGGGTACGAGGGGCTGATCGATACCAGCCAGATCCTGCCCTTGACCCGAGACAGCGTGCGGGGCATCACCCACGTGGGCGGTACGATCCTGGGTACCACCAACAAGGGGGATCCCTACCGCCGCGTGGTGGAGCATCCCGACGGCACGCGGGAGGTGATCGACGTCTCGGCACGCGTGATCGAGAATTTTCACCGCCTGGAACTGGATGCGTTGATCGCCATCGGCGGAGATGGCTCGTTGCAAATCGCCTACCACTTTTTCGAGCAGGGACTGCCGGTGGTCGGCGTGCCCAAGACCATCGACAATGACCTCTCGCACACGGTGGTCACCTTCGGCTTCGATACGGCGGTGACCGTGGCCACCGAGGCGCTGGACCGGTTGCACTCCACGGCAGAGGCGCACGAGCGGGTAATGGTGGTCGAGGTGATGGGGCGCTATGCCGGCTGGATCGCCTTGAACTCCGGCCTGGCAGCTTCGTGCGATGTGATCCTGATTCCCGAGATCCCGTTCGATTACGAGGCGGTGTGCGCCAAGATTCTCGAGCGGGAGGCGGCGGGGCGGCACTTCAGCATCGTGGTGGCGGCGGAGGGTGCCCGGCCCATTGGCGGTACATACGTGATGCGCACGCCGGCACAACCTGGCGGGCAGGCGCGGCTGGGCGGCATCGGCGAGCAGGTCGCCGAAGAGATTGCCCGCCGCACCGGCAAGGAGTGCCGCGTGGTGGTGCTGGGCCACTTGCAGCGCGGCGGAGCCCCCACCACCTTTGACCGCCTGATCGCCCTGCGCTTTGGCGCGGCGGCCGTGCGCGTGGCCGCCGAGGGGCAGTTCGGCGTGATGGTCGCGCTCGACCCGCCCGATGTTCGCACCGTGCCCCTGGCGGCGGCGATCAGCCGCATGAAGTCCGTCCCCCTGGATTGCGACAGCATCCTCACCGCACGAGACCTGGGCATCTGCCTGGGCGACCGTTGGCCCGCCTGACACGTGACGATCGCCTGCGTGACGCCTTGCGCCCTCGAATTGCGTGGTCGAACACTGCTAGGCGGCTGTCCTCCGCCGACTTCCCTCGCAAGATGACCTCTTGAACAGCCTGTCCTGGACGACAACATGAAACGCCTGCCTGCGCCATCCATGCATGGGTATTCCCTCCGCCCAGCGGTCTTGGTGCTGATGATCTGTGCCGCCCCGGTTGCCGTTGCCGGTGAGCGGTTGGAGTTTACACGCCTGATTGCGCACTGGGATGGCTATGGCTCGCCGGAGTACCTGCCCTTTGTGGCCAGCGTGCAGCCTGAGATTGCCCAGGTGGGCTTTTACGGCGCGCACTTCTGGAGCCTGGCCCACACACCCTATTACGACGGCTATCCGGCACATTTTCCGGTGCGCGGGCTGGCCGAGTGCGGCCGGTGGTTTGAAGACTTGAATGCCCGGCTGCACCAGCTCAACGTGCGCGTGGTAGGCCACTTCAACGTGAAATTTCTGGTGGGCGATCCCGACGGCCCCGACGGCCCCCGTGGCTTCTTCCAGTTCTACAGGCAGCTTTGGGACGAGCGTGAGCTGGGGCCGCGCCCCCTGGCCGATCCGCTGGAACTGCTGGAGCGAGACGCAGCAGGGCAGCCCCTGGTGTACCGCCAGTACTCCATCGGCGGCATGGC
>JAIMBC010000004.1 GCA_023511675.1 Pirellulales bacterium
GAGCTGGGGTGGCCGGCTTGCAGGCCATCGCCACCGCACGCCGACTCGGAGCCGTGGTCGCGGCCTATGATGTGCGGCCTGCGGTCAAGCAAGAGGTCGAAAGTCTTGGCGCCCGCTTCCTCGAGCTGCCGCTGGAGACGGCCGGCGCTCAGGATCAGCAGGGCTATGCCCGCGCCTTCGATGAAGCGTTCTACCGCCGCCAGCGCGAACTGCTCACCGAGGCCGTGGCAGCCCACGATGTGGTTATCACCACGGCCGCCGTGCCCGGGAAGCGCGCCCCGCTGCTGATCACCGCAGAGATGGTCCGGGGAATGCAGCCGGGGTCGATCATCGTCGATCTGGCGGCAGAACGTGGCGGCAACTGCGAACTCACGCAGGCTGATGCCACCGTCTCTGTGGACCAGGTGGTGATCATGGGGCCTACCAATCTGCCGGCCACGGTTGCCTGGCATGCCAGCCAGCTTTACGCGCGCAACATCTCGTCGCTGCTGTTGCATTTGGCGCCGAAAGGGCAGTTCGCCTACGACCTGGATGATCCGATCACGCGCGATGTGCTGGTTGCTCGGGGCGGCCAGGTCGTGCATCCGGGCGTGCGCGCGTTGCTGGAGGCGCCGAGCGCCGAGCTGAAGTAAACAGGCTGAAGTATCGGCGGCTTTCTCTGAACTGTGCAGCTAGGGATGACGCCGCTTAACAACCAATCCATAGCAAAGGAAACGTGATCATGGTGCCCTCTTTCGTGTGGTGCTTGCTTCCTGCCTGCGGCGAAGCGTGCCTGTTGGCGGAGCAGGCGGCTGCGGCTGGTCATGAGCGGCTGGATGCCTTGCTGACCGCCCTGACCATTTTCGTGCTTGCCATGTGGGTGGGCTTCGAAGTGATCACCAAGGTTCCGGCCACGCTGCACACGCCGCTGACCAGCGGATCGAACGCCGTCTCGGGCATTACGGTGGTGGGGGCGCTGGTGGCGGTGGGAGCCGTGGCGAGCACGGCGGCCACAACGCTCGGTTTTCTGGCCACGATTCTGGCCACCGTCAACGTAGTGGGAGGGTTCTTGGTCACCCACCGCATGTTATCGATGTTTCGCAGGAAGGAGTAGCCGTGGATCCGGCACTGCGTATCGCGCTGATCAAGCTGGCCTACCTCGTATCGGCGGTGCTGTTTATCGGCACATTTCGCCTGCTGGCGCGGCCGCGCACGGCGATATTAGGCAACCTGTTGGGTGCCCTGGGGATGGTGCTGGCCGTGGGAGCCACGCTCTGCCACCCCGACGTGCAGCGCTACACGTGGGCAGGGGTGGGCGTAGCCATTGGGGGCGGCATCGGCGCGGCGCTCGCCCTGCGCGTGCCCCTGACCGCCATGCCGCAGATGGTCGCCCTGCTCAACGGCTTTGGCGGTGCGGCGTCGCTGCTGGTAGCCGCCGCCGAATTGTATCAGGCCATGGCACGCGGCCACGCCTACCGCGCCTGGGACCAGCCGGTGGTCGCCGCGGCGGTCTCCGGTATGATCGGCGCCGTGACCTTCTGGGGAAGCCTGGTGGCCTTCCTGAAGCTGCAAGAGTGGCTGTTCCGCAGGCCCGTGCATTACCAGGCCCAGCACGTGGTCAATGCCGTTCTGGGGGCCATTGCCCTGGTCCTTGCCATCTGGCTGGCTTCCCGCCCAGACGCGCTGGCAGCCTACTGGCTGCTGGTGCTTGCCGCCAGCGTGCTGGGCGTGCTGCTCACCATTCCCATTGGCGGGGCCGACATGCCCGTCGTGATTTGCTTGCTCAACTCTTACTCCGGCCTGGCAGCCGCTGGTACGGGGTTCGTGATCGACAACAACGCACTCATCATCTCAGGATCGCTGGTGGGCGCCTCGGGCATTATTCTGTGCCAGATCATGTGCAAGGCGATGAATCGCTCGCTGACCAACGTGCTGTTCGGCGTGTTCACGGCTCAGTTAGACGAGGGTCTGGCCGAGCGGGTGTATGCGGGCAAGGTCAAGGGAGCCAGCGCAGAGGAAGTGGCGCTGCTTTTCGAGTCCGCGCAGAACGTGGTGATCGTCCCCGGCTATGGGCTGGCCGTGGCACAGGCCCAGCACGCACTGCATGAACTGGCCAACGTGCTCGAGGCGCGCGGCATTCGCGTCACCTACGGCATCCACCCCGTGGCCGGACGCATGCCCGGACACATGAACGTCTTGCTGGCTGAGGCCAACGTGCCCTATGAGCAAATGAAGGAGATGGACGAAATCAACCCGTACTTTCCCCAAACCGACGTGGTCCTGGTCATCGGCGCGAACGACGTGGTCAACCCGTTGGCACGCACAGATCCCTCTAGTCCGATTGCGGGCATGCCGATCTTGAATGTCGATCAGGCCCGCACCGTGGTGGTGGTCAAGCGCAGTCTCAGTCCCGGCTTTGCCGGCATTCCCAACCCCCTCTTCGCAGCCGACAATACGTTGATGTTCTTTGGAGATGGCAAACAGGCAGTGCTGGAACTGATCTCGGCGGTCAAGCAGTTGTAGGCCGCGGATGTGACGGCAGGGCATCGCCTTGCCGGGCGCGGCGCGGTACTCTGGATGCGCACTGCCGTCTCCAGGAAAAATGGCCTGATCCGCACGACCGATGAGCGAGCAAGCGTCCCAGCCCATCCGCAGCTTTGCGGAGTTCTGGCCGTACTATTTGCAGGAGCACTCGCGGCCCGCCACGCGGGCGTGGCACTGGCTCGGCACCACGGGGGCGTTGGTCCTGCTGGCGGGGGCAGCGGCGTTTCGGCAGTGGTGGCTGCTGCTGGCCGGTTTGGCGTGCGGGTACGGGCTGGCCTGGTTCAGCCATTTTGTGATCGAGCGCAATCGGCCGGCCACGTTCAAGCACCCTCTCTGGTCTCTGCTGGCCGATTTGAAGATGTGGTATCTGTTAAGCACCTGCCAGAGGGTTCAAGATCAGGAAGCCCAGCCGTGAAGTCCGACTGGCGCGCCCTCTACCCCTTTACCTCCCATTACTTGAGGTTAGATGGCCACGCCTATCACTACCTGGACGAGGGCCGGGGCGAGCCGTTGTTGCTGGTGCACGGGAATCCGACCTGGTCTTTTTACTGGCGCGAGCTGATCCTGGGGCTGCGCGACGCCTATCGGGTGGTGGTGCCGGATCATATGGGCTGCGGCCTCTCCGACAAGCCGCGCGGCTACCCGTATCGGTTCGTCCAGCACGCAGAGAACCTCACGCGCTTGATTCGGGCACTCGATCTGGACCGTGTGACGCTGGTGGTTCATGATTGGGGCGGGCCCATCGGACTGCGTGCCGCACTGGCGGAGCCGCACAGGTTTGCCCGTTACGTCCTGTTCAACACGGCGGCCTTCCGCTCGCGGCAAGTCCCGTGGCGTATCGGCATCTGCCGCTGGCCCATCGTCGGCAGGCTGGCCGTGCAAGGTCTAAATGCCTTTGTACGTGCCGCCACGTGGATGGCGGTGTCGCGACCGCTCTCTCCAGCGGCCCGCGCCGGACTTGTGGCCCCTTACAACTGCTGGCGCAACCGTGAGGCGGTGTGGCGGTTTGTGCAAGACATCCCCCTCACACCCTCTCACCCCAGCTTTGCCCCCCTCTGCGAACTGGAAGCAGCCCTTCCCCGGCTGCGACGCCAACCCATGTTGATCGTCTGGGGAATGCGCGATTGGTGCTTCACGCCCGCATTCCTGGCACGCTTCCAGGAGTTGTTCCCCCACGCCCAGATCCATCCGTTGCACGACGCATCCCACTACCTGGCAGAAGACGCCCATGAGCAGATCGTGCCTCTGCTGAGAGACTTTTTGCGACGGCACGCCAGCGAGGCTGACACTCACGGACGATCCGAGACGGCAGCCAGCCCAGCAGCCAGGACGAGCGGCTCACCCGGGCCATTGCACGCACAGATGGATCAGGGCTGCCAGCGGGCCGTGCCATGAAGCCGCAGCTCTCCCTGGGCCAATGTGCCACCTTGGCCTGCCTGCTGGAGGCCGCGGCGCCCAAGCCGGGCAACGTGCATCGCGGGGCCGACTTCGAGGATGTCACATTCATCGACTTTGCGGCCAGTGCGGTGCTGATAGGGCCGGCACTTGAGCGGGCTGCTGTGAGCGGCCGATTGGGAAGCGTGGTCCTCTGCGGCGTGGAGGCAGCTCGGCAAGCCGCAAGCACGAATACCTACCTGGGTGCCGTGCTGTTGCTAGCCCCCTTGGTGCTGGCGAGTCAAGAACAGGGCTTGGAGGCTGCGGCGCTACGTGCAGGCGTGGTCCGCGTGCTGCGGTCGCTCGATGCACACGATGCGGCTCTGGTCTACCAGGCCATCTGCCTGGCCGGCGCTGGGGGCCTGGGCAAGGTCGGGGAGGCGGACGTGGCTGGACCGCCGCCGCATGACCTGTTGCACGCCATGCGCCTGGCCGAAGGGCGAGACCTGGTGGCCCGACAATATGCTCGCGGTTTTGGCGACCTGTTCGATTGTGTCGTCCCGTGGCTGCACTCTGCTCTGGAGCGTGGTTGGCCGATAGCAGATGCCATTGTGCACGTTCACGTGCAGTTGATGCATGCACATCCAGACAGTCTGATTGCACGCAAATGCGGCCGGCAGGTGGCCGAGCAGGCCGCAGCACTTGCCGGACGCGTGCTGGCACAGGGTGCTCCACAAGACGATGGCTACCAGCAGGCTCTCTGCGATCTGGACTTCTGGCTGCGATCCGACGGCCATCGACGCAATCCAGGTACCACGGCCGACATGCTGGCTGCTGGCTTGTTCGTGCTGCTGCGCAGCGGCAGACTGGTGCCTCCGTTCGCTTTTTACGCTCCGGTGTGAACTGCCGCTGCCTTGCCGTTTCTTTGCCCGACGTCCACGGCCGTCGTTCGTTCGAGGTTTGGGCTTTCGCAGGTGTTCGTAGAGTGGCGGTGTGGGGGCTTGCCCGGGGGCTACAGGGCTCGGCTTGCTTGCCCTACAGGGCATCCGCGCGCAACCCCTTGGCCGACTGTAGATTGCGGCTGTTCAAATCCGCCTTTGCTCAGCGGCTGCCAGCCGCTATAGTGCGGCTGCCTTCCTGATCCAGCGGTCGACGTTTTCCTCAGGTGCCAGCAACCTTGCGCGTGGCCAGAGTTGCATTCGCCGCTGTCCTGCTGCTGCTCGCCATGTGCGGCTGCGCCAGCGTGCCGTTCGCTCAACGCGCCTTTTGGAATCCCCAAGACGAGGATCCGCGGATCGTCACGCCTGCCAAGAAGTTGGAACAACTTCAACAGGTTTCCAAGGAGTGCCCGCGGCTGCCTCCGGAAGAGCACGACAGGTTGGCCCTGGAACTAGCTCGCGAGCTGCGGACCGAGGAAGATCCGCTGGTACGGGCTCAACTGCTCAAGACGCTGGCGGCAGTGCAGTCTGAGACGGCAACGGCCATGCTTCGCGCAGGCACCGAGGATCCCGATGCGGACGTGCGTGCTGCCTGCTGTCAGGCCTGGGGGCGGCGCGGCGGCGTGGAGGCGGTAAAGGTGCTGGAGCAGGTGTTGCGCGAAGATGAGGATCTGGACGTGCGGCTGGCGGCCGTGCGTGCCTTGGGGGAGGTTCGGAGTCCCGAGTCTGTCGCCGTGCTGGCCCTGGTGTTGGATGACCCCGACCCCGCCATGCGGTACCGCGCCACGCGTTCGCTAGCCAACGTCACAGGGGCGGACTATGGCCCGGACGTCGGCAAGTGGCGAGAATACATAGCAGGCCGCCAGCCGGCCCCGGAGAGCTGGGTCTCGCGGTTGAAACGCTGGTTCTAACTGCCAGACCGTGCCGCCTTCAATCACCGCGGCCTGCTAACCGTGGCAGGGTGGCCCGCTCGACGCTGGGTCCCCGCGGCCGGTACCGCCTGAGCGTCGAGGCCGGCAGGGACGTATCCTGTACCACATGACACAGACGAGCCACGAGGCACTGGCACGGCGTGCTCGCAGCGGAGACCGCCGCGCGCTGGCGCAGATCATCAGCCTGATCGAGGCTGGCGAGGCCCCTCCTTCGCCGGACTCGCCGCGGCGGGGAGGCCTGGTGGTGGGATTGGCGGGAGGCGTGGGGGCAGGCAAGAGCACGCTGGCGGCGGCGCTGGTCCGCTACCTTCGGCAGCAGGGGAAGCGGGTTGCTGTGCTGGCCTCGGACCCTTCCAGCCCTCGCACGGGCGGGGCGTTGCTGGGGGACCGCGTGCGGCTGCGGATCGATCCGCGGGACGAGGGGGTTTACTTTCGCAGCCTGGCCACGCGCGGTGCTGCGGGCGGGCTATCGGCCGCTGTCGCTCCAGCGCGTGACTGGCTGTTGGAGTGCGGGTTCGATGTGGTGCTGGTCGAAACCGTGGGCGTGGGGCAGGATCAAGTCGCCATCCGCAACATCGTTGACCTGCTATTGGTGCTGATCACACCGCATAGCGGCGACGAGATCCAGTGGGAAAAGGCCGGGCTGCTGGAGCTGGCGGATCTCGTCGTGGTGAACAAGTCCGATCTGCCGGGCGCCGAGCACGTCTACCAGCAGGTGTGCCGTGCCCTGTCGCTTGGCACAGAAGGGCCTGCCGTGATAAGCGTGTCTGCTCTGCACGGACAGGGCATTGCTGAGTTATGGGCGGCCCTGATAGCCCGGCAGCGCGACGCCAATCAGCAGACAGAGCGGGCTAGCGACTCGCCCGCAGGCTGAGGCATGGGTGCCGTCAGCCAGCCGCATCGTGGCAGTGCGCGGCGGCGGCAGGCAGGGGCTGTGGGACCCCCCAGCCAGCCGCGCGCTCGCGGCGCCTGGGGTACGGGTCGTATGCCGGCGCCAGGGGGCATGCGGCGCGCTTGCCAACCGAAGCGAACTGCCCTGCCGTGGCAGCCGTCGGTTGCGCAGCAGTGGTGCCGTCGCTGGTAAAGAGCAGGCCCCCGGCACATACGCCTTCGGCGTATATGCCGGCTGCCCCTGGAGTCCTGCTTCTGTGACAGCATCGGACGTAGGGAAGAACGAAGTTCAGGCGGTTTTCCGCAGCCCTGGGCAGACAAGACGTCGAGTGCGACGGCAACCCGAGGCGAGGAGGATCTATGGCCCTAGGGATTTGAGTGGTGCTGTCGCTCGGGAGGGTGCGAGCACAGCAGGCGGTGGGCCGTCGCGTTGCGCGGCGCGTCGGTGGGTGCGTGTTCGACGGCGAATACCATCCGCAGCAGTTCGGCGAGGGACTGGGCCTGCATCTTTTGCATGATGGCGTGCCGCCGGGACTCCACGGTGCGCAGGCCGATGTTCAGCCGCTGGGCGATGGTCTTGTTGGGGTAGCCTGCGGCGACGTATTGCAGCACGGCCTGTTCGTGGTCTGTGAGCAACTCGAGGCGGCGCCGGATCTCGCGTCGTTCTTCTTCTTGCCGGCGGCGTTCGGCGTCCTGTTGCAGTGCCGCGCGGATACTTTCGCGCAACTCGCTCGAGGCGTAGGGCTTTTGCAAGACGGTGATGGCGCCGCCGCGCAGGGCCTGAACGGCGATGGGGACGTCGGCATAAGCGGAGATGATGATCACCGGCAGCGCCGATCCCATCGCTGCAAGCTGCTGTTGCAGCTCGAGGCCGCTCATGCCGGGCATGCGGAGGTCGGTGACCACGCACCCCGCTTGGTTGACGGGCTGCGTCTCGAGGAAGCGTTCTGCCGAGTCGAATGCTTCGGCATGCAATCCCAGCGACTCGACAAGTGCGACGACCGAGCGGCGGCCGTCCGCGTCATCATCAATGACAAATACCGTTGCTGTGTCACTCATGCGATCGTGTCCTCGTTCGCGATAGGCAATCGGCACTCGAACAGTGTGCCGCCCTCGGGACGCGTCTGGGCGCGGAGCGAGCCTCCATGTGCTTCCACAATCGCCCGGCTGATTGCCAAACCCATACCCAGCCCGTCGCGCTTGGTGGTAAAAAACGGTTCGAATAATTGCTGAGGATCGATCGGCGGCAATCCCGGACCATTGTCGGACACGCGGACGACGAGCGTCTCGCCCTCCATCGCTGCGGTTAGTTCCACACGGCCCCCGTCGGGCGACTCCACAGCGGCCTCACACGCGTTGCGCAACAGATTCAACAACAATTGTTGCAATTGCAAGCGGTCGCCCTGGATGGGCGGCAGGGGATCAACCACGCTCGTTTGCACTCGGACGCCCAAGCGCAGTGCCTCGCCCTCCAACAGCGACAGCACCTCATGTAACAGTGTGGGAAATTCCATCTTCACCGATTGCAGCTCGCGATTGCGGCTGAACGCTTGCAAACGCTTGAGGATTTCTCCAGCGCGCTCCACCTGTGCGGCAATGTGCGCAGCCCAATCTGCCCACTTGTCAAGTTGAGGCGGCCGGGCCGGATCCATGCTGGCCAGCATGGCTTCGGCATAGTTCTTGATTGCGTGCAACGGCTGGTTGACCTCGTGGGCAATGCCTGCCAGCAATGCTCCCATGGCCGATAGCCGGGCCAGGTGTTCCAGCTCCCGCCGCCGTTGCCGCTGTTGCTCTTCGGTACGGTGCAGCAACTCTTGTACACGATTGCGTTCGGTGACATCGCGGGAGATGAACCGGTAACCGCTGAATCGTCCCGCGGGGTCGAAGTGCACCACGCCGGTAGTTTCCAGGCAGACAAGGCGGCCATCCTTGTGCCGAAGGCGGTGCTCGAAGCATTGCACCGCACGCTGCCTGACTGCCCCCCTTGAAAGCCGTTGTTGCACTGCTTCCTTCTCCACAGCCGGAGAAAGATCCCAGAGCGTCCGTCCGACGATCTCTGCCGGCGCAAAGCCCAGCAAGGTCTCGACCCGGGGACTGGTGTAGGTGAACTCCCATCGCTCATTCACCTCCCACACCCAGTCGCCTGTGCTTTCCAGCAGACTGCGAAACCGCTCCTCGCTTTCTCGCAGAGTCTGCTGGGCGCGCTTGATCTCGGTCACATCGCGGGTGATGCCCAGCAAGGCCGCCACACGGCCGCTCGCGTCGCGCAGCGGCGCAGAACGCGACTGCACGGCGCGGCGCGTGCCTCGTAGGCCGACGATCTCGAACTCCACCTCACCGCTCTCACCCTGAAACACGCGTGACAGATGCTCTTGCAGCCGGTTGCGGTGTTCGGGCACCACCAGATCCCATACAACACGGCCCAGGATCTGCCCGCGCGATTCCGCCTCGAGCATGGCCAGTCCCGCTGGGTTGATGTCAAGGAATCGCCCATCCGGCCCCAGTAGCTTGACACACTCGGGTTCCGTTTCCACGATCCGCTGATAAAGGTCGCTCGGCGACAGGCCGCCCAGCCGCGGCTGCGGCTCCGGCGCGCTGGCGGCCGCCATCAGCAGGCTGCCTAGCAGCAGCCACCACCTCTGCTGGCTCTCTGCCACGCAGGTCGCCCAAGGTATCAGGCCCAATCCAACTCCAATGCAAAAAGCCCAACGGATGGACCCTCTGCCCACGGCGTACCAATGTGGCCAGCCATTGTCCAGACGCAACACCTGGTCTGGCAAGGCGATACGCTTCGGTATCCGCATGGGAGGAATACTGCCTTCGACCTGCAAACCCTGTTCGGAGGGAAACGTGTGTAGGCGAGAATGTCAGGGCTGAGGCGGGTACTCCAGGCCGCCTCGCCGCACGCAGAAAGAAAAACCCCGCCGCTTACGCATGGCAAGACGGCGGGGCCGGAACAGAGAAGAGGCCGCTTCTAAAACCTCGTGCTACTGGGATGAAGACGTATAAACCTCTGTTACGCAGTCTGGCTGTCGGACGCCACCATGCGGTATGATGCGGCCGACAACACTCCTGATGATACCAACTCCTTCACCCATGTCTAGCGGTTGTGAGCCGAAAATCTGCCCACGGCTTGTCGGCATCGGCACCAACAGGCAGATAGCCCATTGCAGATGATGGAGCCCGCCAGCTTTCGCCCTGTTTGTGAACATGCCGCACGCTCTGCCGGCGAGTCGTTGCTTGCCTGGCGCAGCAAGGCTGCGGCGCGTGAAAAAGGCCCCAAGGATCTGGTGACCGAGGCCGATCTCGCCAGCCAGCAGCTCATCCGCCGAATGCTCTTGGAGGCGCACCCCGACCATGGGTTTCTCGGGGAGGAGCAGTCCAGCGAGGCCCCCTTGCACGACCGGAGGGAGTACCAGTGGATTGTCGATCCGCTCGATGGGACGACGAACTACGTGCATGGACTGCCTCACTACGCCGTTTCCATTGCCCTCGAGCACGGCGGGCAGCTCCTGGTGGGTACCGTTTACGATCCCGTGACGCAAGAGTGCTTTACGGCCGTTCGTGGCCAGGGAGCCTACCTAAATGGCCAGCCGCTGCGCGTCAGCCAGACCGCCAGCATGCAGCAGGCGTTGGTGGCCGTCAGCTTTCCCACCGTTGTGCAGCGCGATGCACTGGAAGTACGCCAGTTTCTGGAGGTGCTTCCCGCGTGCCGAGCCATGCGGCGTCTGGGCTGTTCTTCATTGAACCTGGCTTACCTGGCGGCAGGCCGCTTTGACGCCTATTGGGCCGCGAGCACCAAGGTGTGGGATATTGCCGCTGGCGTGCTGTTAGTACAAGAGGCTGGGGGGCAGGTTTCGGGCCTCGACGGCGGTCCGCTGGACGTGTATCAGGGCCACTTTGCTGCGGCCGCCACGCCAGAGTTGCACGCAGAGTTGTTGGAAATGCTGCAGCGGGCGGGGCGAGCAAAGAGTTAGCACGGCATCCCCGGCCTGGCATGCTGGCCGGTGTGCGCATGCAAGCAGACGCAGTGAAGGCTGCAAACAACCAGCCCCCAGCAAGGCTAGGACTTCAGCGAGGCCGGAGTTCCAACGAGGGTACGTCCCCGCCGAGACAGGTACTGGTGGAGGGAGGGGCTAACAGGCGGCAAGGCCCACGTTGCCTGAGTAGAAGGAGCGCAGCCGGCCGTGACCTCGACTGTGGCGGGTGCACATGAAGGCTTGAGGTTTACGCATCCCTGGCAAGTGTTGCGTTTGCCCGGTTCGTCCAATCGCTGCGGGTCGAATGGTACTAAATGCCGGGGGCGTTGATTACACTAGAGCGTAGGCGGGGTGGTTGGTCGATGGGGTGTGGCAGCTTCCCTGGCGGCCAACCGAGGCGGGCATGCCTGATGTGCCGGATTGCGTAAGCACGTGAACCGAATGCTCTCCATGACGCTGCACCGAGGCCGAGGCGGATGGGGCGGCTTCTTGCTGGCCGCGCTGGCAGCCATGATGGGGGTCTGCGCCGGTGGGAGCCGGGCCTGCCTGGCCCAGGCGGGGGAGCAAGGCAGTGAGCCGGAGGCGCCCGCTGCCGTGGCCCCTGAGACCCTTGACATCTTTCTGATACCGGACAAGGAAGGCCGCTTGCAGCCGATGATCGGCTGGAAGCTGGAGGATTTTGAGCGACTACGGGCACTTGAAGCACAGCTTGGCCAGGTGCAGCAACCGCCTGGCGTGCGGGTGGAGCAATTCAACCTGGTAGGGCAGGCGGCCGAAAAGCACGCGGAACTCGAGGCCACGCTGGTGGCTGGGGCCAGCCAGGAAGAGTGGGTACGCGTGCCCTTGCGGCTGGGAACGGCGGTGCTGAGGGCCCCCGGCCGCTACGAGGGACCAGGGGAGGCGATGCTCAGCTACGACGAGGCGAAGCAACAATACGTGGCATGGTTTCGAGGTCGGGGGGATGAACCGCACCGCCTGAGCCTGCCGTTGCTGGTGCCGCTGCAAGCCACAGCGGGCCGGACGGTACTGCGATTTGCGGCGCCGCGAGCGGTCGTTTCGGGCCTGGTGTTGCAAGTCCCCGGCCAGGTGGGAGCAGTGGAGACAAGCGGGGGCGCCGTGATAGAAGATGTGTTGCACACGGAGGCAGCGACGACGGTGCGCGTCGCTGGGGTCGCGGGACAGTTCGAATTATCCTGGAGTCAGTCTGGAGGGGAGTCGCCGCGCGCGGCGGCTGCATTGGAAGCGATTGGGCGGATTGTGGTCCAGGTGGACGGCCGCACGGTGGTCAGTCAGGCCCAGCTCACCGTGCGCAGCTTTGGCGGCGAGTTCGATCAGTTCCAGGTGCGGTTGCCGCCACATGCCGCGCTGGTGCCCTCCTCGAACCGAGATTACACGGTGGAACCGGTGGGGGAAGCGGACGCGTCCGGCCGCCAAACGGTTCTCGTAAGGCTGGGCAGCAAGACCAGCGAGCCGGCCGTGGTGCGGCTCGATGTGCAGCAGGCATTTACCAGCACGGCAGCCGATGAACTGTTGGAGCTGGGAGGTTTCGAGGTTCCAGGAGCGCTGCGCCAGTGGGGCCAGGTGGCCGTACAAGTGGCGGAAGAGCTACAGGTCGACTGGGGCGAGCTGCGCTTGGTACGCACGCTGGACGAACTGCCCGCTGACCTGCAGATGCCTGCGGTGGCAGCAGCTTTCGAGTACTTTGGGCAGCCGTATTCGCTGCCGCTGCGCGTGGCGCCGCGGGCGACGCTGGTGAGTGTGGACCCGAAGTACAAAGTCTGGGTCGGCCCCGACTCCCTGGAGCTGGAGGCTCGGCTGCGCGTCCGCGTGCTGGGGGCACGACTCACTCGGCTGGAGGTAGAACTGGCCGGCTGGCAGCTTGATCCAGCCAGTTTGGGGCCTGCTGCCTCCATCGACCTGGCGCGCCTCGATGTCTCCGACCCCTCGTATGTGGCGGTACCGCTGGCGCATCCCGTGCAGGGAGACCTGGAACTGGTGCTGAAAGCCGTGCGCGCCGCTCCGGGGGGAAGCATCGAATTCGCCCTGCCGCGGCCGCGCGCGCAATTCATAGGGCCGGCACAACTCGACATCGTGCCTGCCGGCAATGTCGTGCTTCGACCCTCAGCAGCGGAGTTAGCCGGCCTTAGCCCTCTGGGCGCCGGCAGCTCCACATCGCTCGATCCCCAGAGCGAGCCGCGCAGCTACCGGGCCGACGTGGCCACGGCCCGCTTTGTGGCTGAGCGCAGCGTCGTCAGCCGACGAATCGCGGCCAGGGCCCAAACGCAGCTTGAGTGCCGCAACGATCGTCTGCTGGTGCAGCAGGAGCTGGAGTTTCAGGTAGACAACGAGCCGTTGGGGGAGCTGGAACTGGTCGGGCCGCTCACCCTGTCTAAGGTGGACGAACTGACCCTCACGTTGGATGGGCAGACGCTGCCGCTTGCCACCCCCGAGGAACGGCAGGTTGAGAAGGCTGCCGTGTGGCGGGTGCCCCTTGCCGAACCGCGGCTCGGCCGCCTTACGCTGCACGCCCAGTACGCGCTGCCGATAGCAGACCAAAGCGGGGCGGGGCCTGTAGCCGTGCTGCTGCCGATGTTCATGCCCGCCGCCGGCACGCTGCTGGAGAACCAGCTCGTCGTCGCGTCCGCCGACAATGTGCATGCAGAAGTCGCGGATCCAGCCTGGTCGGCTGCGGACGCGCCTGCCTCGGCGCAAGGAGCAGGCAACCGTTGGCAGGCGGTGGCGTCGGAACGGCGTTACGAGGTGCAGCTCCGCATCCGGCGCGTCGAACGGCGCTCCCTGGCACCCACCGTGGTCAGCCGTGCCTGGGTGCAGACCTGGTTCGGTACCCGCAATCGGCAAGACCGCGCTGTGTACCGCTTCAGCACGACACAGAGCGTGGTGCGCCTGCGCGTTCCCCGCGACTGCACTGTGGTGCAAGTGCTGCTCGACGGCCGGACGCAGGTGCCGCGCCTCGGGCGGACTGCGGAGGAGCTGCTGCTGGCGCTCCCCTCCACGCAGCGGCGGGACCAGGCTCACGTGCTCGATGTTCGCTACCGATTTGATCAGCGAGGGCCCCGCGGCGGACCGTTGGTGCTAGGCTTGCCCCAATGGGACTCGGACGTGGCCGTGCACCGCCTGTACTGGCAACTGGTGTTGCCGTACGACGAGTTGCTGGTGCTCGATCCGCCCTCCCTCTCTCCCGAGTACGAGTGGCGGTGGCAGGCCCTGTATCTCTCTCGCCGGCCGCTATGGGAGCAGAAGGACCTGGAAGACTGGTGCGGTGCGCAGCGAGAGCCGGCATTGCCCGCGGCGTCGCGCCGCTATGTGTTTAGTGCATTGGGTATACCAACCGAAGTGCGGCTCACGACCCTTACTCGCAGCATGGGAGTGCTGTTGGCGGCGGGCCTTGTGCTGTGTTGCGGGCTGTTGTTGTTGTACGCGCCGAGGCTGCGGCATCCCGCCTTGTTGCTGGTGGGGGCGGTGTTGTTGGCGGCAGCCGGCGGCCTGTACCCTGAAGCGGCCCTGCTCGGCATCCAGGGGGCGACGCCAGGGCTTGTGCTGGTGCTAATTGCGGTTGTGCTGCAAGCCCGGCTGGGCCGGCGGCGCTCGGAGGAATCGCGGCGATGGCTTGTCGCCACGGAGTGGCGCCGCCCCTCGAGCGTGCGGCGCGGTGCCGTGCGAACCGGCGGAGAACTCTCCACGGAGACGGCGCCAGGAAGCGAAGGGCTGATCGTCTCGGGTGGCGGCTCATGAGGCTCGCCCGTCGGTCGGCAGGAATTGTGCTGGTGCTGGCCGCCTGGCTTGCCAGTGCCAGCCTGGCGGTGTCTGGACAGCCGCTGCGCTTTCGCCGCCTGTTTGCGCCCGCAGACCGCCCCGAACTTTGGCCGCGCGACAGCGACCGCTATGTCCCCATGGAAGCAGCGGAGTTTGAAGAGCTTGTCGAGCTGTTGCGCGGAGTACCCCCCGGCATGCCCGACCTGGGCCGCGCCCGCCTCGTCCATGCCGAGTATGAGGGCCGACTCGTCGA
Source organism: Pirellulales bacterium (assembly GCA_023511675.1). Classification (GTDB taxonomy): domain Bacteria; phylum Planctomycetota; class Planctomycetia; order Pirellulales; family JAIMBC01; genus JAIMBC01. The sequence goes on from JAIMBC010000004.1 coordinate 14,666, forward strand.
ACCCGATTTGCTGCAAGGGCGGGCCATCCTCCAGTTCGAACACGACGGAGGAGAGCCGGTGCTTGCCCGCCTCGACGGCTGGGAAATCTGCTTGGCCTCGGCCGCCTGGGAGGAGATCGATGGTCCCCCCGCCCTGATCGGCGCAGGGCCGGACCAAACGCCGCTTTTGCTCGTGGAACGCTCGGGCCGGCTGGTGGCTTCCTGGACCCTGCGTGGGCAAATCGAGGGAGAAGGGGCAGTCAGCTTTCCGTTGGCGCTGGCCCGGACCGCCGTTTCGAGCTTGGCTCTGGAGCTGCCGATACCGTTGGCACCCGCCTTCTCAGCAGGTATCAGCCGCGAGGTACCGGCTGTTGCAGAAGGTTGGCGGCGCTGGCGTGTGGATTTGGGAGGGACGCGCTCCCTCCGCGTGCTGGTGGCCGGCAGCCAGGCCCAGCCGCATCAGCGGCGGCTGACCTTGGTGGAAGAGCAAACGACATATGATGTGTCTCCGCTGGGGGTGGACGTGCTGTCGCAGTTTACGCTGGATGTGCATCACGAGCCGCTAGAGCGGCTCTCCTTATCGCTGGATCCGGGTTTGGAACTCGTGGCGGTGCGCTACGCCGATGTGCCCCTGGCGTGGAAGCTGGACGAGCAGGCCGAGCCGCTTGTCCGACGTGCCCTGGTGGAACTGCCGGAGCCGGTGCTGGGCACCGGCCGAGTATTGCGCGTGGCGGCCGTAGCGCCCGTGGCCATGGATCAGCGCTGGCGTCTGCCGCGCGTGCGGGTAGAGCAGGCCATCTGGCAGGCGGGGCGGATGCATGTACTGGTGCGGGCGCCGCTGGAGGCGAGCGAACTCGAACCGGTGATGTGCCGGCAGAGCGGTGCGGGGCCGCTTGCGGGAGGCATCGCAGGCGAGATGTTCGAGTTAGATGCCTTTTCGCCCGATGCCGCGGTGGAGCTGGCGGTTGCCCGGCCGCCTCGTCTGCCGAGCGTGCATGCTGCCGCCGTGGTCAGCGTGGCGCCGGATGAACTGCAACAGCAGGTGCAACTGTGGCTGAGCTGGAATTCAGCACGGCCCCGCACGGTCGAACTGCAAGTGGCACCTGGCTGGCTGATTGAGGATGTGGCCGGCACTCCGCCGGAGGCTTGGGGCCAGTGGGAGTTCGTGCCGCAGCCGAACGCCGGAGGTCTGTTACGTCTGCCGTTGGCAGTAGGGCAGGAGGCCGGCGCGGCTGTCAGTCTGACGGTAAAAGGCCGGCGCCCGCGGGCTGCGGGAGAGGATGTGATCGCCGGCCAAGCGCTGGAGATGCTGCGATTCTCCCAGGTTCGCCCGGCTACAAGCTATCTGTTGTTGCGGAGCCTGGGACCCTACGAGCTGCATCGCGAGCCGGAGGAGCTGAACGAAGCCGTCGATCGGACCCAGCTTCCCGAGGAGGTGGCGCTGCTGTTCCAGGGGGTACAAGGCTTGCCAGTGCGCCTGGCGGCGCGTGCCACCCCCTGGCAGGTGCGGCTCGTTCCCCACCCCCCACGCTACCGCGCTCGCATCCACCTCGAGACGCACGTCCGCGGCGACGAAATGCTGGAGCATGCCCGCCTGTACTGCCAGCCCGGCAAGTCACCCCTGGACCGCGTGCTCGTGCACTTCACGCAGCGCAGCCCCACGGCCCCGCAGTGGACGATCGATGTGCGACGCGGCCAGACCTTCACCGTGCGGCGCCTTTCCGACGAGGAGACCCTCGCGCTCGCCGTCAATCCGCAGGGCGAAACGTGGGAGGTGTCGCTGGAGCCCCCCCGCGATGGCCCGCTGCAGATTCAGGCCCGCCGCCGCCTGCCGCGTGCCAGCACCGCTTCTCTGGCTCTCGTGTCAGCGCCGCAGGCAGAAGATCAGCAGGGCCTGCTGATCATCCGCTCTTCACCGGCACAGCCTCTGAGGATCGAGAACACGCGGCTAGCCCCCGCCATGCTCCCCACCCACGATGAATCCGTAGATCTGTGCGCCGCCCTCCGCTACGACCCCGCCCGCGAGTCAGCGCCCGGCCTCCAAGCAGCCGTGCGCATTCACGCTCTCGACCCCAGCAGCCAGCCGGCGCGTACGTATGTCTCCGATTTGCGTGTGGACTCGTTCGCAGAGAGTTCCGGCCGCACGCGGCACCGGCTGGCAGCCATGATTCGAAGCGGCGGCCACACCTCGTGCAGCCTGATGCTGCCGCAGGGCGCACGCGTCCTGAGCGTGAGGACCAATGGCCAGCTTGTGCGGTCCGCCCGCGACGGCCAGAAGCTGAGCGTGCCGCTCGATCCTGGCCGGCGGTGGCAGCGGCTGGCAGTGGAGTATGAAACCGCCGGGCCAACGGTGCGGCTGATGTCGCGGTGGCAGGCGTCGTGGCCCGTCTTCGATCTGCCCGTAGCGCAGCGATCGTGGACCTTGTGGCTGCCGCCAGCACTGGTCTGCGTACGGCCGTCGATGGCTCTGCAACTGTCGCCCAGCGTGTGGCTGCCACGGTTGTTTGGTGGGTTGGCACGCGGCGAAGGGGAGGCGTTTTTCCATCCCCTTTCCTTGGCGAGTTGGCGTGCGGCGGTGGTTGCGGCAATCGAGCGGCTTTCCTCGGGAGGCGTGGAGGCGGAAGTGCCAGCGTCGCCTTATCGAGGCTGGCGGGCCACGCTGCTGGCCGTGGAAGTTGGAGCGCGTGGCAGGGAACTTGAAGCCGCCCTAGCAGAGGGAGGGGAGGCCGGCGTGTGGCTCGCTTGGCGGGCTGCGCGAGAGCTGGCCAATCTATCCGCCATGCTAGCGGCTCTGGCACTGGTGCGTTGGCAGGCGGGTCGCCGGGGGTGGTTCGCGGGCTGGCTGGCAGTGCTTGTAGCCGCAGCGATCGCGCTGCCGCAGGGCCTGCATTCCGTGGCCGCTTGCGCGACGCAGGGCACCCTGCTGGCGCTGGCGTGGAACGTGGCCCGCCCGCGGCGTGCCGCCGTGCGCAGGCAGGCTACGCTACGGCAGGAGGGCAGTACGCCGGGGGTTCGGGCGGCGCGTGCGGGCGTACTCGGCTTGCTGATGGCCGTGTTGGTGAGTGCCGCGAATGCCGGTCAACCGCCCGCCGCGCCACGTCATGTTGCGAATGCTGCGGAAGGTACGGCGGGCGGACTCCAGGCAGACGAGGGCCGACTGCCCGCCGCTGCGGCGGCGAAGGCAGGGCCCCGTGTATACCAGGTGCTGATTCCCGTGGACGAGCAGCGCCGTCCCACGGGTGATCGCTATCTGGTCCCCGAGGAGTTTCGCAATCTCCTGCGAGAACGGGCCATGGAAGCGCGGGGGACGCCACGTGCCTGGATGTTGCAAGAGGCTTTGTATACGGGCACCCTTGCCCGAGACGCCGGCCAGGGCAGTCTGCGGCCGGCTGGTTTTGTGGCACGGCTGAGCGTGCGCGTGTTTACAGCCGGAGCCAGGCTGGCCATTCCCTTCGGCGAGGGCGGTACGGCTGTGCAGGCAGCGCTGGCGACCCTGGATGGCAATCCGATCGATGCTCAATGGGACGCCGAGGTACGTGTGCTGCGCACCGAGCCTCTGGAAGCCGGCGAGCACGTGCTGGAACTGCCGCTGGCGTTGCAGGTGCAGAGCCTCGGCCTGCGCGACGGGATGCTGATCTCCTGTCCGCGGCTGTGCCGCTCAAAGGTGGAGCTATCCCTCCCCGCCGATGCCGAGGACGTGCTGGTGCCCGAAGCCCGTGGCGCGCAAGGGCGGAGTGCGGATGGCCGCCGGTTGTGGGCCGAGTTGGGGCCGGTGAATGAGTTCTCGTTGCGGTGGCGGTCGCAGGCTCCGGCACCTGCCCAGGCGCCGGTGAGCCTCGAACAACTGGTGTGGCTCAATCTGCAACCCGGCTCTGTGGCCGCCAAGGTCCGCCTGCACTTCGAGCTGCAACCACGGCAGCTCGACCGCATCCGGCTGTTAGTCGACCAGCGGCTGCGGATGCTGCCGGTGGAGGCGCCGGCAGGGGCCGTTCCCACAATGCGGATGCTGCCGCGCGAGCCGCGCCTGCCTCGGGATATGGAGCTGCTGGAGTTGGTCTTCCCCCAGCCCGTGGGGGGCAAGTTCACGCTGACGCTGCCGTTCTTGGTGGTAGGGGCTGTGGGGACTGGCAACGTGCGTCTGCCCCGCATCGAAGTGGCGGACGCCGTGACCAACCGGTTGTGGGTTGGCGTGGATGTGGATGACGCCCTGGAGTACACGCTTCCCGACGCGGAGCTGGCCCGGCCGGTGAACGGAACCGATTTTGCCGCTGCCTGGGGAGCCGAGGCACCGCAGTTGGACTTCGCCGTGGAACTGGCACCGCGGCGGCCTGTGGTGAGCGTCGCCACACGGCGTCGCAGCGCCACCACCGCCGCCGAGCAGCAACTGGCGTTTGTGTTTGGCCCGTCGGGCACGGCGGTAGAGTACCGGGCACAGCTTGAAACCGTGGGCGGGGTGGCCTTCCAGCACTATCTGGATTTGCCGGGCGAGTTTCAGGTGGAGACGGTCGACTTGCGAGTAGATGGCCGCGCGGCGGCTGTGCGCTGGGCACGCACTTCTACGGCGGGAATCGCGATCTTTCTCAGAGAGCCTGCTGGCGGAAAGCAGGAGCTGACCGTACAAGGCTGGCTGCCAGCCCAGCAGGGGAGCAAGTTCCTCCTGTCCGGATTCGGTCTGCGCGGCGCGGAGACGCGGCGGACCACCGTGCACCTGCGCAGGGAAAGTGCGGTGCTTGTTTCTCCCCTCGAGCCGGTGAAGGCCACGGAGATCGTGCCGCTGGCCGAAGGGGGCACCTTGCGCGGCTGGCCGGTGAAGTCCTACGTTACAGAAGGGGGAATGCCCGACCTGGCTGTCGAGGTTCTGCCCAATCAACTTCAAGTGCAGGCGGTGCAGCTCTGCTGGGTCGAACGCAGTGCTGACGCCTGGATGCTGCACGTCGAGATTCGGGCAGAGGTTAGGGAAGGGCAGCTCGATCAGATTCGGCTGGAGATTCCGCCCCACTGGCAAGGCCCGTTTGAGGTCCTGTCGGCTTCTGGAGAAGCGGCGGGACAGGCCGTGCTCCGCACGACTGCCACACGTTCCATCTTGCACGTGTTGCTGCGCAACTCCATGAGCGCCATGGCAGGAATCCATTTGCGGGGGACGTGGCAGCCTCCCGCCAGCGAGCCGGTGGTCCTTCCCCAGATCGTCATGCTGGATGCCGCCGTTCTGGAGCGCTTCGTGTTGCTGCCACAGCGGCTGGGCAGCGAGCCGGCCGTCTGGCTCACGGAGCGGCTGCAACCGGACACGCTCCCGCAAGGTCTGCCCTTGGTGCCGCCGGCGGGCTCCTTTGAGGCGTTCCGCGTGTTGGCAGAACCCTTTCGTGCCGAGTTGCGCCGCGAGCCGCCTCCCGCCCATCGTCCTCGCGTGCGTCATGCCGAAACACTTCTCACCTGGTTCGAGAACGGTACGTGGATCGGCCGCAGCATCTTCGATGTGGAACCGGCCGGCGCTACGGGGATCCTGCTGGATGTGCCCCCCCACATCGCCCTGCTGCACTGCACCGTCGATGGCCTCGACGCCGCTCTCCTTCCCAAGACCCCCACACGCTGGGAACTCCCCCTCGCGCCCCAGCCGCTGCCAGTCCGTGTTGAACTCGCTTTCACCTACCAGCCCCCCGCGGCGTCGGTCTGGCAATCCGAGAGGGTCTTGGCCTCACCCCGACCGGTGAACGTACCCGCCGGCCAGTGGCTCTGGGCCATTGCCACTCCGCGCGAGGCCATCCCTCCCTCGCCCCTCGGATGGCAACCCCTCTCCAACCCAGATCTCGAGCGGCAGCGCCTCCGGGACCTCGCCACTCTGCTCAGAGATGCCGCCGAAACCCTCACTCGCCAGGACAGCGAGGATGCGGAAGGCTGGTATCGCACCTGGGCAGGCCGCCTGCGCGAGGGGCAGTTGCGCCTTTTGCAATGGGCAACAGCACAGGAGGCATCGCAGCGTTCGCCCATCAGTGAGGAGGTGGCTCGCTCCGTCCGCGAGCAAGACGCCATTGCACTGCGGCTCAATGTGCAACACGTCTGGCAGCAGATCAAGGATCGCACTCGGCTGCCGCCGCGCTGGCAGCAAAGCAGCGAGTCTTGGGGTCCGGCCGCCATAGCCAGTCAGGCTGCGCTTGCTTGGCAGGCGGTGGGAGAAACCTCATCCCCGGAACTTACGGTGCGCGTGCCAAGGAGGCTGCGCGCCGCGTGGCAGCCCGCCGTCGCCCTGAACTGCCTGCTGATCGTCGGCGCCTACCTGGCAGCGCGCCGCGTCCCGCCAGATTGGTGCTGGAGATGGTCTCGCTTGCTGCTGGTGGCTGCCGGGCTGGGCTGGTGGCTCTGGCTGCGTCCACCCCAGCTCGGCCTCCTTATCTGCCTGCTGGCACTGCTGGCCGGCATCTTGCCAGCGTGGCGCCGCGCGCGCGAGCCCGGCTCGACACTCCAGGTAGTCGCTGATTGATCCCATGCTGACTCCGCCCCCCGTCCGGTTGGATTTGCTGGTTGTGGCGCCGCATCCCGATGATGCGGAGTTGGGCATGGCCGGAACCATGCTGCGCTGCAAGCAGGAAGGGCTTGCGGTGGGCGTGCTCGATCTGACCGATGGCGAACCCACGCCCCAGGGTACGCCGGAGTTGCGGGCCGAGGAGACGGCCGCCGCCACACGGCTGCTGGGAATCGACTGGCGAGGCAACCTCGGCCTTGTGAATCGGCAGCTCGAGCACACCATGGCAGCGCGGGCACGTCTGGCAGGTGCCCTGCGGCTGCTGCGGCCGCGGTGGATATTCGCTCCATACTGGGTCGATGCCCACCCCGACCATGTCGCCGCCACTCAACTCATCGAGGCAGCACGTTTCTGGGCCAAGCTCACGAAGAGCGACCTGCCTGGAGATCCCTATTATCCCGAGAGGATCTGGTATTACCTGTGCATGCATTTGCGGCAGGTCGTACAGCCGGCGTTTGTGGTTGACATTTCTCCCTATTGGGAACAAAAGCGTGCGATCATCGAGTGCTACCGCAGCCAGTTCATTGCCGGCCGCCCGCAAACGCCCCCTACCATGATCGACCGCATCCGCGATCAGGCCGCTTACTGGGGCTGGACCATTGGTACGGCCTACGGCGAGGCCTTTGCCAGCCGCGAGCCGCCGGGCCTGCGCAGCCTACGCGATCTGTGCTGAAAAACTGGACTGCCTCCCCCGGCCCGCCTCCGAGGTCGCACCCCGACTGTGGGAACCTTGCTGCGTAGAGTATGATGCAGCAGATGAAGAAGGCAGCGTCACAGCGTCGTAAGAGGAGCCAAGGCCGCTCCTTCCCGCCCTCGCCGGCTGGCCGCGGGCGGACGGCGGCAGTGCGCAACCGCCCCAGCGCGAGAGCAGAGGCGGGCGAGCGTGCCAGGGAGGATCAAGGCCAGCAGGGAGAACGGTTGCAGAAAGTTCTCGCACGTGCCGGCCTGGGCAGCCGCCGCCATTGCGAGGAGCTGATCGTCCAAGGCCGCGTGGAGGTCGATCGCCAAGTTGTCACCGAGCTGGGCGTGCGCGTCGATGCAAACAAGCAAGAGATTCGCGTGGACGGAGAGCCGATCCAGCTCCCTGGCCTGGTCTACTTCATCGTCAACAAGCCGCAGGGGGTGGTGTGTACGCACCGGGACCCGGCTGGGCGGGCGCGCGTGATCGACCTGCTGCCTGCCACCAGGGAGCGGCTGTTTACAGTGGGGCGGCTCGACCGCATGAGCGAGGGGTTGCTGCTGGTCACCAATGATGGACCGCTGGCCAACCTGCTGGCCCATCCCCGTTACGGCGTGCCCAAGACCTATCTGGTACAGGTCGCCGGCAAGCCCGAGCCGGAGTCGCTCCAACAACTACGGCAGGGTGTACGCCTGGCCGAAGGCGTGGCACGCTGCAGCTCGATCCGCTGGCTCAGGCATCACAATAACAGCACGCTCCTCGAAATCGTGCTCACGGAGGGCAAGAACCGAGAGATTCGCCGGGTGCTGGCCAAGGTGGGGCACAAGGTGATGTGGCTCAAGCGGATTGCCCTCGGCCCGCTGCGATTGGGGAATCTGGCCCCGGGCGCCTACCGGCGGCTGCGCGACGACGAGCTGCGCCAGTTGCGCGCCTTTGTCCAACGTCGCGGGCGGCGGCCCGCCGCCTTCGTCCCTGGTATGGCTGAACCGCTTGATCCATCTATGGCGGCTGCATCGTCCCAACCGCTCGATGTGGCTGCTCGGACCGAATCGGACGCACGGCCCGAAACAGCAGGCCAGCGCGCCTCAGCCACCAGCAGCGCGGGTCCCGCACGTGCTTCCGGGGGCAAGGCTGCCAGGCGTGCTAAACGCGAGCAGCACGTGCAACCCCCTGGGCCGGCCGCTGGAGCCGCACAGGTAGGCTGCGGCGTAACCCCGGCAGAAGTGCCGCGTGCGGAGACGCCCTAATGTCTCAGCCTCCTACGGCAGGCGGCCGCTGGTGGGGCCGCGTCAGCGTGCATGAGCAGGTGCGGCTGGCGCGAGACACGTATCGCTTGCGTCTCGCCTGCCCCGAGCTGGCCCGGATGATCGTGCCGGGTCAATTCGTCATGTTGCGTTTGGCCGGCTGCAACGACCCTTTGCTGGGCCGCCCGCTTGCGCTCTACGACACCTGGTGTGTGGAGAACAAGCCGGTCGGCCTAGATATCGTCTACCTTGCCGTCGGCAAACTCACACGCCGGATGGCCCAGCTCGAACCCGGTGCACCGCTGGAAATCTGGGGACCGCTGGGCAACGGCTTCCCGCCGGCGCCTCCTCGGCCTCTGCTGCTGGCTGCCGGAGGCATTGGCCAAACCCCTTTTCTGGCGGTGGCCCGCGAACATCTGGGCTTGCGCCGCTATGGAGTGGGCCTGCGTTATCCGAGCGCTGAACGCAACGGAGCCAGCCCCGGTACTGTGACGCTCTGTTACGGCACGCGTACTGCGGAATTGCTGGCCGGAGTGGACGACTTTGAGGCGCTGGGCGTCAACATCCGCCTCAGCACGGACGACGGCACCGCCGGCTACCATGGCCTGGTCACCGACCTGGTGGCGTACGAACTCGCCAGCAGCCGCCCAAGCGCCGTATACTGCTGTGGCCCCGAGCCGATGATGGCTGCCGTGGCAAAGCTGGCTAGCCTCGCCGGCGTGCCCTGCCTGGTCTCGCTGGAAACGCCCATGGCGTGCGGCATCGGCGTCTGCTTTAGCTGCGTGGCCCGCATTCGCCAGCCCGACGGCGGCTGGGATTACCAACGTGCCTGCGTCGCAGGGCCGGTGTTCGACGCCTCGCAAGTGGTCTGGGATGCCACCTAGGAGCCCGCTGCAATATGCATCCACGCTACTGGATTCTGTGCGGCGCCCTGCTGGCCGCGGCTGGCGTCGCGGCAGGCGCCTTCCACTCCCACGGCCTTGAAGCGTTTCTCAACCGCCGCAGCCCTGATCCGGCCGCCAACCTGGCACGCATGGAGCGCTTTGAACTAGCGGTGCAGTATCACCTGGTGCACGCGCTGGGATTGGTACTGTGCGGATTGCTCGGCCTGTATCGCCCCACCCTGTTTGTGACGCTGGCCGGCCTAGCATTTCTGACGGGAATCGCCTTGTTTTCGGGAGGGCTCTACCTGCGCGCCTTGGGGAGCGACCTGCCGCTGCCGTACTTGATACCCGCTGGCGGTGTGGCATACATCTTGGGCTGGCTGCTGGCGGCCGTGGCCGCCCTAAGGTCGCCTGGCGGTTCGCAAGGCCGCTAGCGATGGCACAGCGCGGTTGCTGGCGCAGAGTGCCTCCCCTTCGCGCAGGCAAGAGGCCAGCCCTGGGCCTTGCCTTCGTGCCAACGATGGTGCCTCTGCTTTGCGCGGGCGAGATACCATCGGCACCCTGGGCACACCTCCGATCCTGTGTACGGCCAGGTTCACCTGGCGCTCGGCACGCATCAAACGGCGTTGATATCTGCGGGGCGCTTCCGTAAACTCAAGGAGTGCCCTGGTGATCCGATTCCAGTACCCTCCCGCCTGAGTGACACTCCTGCCTGCCAGGGCAGTTGCCAAGCTCGCAGCTAAGAGGAATCAGCCATGCTCCGCTTCTCTCAGCAGTGTTCCGGCCGTGACCGGATGCGGTGGACCCGCAGGCAAGTGCTCGAGGTAGGCAGCCTGGGTGCCATGGGGATCACGCTGCCGAAGCTGTTGCGTGCGGGAGCCGAGGGCGGTTCGCCCTCTCCGCGGGCAGATGCCTGCGTGCTGATCTTCCTTAACGGGGGTCCCAGCCATCTTGACATGTGGGATATGAAGCCGGAGGCCCCCGACGGGATTCGTGGGGAGTTCAAGCCCATTGCCACCAGCGTTCCGGGCATAGAACTCAGTGAGCACTTGCCGCGTCTGGGCCGGCTGATGCACCATGCTGCGCTGGTGCGTTCGCTGCATCATAGCGTCAACAACGCGCATGCCATGGCGGTTTATACCAGCCTGACGGGGCATGACCGCGGAGATGCCACGGTGGCCGTCGGCGCCAACGGAGAGGATTACCCCACGCTCGGCGCAACGGTTAGCCTGTTGCGCCCACCGGCACAGGTGATGGTGCCCCACGTTTCTCTCCCATATCGGACGCAAGAGGGTGCAGGCGGCCCGCCGCAGCCCGGTTTTGACGGCGGCTTTCTGGGCCGGCAGTTCGATCCCTTGTTCATTTTGCGCGATCCCAATGCCCCGGACTTCGCCGTGCCGGAGTTGGCGCTGGCGGCCGATCTGACGCCCACGCGCGTCGTCTCGCGGCAGCATCTGTTGCAGCAGTTGCGACGGCCGTTCCTGACAGGGCTGCCCCAGCCGGCACTCGATGCCATGGACAGTTTCCAGCAGCGGGCACTCGATCTGCTTACCAGCGAAGCGGCCCAGCGGGCCTTCCGCATCGATCAGGAACCGGCCGCTGTACGCGAGCGATACGGCCGCAACATCTACGGCCAGAGCGTGCTGCTGGCTCGCCGGCTCATCGAGGCGGGCACGCGCGTGGTTTCCATCTCCTGGGCGCCTGATGCCAATGCCACCTGGGACACCCATGGAAGCAACTTTGTGAAACTCAAGAACCAGCTCTTGCCTCAGTTCGACGCCGCCTGCTCCAGCCTGCTGGAGGACCTGGCGGAACGCGGCATGCTAGAACGCACGTTGGTGCTGGTCCTGGGAGATTTCGGCCGTACCCCCAAGATCAACGGCAACAACGCCGGCCGCGACCACTGGAATTACTGCTACACGGTGATGCTGGCCGGCGGCGGCATTCGCGGGGGCATGGTCCACGGTGCCAGCGACAAGATCGGAGCCTTTCCCGCTCGCGACCCGCTCGGGCCGGGAGACGTGGTCGCCACCGCCTACCACCTGCTCGGCATCTCCCCAGAGCAGATCCTCTATGATCACCTTGGCCGCCCCCATCGCCTCGTGGCCAAGGGCGACCCCATCCAGGCGATCATCTGACACACGGACCATGCAGGCAGCAGAAGACCCCCGGCCACAGGCGAGGCGCGCTCCGCCCGCCTCGCGCCTGCTGCTCGATATTGGCGGAGAAGGCCGCTATCGTGGCGCCTGGAATCTGAATCCCCGCCGCTGGCGAACCTGCGGGCCGCTGCGCGGGCACCCTATCCCCAACTGGCTTCCCGGTCGGGCAGAGTGCATTCCTCTGCCAGCCGGCTCGGTGCAGACCATCATTGTGGAGCGGACACCCTTGCGGCCCGCCGCCTTGTGGGAGATCCGCCGTGTTGCCGCGCCCGGCGCACGCGTCCTGCTGCGGCATGCCTGGTGCCCCGGCAGTGAACCCCACCGGCTGGCCAGAGAAATCCTCGGCCCGCCGCTACACGTCAGCCTACGTGTCATGACGATGCTGGTCATCCAGCAATCTGTGTTTCGCCTGCCGTAGCCGTGCACCACACCGCGCCCGCAAGCCTTGCACCCTGCCGCCGCGTCCTCCCTCTCCAGCGATCGCTGCCACCTGGTACGATGTGCGACCCATGCCCATGCTGGACCGGCTGCCGCCCGGGGCCTGCATGGCCTGCCCGTACTCGGTGAATCGAGATCGCAGCCTGGGGGCGGACAGCCAGCGCACGGCGTTCAGCCATCCTCGGTATGCCGCAAACTTCACTCGACCGTGGGCAGCTCTGCGCACAGGACACGCTCTGCATCGCGGGCATACACGTGCCTGCCGGCATAGGCGGGGTGGACCCACGTCGGTCCGACGAGTGAGGTACGCGCCAGTTCTGCGTACCCTGTGGGTGCAAAGCGAGCGAGGATTAACTCGCCGTTGGCGTTGAGTACCAACACCTGGTCCTCGTGCCCTGTCCACACCAGGGTGGCCTGGGGATTGCGGTCGCGCGGCGTCATGCGGTGCCGGTCGTCCCAGAGTTTGCGGCCCGTGGCCAATTCAAAGCAGGTCAGTCCGAGCCCCTTGTCGAGGAGATAGACGTGGCCTTCGCGGTAGAGGGGTTGAGACATCAGGCCGCGCAGCTTCTTGTCGTCCTCCCAGCGCAGCTCGGCCTGTTGAGGTGCGTCGCCCAGATCGATCGCTTTGGCTCCCTCCCAATAGCCGCTGACAAAGATCATACCCTCGGCGTGGATGGGCGTGGCAATGGAAACGCCGTAGGTAACGGGGTAGGGGATCTGCCATTGCATGAGGCCGGAATCCGGGTCGAGCCCCAGCACGTGCTGGGGCGTCCAGGCCACGAGCTGGCTGCCGCTGCCGCGCGGAATGATGATGGGCGTGGCATAGCCTGCCGGATCGGCACCGGATCGCCACACCTCTCGGCCCGTGCGGCAGTCGAGTGCCAGCAAACAACCATCAGGCTGTGCCGCTACGTGGAGGATGACCAGATCCTTCCAAATCACCGGACTGGCGGCAAAGCCCCATTCGGGCACCACGGCCCCCCACTCGCGCCGCGCATCATACTGCCAGCGGAGAGTACCGCTCTTGGCATCGAAGCAACTGATGTGTCCTACCGCTCCCAGGGTATAGACCGAACCGTCGTGCACGGTGGGAGCGGCACGCGGGCCGTTGCCGTAGTCGAGCTTCTCATAGTCCGCGTGATATGCCTGTTGCCACAGTACCTGGCCGCTGGAGGCATCTCGGCAGACCAGCCTCTCTACCTGCTCCGGCTCGGTCAGCCGATCAAAGACATACAACCGGCCGTCCGCTACCACCAGGCCGGCATAGCCGCCGCCGCATGCTGCGCTCCAAGAGACGCGCAGCCCCTCTGCCGGCCAGGTCTCACGCAGCCGCGGCCCCTGCCACGTGCCGTCTCCACGAGGCCCCCGCCAGCGCGGCCAATCCTCTGCGGCCGCCAGGGCAGACCAGCACAACCAGCACAGCCAAGGCGCGGCCGCCAGGCATCTCGCTCGCCAGATGCTCATCTCGATTCTCGAATCTCCTGCATTGCGCCGCATCTGTTACGCGCCACGGGCGGCGCATGCCAAAACTCCGCACCTTGCCTGCCGTCGCGTGCGGCGGCAGCCCGCACGAGATCTGACAACCAAACTAGCAGTACAGCGTGCGTCCTCGTCGCCGGCCATCATACGCGCAAATCCTGCCAGGGCAAGACGCTGCGGGCCACACAAATACGTTGCGCGGCCCCTCCGAGCGCACAGGCAGTTCTTCGTGTGCGGAGCCAGCAACCGCGTGGGGCCATCCGCTGGGACGGGGGTTCGCACCGTGGCGATGACGATGGTGCAAACAATTGCACGGTCCATCCCAGGGGATGACGGTTCCAGGCTCGTGCCGTCCCTGTGCGGGCCGCTTGGCCAGCAGGAGATGGTTGTGGGACTCAGTGCCCGCGAGACGTGGCAAGGGTCCTGCCAGTGCCGGCTCTGTGTGGGCGTGATCTGCTTTCGGGCCGTTGGGCAGCTTTGCCAGTCTGGGCGTGTAGCCTCGGCCATCGGCCGGGAGACTAACCAGTTGCCGAGAAGCGCGTTGCGCCCGGCATGTCGTAGGCCGAGAACGGCGCCGCACGCGGGCTGGGCTGGGGGTGAGCCGCGGCCACGTGGGGTGTTGGTATGGATGGCGTCTGGGCAGGCCCTGAGGAAGGTGGAGGGAGAGTTTGGGGAACGGCGGAGGTGGCGGCGGCCACCTCGGCGGGCTCTGGTCCTTGAGGGCTGCTGGACGCGGCCGGCGCCTGGTCCTCTGCAAGTTGCCGACACACCATCCGCCAGGTCTCGGCCTCGATGCGCAGGACGCGCAGCGCATCTTCCAGGCGTGCTGCGTCGCGGCGCACATGTGCGTCTACCAGGGCGCGAAACACGAACACATACAGTGCGGCCACGTTGCGCACCAGTTCCGAGCTGGCGTCCGGCTTGAGCGCCCCAAGCAACTCCCCGATCACGTCCTGGGCACGCAAGATCAGCTCGCCCCCCTCCTCGGTGCGTCCCTCGCTCCAGGAGGTGCGTGCCCGAGTGATGTACCTGATGGCGGCCTCGATCAGCATCAGCCGCAGCTTTTGCGGCGGCGCGGTAAGGACTTCTGTTGCCAAATAGTCACGATTGTGCAGATGTGCGGCCATGGCAAATCCCAGTACCCAACAGATACGAGTGTGAATTCAGACGCGCAGGGTTCGACGTGTGTTGAACGAGTCGGCAAGCTGTTGCAGGCTAGCCAGTGCGGACTGCGTGCTCTGCATGCGCGCGACGGCCAGTTCGGCACGCTGAAATCCTCGGAGCAGCCGCTGCCGCGCAGCCTCCAGCCGCTCGTCCATGAAGGCCAGTCGAGCTTCATTTTGCTGGATGGTCTGGCCGAGGGCTGCCGCCCGGTTGACCAGCAGGGAGTTCCCTGCTGCCACGAGAGAGTCCAGCACTTGCTTGAAGCGATCGCTCGCGCCGGTGGCGGGTGTGGCCAAAAGCTGTTTGACTGCCTCGGCGTTGCGGGCAAACTCGGTCTTGAGCCGTGTGGCATCGAGGGCCAGTTCGCCCTTATCATTCAGGCTCAATCCCACGTTTTCCAGCGTGGTGAGGCTGCCGCTGCCGATGCGGCCTGCCAGCAGCCGCACCAGGTCGCTTTCCACGCGCAGCAATGCCGCGTCGCCCTGAAGCAGGGCCGAGGTGTTGGTGGTGGCGTCGTAGGCTGTCAGCTCCTTGAGCTTGGCGCGCAGGCGGTTGTAGGTATCGACCATGGCCTGCAAGGCGTCCACCAGCGGCTTGTCCTCCCTGTTTACCGTCACGGTGATGGGCGTGCCGGTTGCCTGTTTGACCTCTAACGACAGGCCGGGCAGTACTTCGGCGAACTGATTGGTGGCAGAGGCGAGCAGCAGGCCCTGTGCGTTCGAGTTGGGTGTGCCGAACAGCAGCAGGGCGTCGCGGGCGGCGGCGGTTTCGGTGAAGGAGAGGCCGGTGATGGAGCTGTCGATGCTCAGTGCGGCCGCCAGGCCGGTGCGCGGGCTGGAGAGTGCCAGGCGGTACGGCGTGACGGGCGAGCCGTCGTTGATCACGGTGGCGGAAACGCCGAGCGCGGCGGCGTTGATCTTCTCGACCAGTGTATTGAGCGAGTCGGCGGCGTTGAGGGCGATCTGCAACGTTGTCGAGCCGTCGATGACCCACGTGGGCGTGCCCTCGATATCGACTTGCACGGGGGCATTGAGCAGGCGAAGGTCTCTCGCGGTGGTGCTGTTGCCTTCGCTGACAGTGAGGTTCTGTGATCCGTGGGCCGTATCGACCAGGGCAATGCCGTCGCCGGCGTCGTTGATACGGGCATCAATGGCCAGGCCGAGGGACTTGATGGCCTTCAGCACGTCTCCCACGGTCTTGTGGCTGCTGGTTACCTGCAGCGTGGCGGAAGCACCCAGTGTATCGGCTATGCGCAGCGTGCCCGTGGCGACGCCAGCCCCAGCGTGCAGGCTGGCAAGGGGGGTTGCTTCGCTGACGACTTGCCGCCGCAGGTTGCCGCTGTTTTTGCTGGAGACGGCGGCATTGACGGCCAGTTGCAGGCGGTCGGCGGTTTGGGTCGCGTCGGCGTTGGCGATGACCAGTGGAGCAGCGGTGGAGCCGGTGGTGTCTTCGACGAGGATGCCGTTGCGCGCCGCGTTGACACGTGCGGCAAGTCCGATGCCGGCGCCGTTGATGGCGGCGATGACATCGTCGAGCGTATCGGCCGTGGCCAGATCGATGGTGGCCTGAGCGCCGCTGCGGTCTTGCAGGTCGAGCTGGCCGAGGCCGGAGAGGCCCTTGCCGCCATCGAGGCTGGCCAGCAGCGTTGTTTTCAGGCCGGAGAGGAGCCTGCGGCCAGTAATGGTGTTGCCGGCGGCCGTTGTATTGATCCCCAGGTCGCGCGCGGCGAAGGAGCCGTTGATCTCCTCGACGGCGAAGGTGCCGCCGGCGTCCGTCGTCAGATCTTCCAGCACCAGCCGCTGAGATTCGGCATCATAGCTGGCGCGGAGGCGCGCAGGATCGGCCTGGTTGAGCGTGGCGAGGACGTCGCCCAGGGTTCGCTCTGGCGTGGGAGGGGATTCCGAGCCGGAGGCGGTCCGGTGGAAGTCGATCTCCAGCGGCGTGCTGTTGTTGCGGAAGGTGATCCGCAGATCCGCCAGCAGTGGGTCGAAGCGAGTGCCGCGGCCGTCGGTGAGTGCGGTGAGGGGCAGCAGATCGAACAGGCGCAGCACGTTCTCGCCCGTGGCCTGGCTGGCTGCCACATTGATGCCGGCCAGCCCCAGGGAGGCCGCCGTGGTGCCGCCATCGACTTCCTGCACGCTCAGGTTGGCCGAAGACTGGCCTGTGAGATCGAGCAGCCGGATGCGCCCTGCGACGGTCTCAGCACGCACGTTGATGGCGGTCTGGCTGTTAATAGCACGCAGCACGTCGTCGATATTGCGGGCGGCTGTCAGATCGATTACGGCGCTTGCACCAGATCGGTCGGTAATGCGCAGCTTGCCCCGTGCCACACCCTGGCCGCCGTTGAGCAGATCGAGCTGGATGGGCGTATCGACAAATCCGCCAAAGCGCAGCGACAGCGTGCCCCCGCCCAGTGCCGCGGTGCGGCTGGCCAGCGGCGCGCTTTGCCACTGCTGGGCCTGCGCCTTGGCGAGCGGCGTGAAGGCGTAAGTCCCCTCCGGAGGTTCTCCCGAAAGCGTGGCGGCCAAGACCGCCGCATCGCTGCTGGAGGCTGCGCGCGCCGTGTACAGGCTTGCTGCGGCCAACCGCGTGGTCGTGACTTGCAGGGCGATGAGGTTCGCGGTGAGTTGCGTGATGGCCAAACGCTGATCTTCAAGCCGGCGCGTACGCTGCGCTAACAGGTCGCGCGGCCGCGCCTGAATGGCAATCAGCTTGTTCACCGTCTCTTCGATCGGCAAACCCGTTACCAGGCCTACCGTCGCTTGGATTCGTCCCATCCCTCGTCAACCGACCAAGGCGCTATTCTCGTCGACGCACCACATGCTCTGCCGCTTCGCTCGTGGATCGGCCCACCGAGCCGACAGCTTGAGCAACTCTTCACCAACCCGCACAAACAGACCTCGCCAGTCGCCCGGCGCCGGCTGCCTGAACAATAGCACGCTGGCGTACCAGCCAGAGTCCTGACCATGTAGAGGCCAACGCCAGCCGCCCCTGTGCGGCAACAAGTTCCACGTCGGCACGCCCAGCGCGCCAGCCAGGTGGACGCCCGCATTCCCGACAGACACCACCAGATCCAGGGCGGCGATCAAAGCTGCCCAGCCGTCCACTTCGCGCATCGGATTGAGGTCGGGCCACCAATGGATCGGTACCCCCAGCCGTTCGCTTAAGTCCGCGACCTCGTCCGGGGTGGCATCGTACTGCAAGCAAACGTAGTGCACGCCGGGTACGCTGAGGATGGGTCGCCAATCTTCCAGGGCTGTGGAACGCAGTTTTCGATCGACGGCCTTCCAGCCGCCGCGCCATCCGATGCCGACCTTTAGGCCCGGTCCCAATGCGCACAGCCGCTGCTGCCAGACGTGCAGCCGCCGCGGG
The DNA here is from genome assembly GCA_023511675.1 of Pirellulales bacterium. GTDB lineage: Bacteria > Planctomycetota > Planctomycetia > Pirellulales > JAIMBC01 > JAIMBC01. The sequence goes on from JAIMBC010000004.1 coordinate 32,581, forward strand.
TCCGCATGCAGCAGGCGGTGCTGGCGGGGGAAGCTCTCCCAGCTTGGCCGTAGAAAGCGCGGCAGGCTTCCGGCGGGGATCTGCACGTCGATGGCCGGCTCGCGCGGGCCGGACCACTCGTGTTCGCTGCCGCGGGGGATCGCCAGCACGGTGGAAGACGGAAAGGACCTGGCAAAGATGGCGCGGAGGCGGGGATCGCAGGCGATCACGACGTGACGCGCCGCCGCGATCACGTCCGGGTAACAGGTGGCGAACATGATCTCATCCCCCAGCCCCTGCTCCCCGTGGACAAGCAACGTCTTGTTGTCCAGCGGCTCGCCCTGCCAGAGAGGTGCCGTAAGCCGGGCGCGCGGCAAGGCGGAGTGCTGGCACTTCCAACGCCATTCATACTCCTCCCAGCCTTCGCGATATCTGCCAAGCTGCAACAGCGTCATCGCTCGATTGGCGTGCGCCAAGGGATAGTCTGGCCAGATGTCGAGGGCCTGGTCATAGCATGCAAGCGCCTCCGCGTCCTGGCCCAGACGTGCCAGCGCGAATCCCAGATTGGCGAGCACTTCGGGTGCCCGCGGTCGCTGCTTTAGCGCCTGCTGGTAGCAGGCGACGGCCTCGGCAAGCTGCCCGGCACTGTCGTACAAGCCTGCCAGGTTGGCAAGAATCTCGAATGAGTGTGGAGCCAGTTCACGTGCGCGCCGGCCACAGGCCAGCGCCTCGTCGAGGCGATCCATGGCACGCAGCGCCATGGCCTTGTGGTTCCATGCCGCAGGCCGGTTGGGGACACAGCGGAGTGCCGCGTCCAGATAGCTACACGCCTCTGCGGGCCGGCCCTGCTCGATCAAGAACGCACCCAGCTCTTCCAGCGTGGGGACATGCATTGGTGCCAGCTCGAGTGCACGGCGCAGGCAACGCTCCGCATCTTCGGCTTGGCCGGCGGCGCGCAGGGTTTGCCCAAGGTTCAACCAGCACTCCACCCTATTCGGATCCTGCGCGCAGGCCCGCTGCAACATGGCCAGCGAATCATCGAGCTTGCCTTGCAGCCGGTAGACTGCCCCGAGGTTGATGTACGCCTCGATCAGGCCATCCTCCAGCCGCAGTGCCAGGTGGAAGGACTCAGCGGCCTCCTCCAGCCGGCCGGCGTCCAGCAGGGCCGAACCCAGGTTGTAATGAATCACCGCCGCTTGCGGCGCGATCGCCGCCGCACGCCGCAGCGACGCAACCGCGGCCTGCACACGGCCCGTCTGGCGCAACAGCACGCCCAGTAAATGCAGCGCATCCGGATGGCGGGGCGCAATGCGTAGCACAGCGCGATACACCGCCTCCGCACGCTCGAACTCCGCTTGCCGATGCCAGCCGATGGCCGCCGCCATAGCCTCCCCCACGGCCTGTTCGCTGGGTACTTCCAGCGCCGTCAACCAGCGCTGTACGTCCGCATCGACAGGGGGCTTGTGCAGGCACGCTTCCTGATGGGGTGCCTGTGGGGCAGAAACCGCGCCGTTGGTACCTGCCTGCGCAGCCGCCGGCTGCGGATCACCACCATTGTTCGCTGACCCTGGTAGAGGATACGTCCTGGTAGACAGCTCCTCCGCACGCCCCCCCTCCGGCCGAAAGTGTGCCCCGAGAAGCTGCCCGTGCAGCTTCCCAGCTATCTCGACAGACGCCGCACGCACTCCAGTAGCTTGCTGCTTGGAGAGCCTCAGCCTCTCACACACGGCCCCGGCTGCCCGAGAGAGGACTGCCTCCCACGGCTCTCCACGGGCTTGCCGCAACAGTTCCACGCTGCGATACCACAGGCACTCGCTGCCCTCTTGAAGCCAGCGCCAGCTTGGCGCCACGGGCAAAAGCGCCAGCGTGGGCACGCCCACAGCCCCTGCCAGGTGGACCGTGGCGTTGCCCACAGAAACCACCAGGTCCAGTGCGGCCAGCAAGGCGGCAAAGCCGTCCAGATCCACCAGCGGGTCGACCTCGGGCAGGTCATGGACCACGTAGCCAAGAGAACGCACCGCCTCGAGATCGGGTGTCGCGTCGCCGTATTGCAGATTTATGAAGCAAAGCCCTGGCAGGCCCAGCACTTCTCGCCAGCGAACGAGCGCAATGGAGCGGCGGCGGCTTTCGGCCGGCTTGCCGCCCGCCAGCCAGGAAAGCCCCACGTAGGGGCCCGGCCCCAGCCGAGCAAGCTGTTGCCGCCAGTGCTCTACCTGACGGGGATCAGGGACCAGGTAGCGTGCACGCCGCGGAAAGGCGTCGCGGCGGCGGCGAAAGTGCAAGGGCAGGCTGCCGGCCGGGACCTGCACGTCGATCCGTTCCGGCAAGTTTGGCGGAAGATAGTCGTTCCGTCTCTGCCAGGCGTAGACCCCCGCAGTGGGAAACGACCGGGCGAACAAGGTTGCCAGCCGCGGCTCGCACACCAGGACCACCCGCTCGGCGCAGCGGATAGCGTCTTCGAGGCATGAAGCAAAGAGGATCTCGTCCCCAATGCCCTGCTCGGGATGCACCAGCAGCGTCTTGCCTTCCAATGGCTCGCCCTGCCAGCGCGGCTGGGGATAAAGGTCGTGATGCACCTGAGAGGCGGCCACGCGCAGCTCGAAATCGGGCCAGCCGCGTTCAAAGTCTCCCGTCAGCAAGCGGCACACGGCCAGGTTCCACCGCGCCACCAGATGATCAGGCGCCAGGGCCGCAGCGCGTTCGTAATGCTCGATCGCTCGCCACGGCTCGCCCAGTTCGGCATATGCGTGGCCCAGATTGTACTGGGCGATGGGGCACTGTGGGTCAAGCTCGACGGCCCGTTGCGCCGCAGGCAGGGCCTCCTCATAGCGCTCCAGGTCTTGCAGCACGGCCGTCAAATTGGTCCATGCCGGCTGGAACTGGGGAACGAGAGCTACCGCGCGCTGGTATTCCCACAGCGCCTCTTGCAACCGGCCCAGCTTGCGCAGGATGCCCGCGCGCGTGAACCGCAAGATGCCATTTCCCTCGGCCGCCGCCACGGCTCGATCGAGCCAGCCCAAAGCCTCCTCATGCCTGCCCTGCTGCTGGGCCGCCAGCCCAGCCAGTTGCAGCGCCGCGGGATGCTCGGGGGCTTGCGATAAGATGGCGCGACACAGCTCCTGGACTCGCTGGAACGCTCCCGCCTCCAGTGCGGCCCGTGCCTCGGCCTGCCAGACAGTAAGCTGGTCGGCTGCCGATGCCTGCGTCATGGATTGGCACCTTGAGAGGGGGGACTGGCGAGGGGAACTCCTGGCAGTCCAAAGTGCGGTGCAGCGTGAGGGCCCGTTGCCGACGAGGCACGGGACGGATCTCCCAGCGGGGACGGAGCCGAACCATCGCCGCTGGCAGCCGGCACGTTAGGTGCCGCCACGTTCGATGCCATGGGACCCAGCGCCGCCACGATCGGCGGCAGCGTGCCGGCCATGTTTCCACTGGGGGAGGCGGCTGCAGTACCACCTTGCTGCCTGGCGGCAGTAATGCCCAGGGGAACGGGAGAGGGCGCGGCATGAGGGGCCTGGGCGCGTCTCGCACGATGGGCATGCCGTACAAGCTCCTCCGCCTCCTGGCTGCGGCCTAGCCGGCAGAGCAGCTTTACCAGATTGCACCGGGCTGGCTCACAATCTGGAGAGATGGCGAGCGCACGGCGATAGGCCAGCAGGGCCTCTTCGGAATAGCCGCCCAGTTCGAGGGCGCGGCCCAGATTGTTGTGGGCAGCAAAGTACGTGGGTTCGCTACTCAAGGCGCGCAGGAAGCTGGCCGTGGCCTCGGGGTACATGCCGGCCTCAAGCTGCGCGACACCCAGGGCATTGTGGGCCTTGGCATAGTCTGGCCTGAATGCCAGCGCGGTGTGATAGCAGCGGAGGGCCTCGGCGGCGTGACCCATTTGCCAGAGGTGCTTGCCCAGGCTGAGCAGGATCTCGGGAGAATCTGGCGTCAGCTCCAGGGCATTCAGGTAGGAGTGGACGGCTGCGGCCAGCTCGCCTTGTGCGGCCTGGGCCGCGGCGAGTTCGCAAAGCAGGATAGGCTCTTGGGGACTGATGGCCAGAGCCCGACGCAGGGAGCGAATGGCCAGGTCGAATTTGCCTTGTGCGCGGGCCACGGTGCCCAGCAAATGCAGGGCGTCGAAGTTCCGCGGCGTATGATCCAGGATTTCGCGGGCCAACCGTTCGGCCTCTGCGAGGCGGCCGGCGCGGAAGAGCTGCACGGCCTGTTCAAGCACCTCCCCGGAGCGTGCCACGCGAGAAAAGGCGGCTTGTTCCGGTGGCTTCACGGGCGAAGGTAGAGCAACCGTCGTCCCGGTTGGCACTTCGGCGCCAGAGGGTGGTCCATGGTCGGTGTGAACGAAGAAGTTCTCGCTCGAGCCCACGGCGCGCTGGTAGAGAAGCTGCGTTACCTGCGCCAGCACGGGCTCCCATGCCCCGCGACGCGGCTGGCGGAACAGCCGCACGCTGGAGTACCAGGGACTGTATTCGGTGGCACTCAGCCAGCGCCATGAGGGTACCAGCGGCAACAACGTCCACGCTTCCGCCCCCACGGCGCCGGCCAGGTGCACGGTGGCATTTCCCACGGAGATCACCAGGTCCAATGCGGCGATCAGGGCGGCAAAGCTGTCCAAATCAATCAGGGGGTCGCAGTCCTCGAATTGGTGGATGGTCAGACCCAGCTCTCGCCGCGCCGCCTCGAGTTCGTCGTGCCGCTCGCCATACTGAAGACTGATGATCTTGGTACCAGGCACCCGGCACAGCCGCTGCCATTGCGCCAAAGACATGCTGCGCTTGCGGCGTTCGACCGGCTGGCCGCCCGCCTGCCAGGAAATGCCCACCGCCAAACCGGGCCCCAATGCGCCAAGCCGCCGACGCCAGTGCTCCACTTGCTGCGGATCCGGCACCAGGTATCGCTCTCGCTGCGGAAAACTCTCGGCCGTAGGGCGCAAGTACAAGGGCAGGCTGCCGGAGGGAATCTGCCAGTCCACCTGCTCCGTGATGGGCGCCGGGGTCCAGTCCTTCAGCCGCTGCCAGCCGTAGACCACAGCCTGAGGAAAGCTGCGATGAAACAGCGGCCTTAGCCGCGGATCGCACACCAGGATCACCCGCGCCGCCTGACTGATCACGTCCGGCACGCATGAAGCGAACAGGATCTCGTCTCCCAGCCCTTGCTCGCCGTGAACCAGCAAGGTCTTGCCCGCCAGCGGAGAACCATCCCACCGCGGCTGCGTGTAACGGTCGATCGAGACCTCGCCGGCTGCCTCCCGCCACTCGTATTCCTCCCATCCCTCGCGATAGCGGCCCTGTACCAAATGACAGTAGGCACGGTTCCAATGCGCCTTCGCCGAATCGGGACACAGCTCGATCGACCGGACAAAATGCCGGTCCGCCTCGGTAAAGCGGCCCAGTTCCCGCAGCACATTGCCCAGGTTGTAATGCGAGATGTGGCAGTTGGGATTCAACTCCAACGCCCGCTCGCACCAGGGCAGGGCCTCCTCGATCCGCTCCAAACGCTCCAGCACCGCACCCATGTTGATCACCGCCGGCTGGAAGTGCGGCGCCTTCTCCACCGCTCGCAAAAAGTGCGGCAGGGCCTCCTCGAAACGCTCCAGCTTGACCAGCGTGGTGCCCAGCTCGAAGTCATTGAGATGCTGGCCAGGGTCCGCCTGCGCCGCCGCGTGCAGCAGCCGCAAGGCCTCTTCCATTTGCCCCCGCTTGCGGGCAATTACCCCCAGGATCCTCAGCAAGCCGCTGTTCGCCGGCTCCAGGGCCAGAAGCTGCCGGTACAGCCGCTCGGCAGCATCCAGCTCGTCGGCATCGAAGTGCCTGTTGGCCTCCGCCAGTATCTGCTGCGGGTCGATCATCCCCACACCCCCAGGATTCTGTTTTGTACGCCAGGGCAGCGTTGGTCCCTGAACAGCACCGCGTCTGCCCCGAAAGCTCTTGTGAAAGCGCCGGGCTGCAAAGGCCGGCAAGATGGGAGTTCTGCAACGGCAAACCGCGTTCATCAGGCGGTCCGCTCCCCATCATGTGCAACATCGACTATTAGCGGCGGGGGCTTTGCGAAAAACTGGCAGACTGTGCCGGTGCTCTCAGTGCGCATGCCCCCGCTGCCCCTGAGGCTGCCCTTGGTGGCTGGTTGACTTGCAGACTGTGCCCGTGCCATCGGCGCGCATGCTCAGCGCATGGTTATGAATGCGCGTTGTTGTGCATGCGCGGCCGGGTCTAACTCTTCACCTTGCTTTCGGGGGCAGGGGCTGGCGGGGCAGGCAAGGGAGGGGGGCCATTCCCGTTCGACGGTTGGAAGCGGGCAGTGAAGCGCTCCCAATCGATGACGAGGGCACCGCCGTTAGCCTTTTGTTGCTCTTCCCAGTTCATGAGCAAGTCGAGGCAGGCGTGGTCGATGTGCCAGAGGCCTTCCAGGTTGACGTGCAGCTCGCTGCCTGGAGGCACCTGGTCCAGCGAGGCGGCCAGCTTGGGCAATTTGAGGAACGTCGCGGCCCCTTGCAACCGCAGCACGCTGCGCTGGCGTGCCGGGTCCGTATCGAGCTGGATTTCCAGGTGGCTGAACCGGTACAGCAGTTGTGCCACGGCCAGTCCGAAGCCGACCACCAGGCCCGTCAATAAGTCGACCACCACCACCACCGTTAGCGTTCCCAGGTAGGTCAGCACCTCGCCTCGGCCGAAGCGTGCCAGCTCGAGCACGGTCCGCGGCCTCATCAGCTTCCAGCCGGTGTAGACGAGAATCGCGGCCAGACTGGCAACCGGCACATGCAGCAGCACGTTGGGAAAGACCGCCACGAACACCAGCAGCCACACCCCGTGCAAAATGGTTGACAGGCGTGTCCGCGCCCCTGCCAGCACATTCGCCGTACTACGGACAATCACGCCAGTGATCGGCAGCACGCCCAGCAGGCCGCACACGATGTTGCCCGCACCCTGGGCCACCAACTCGCGTTCCAGATTCGTCCGAGGGGCGTGTTGCTGCATGGAGTCCACGGCCACGGCCGTCAACAGCGATTCGGCACTGGCCACGAAGGCAAGCGTCACCGCTGCTATCCATACCGAACGACTCAACAGCGGGGCCAGCTCGATCCGTTGACGTGCCTCGTCATACAGGTCTGGAACATGAATCACGGTGGCTAACTTGTCCGGCAGGTGGATATTCTTGGGGTCCAGGCCGAAGCTCTCCAAAATCAGGGCCGACACGGTCGCCACGCCCACCCCGATCAGAGGCGCGGGAACCATCGCCAGCCGCTTGGGACGCAACCAGGACCACGAAACCACCGACACGATGGTCAACACGCCGACCAGCGCGGCGGGATAGTGAGGGCCCTGGGTCAACCCCTTGTAGACGGCCACGGGAACGGTCGCCAGGTTGATGATGCCCCCGAAACTGCGGCCCGAGCCGGGAGGCCTATCATCCACCATCACGTGCAATTGAGACGCGAGAATCAACACGCCAATGCCCGAGAGCATCCCCTGCACAATGGCCGGGGATACCGCGCGGAACCACTGGCCGAACCGCAAGGCGCCGCACACCACTTGCATGGTGCCGGCCAGCAAGACCACCAGGGCGAAACTGGTGCGATCCATCTGGGTCCAGTATTGACTCACCAGCACGGCCAGGCCGGCGGCCGGGCCACTCACCTGCAAGGAACAGCCGGCGAGCGCACCCGTCACCACCCCGCCCACGATCCCCGTAATGATTCCAACCGCCGCGGCTTCCTCAACCGGCACGCCGCTGGCAATGGCAATTCCCATGCACAGCGGCAGCGCTACCAGGAACACCACCAACGACGCCAACAGATCCTGCTGAGCCGTGCCCCAGATGGTTTTGCCAGCGTGGTTGTCGGACATCTTCGGCGCCCTTGGCTTCACGATGATGCGGCCGTGCGGCGGCCCCGCGGCTGCTACCCGCCACGAGGTGCGGCGCAACCCTGAGGTTAGATCGGATGTTCGTGGGTGCCTGCGCCGGCCGCCAAGGGCACGGTAAAGGCGGAATCGATCGACAGGAACTGCCCTTGCTGCGGCTGGTAGGCAAACACCTCTCCCGTTTCGATCTTGTAGACCCAGCCGTGCAGCTTGAGCTGTCCCCTGGCCAGGCCGGAAGCCACGCTGGGGTGGGTGCGCAGATTCTCAAGCTGCACCAGCACGTTTTCTTCGATGGCCGTGGTCAGCGCCGCTTCTCCCGTGCGATCGCCGTATTTCTCGCACATGATCCGCCGGGTTGCTTCGGCATGCGTCAGCCACTGGCGCACGGCTGGCAGATGCTCCACCAAGCGCAAGTTCAACAGGGCGTTCATGGCTCCGCAGCGGGAATGGCCGCACACGATCACGTCTTTGACGCCCAGTTCGGCGACAGCGAATTCGATCGTCGCCGCCTCGCCCCCCGCCGCTACGCCATATGGAGGCACGATGTTCCCCGCGTTGCGCATGATGAACAGCTCCCCCGGCTCGGTCTGCGTGATCAGGTTCGGATTCACCCGCGAGTCGGAGCAGGTGATGAACAGCGCCAAGGGGCGCTGGCCCTCCGCCAAACGCTCAAAGAACTCGCGCTGCGAGCGGAACAGTTCGCACTGGAATCGATGGATGCCTTCGATCAGCTTTTGCATGGTATGGTCCTACTTGCATACCGGGTGACCCACTGCTGCGATGTTCTACCGCGAGGACACACCAGCCCGCTCTGCGTTCGCCGAACCTGCGCTCTATGGACCGAGTGCAAAAGGCTAGCGCTCAGCCGCTGGCCGCCTAGGTGGGCACCAAGTTCCCACGAATGCCTGGAACAGGCGGACCGGGGCGAAATTGCCACATCGGCCGCCGCGCCGCTGTAGGCTGCCCCAAACTTGGATTAGCAGCGCAGGGGAACACCGCTGCCGGCTCGAACCTTCCCGACAGCAACGCACACGAGAAGACCAGCCGCACGAGAAGCACTCGAGATCGGCATCTCCCACGGGACTCCTATCCCTGAGACTACCTGCCAGGTGTGCCCCAGCCGCCGCGCGCTCCGCTGCGGCACCGCCTCCCGCGGTTTGTGCTTCTTGCTATCCACCAGAACAGCGCCTTCCTCCTGCTCCAGCCACATGCGTGTCGGCTGGGAAAATCCGCCGCACAGCAGCCCTAACGAGAGCAGCACCGCCAGCACGCGCAGCCAGCGGCTGCACCGCCTGGGGGAGTATGATCGCCGGCGCTGAATGGGCCTGATGTGCATCAAACGGTTGATAGGAAAACGCAAACTACTTATCTGTACTCAAACTACGATGAGGTGTCAACCGTCGTTCGCTTACCGCTAACACGGTAGCTCGGCGGCTGCTCGTCCCGCCGCAAGCACCGCGGCCCACCCGCACCAAGGCGCGACTGCTCGGCCGCCAGATGCGGCCCGACAGCACGAGGGGATGAAGCAACGCCCTGCGGCGCCCCTGCCGCGTCGACTGGTCCTACTGGATAGACGCTACCACAGCCAACGGCAGGCAGGGTGTACGGACGCCCATCAGTGGCCGGCCGTCCCGCCGCTCGCAAGCCAGATGTGAGACCGCGGTCTGGCAGCAGGATTCTGCTGGGTCGGTTCCGAACGACACGGCATCGACAGCCCGCCCCGATCGCTGGCCGGCACCTTCGTTTCAGGCCGCCTTGGGCGGCCAGCCGCGTGCCCCCCTCTGCGCCAGCTAGACGGTCCCCGCATACAGAACCTGTGGCTCTGCCCCACCGGGACGCAACAGCACCAGACCTCCCGCCGGGTGATCCACCACCGCCACACAGTTGGGAATGCCCGCGGCGTGCTGGGCCAGAATGGCCTCCATGGCCTGCACAGCGGCCACGGTCTGCCGGTCGGCGGAGAGGTCGTTGTATGCCAGGGCCCTGGCAGCTTCGAGCCGTGCCGGGCGCTCAGCGGCTGGCCCGCCGAACTCGACATGCGCCACTTCTCGTGCAAAGCGCTCCAGCACCTCGACTCCGTAGCCTCGCTGCGACCGCTCTCCCCACGGCTCGAGAAATGTGCCGTTATAGTGGTTGTTGATGGTAATCTTTCGTCCCAGCGGGGTGACGCCTTCGATTGTCAGTTCCACCCCGCGTTTGCGGCTGTGCCCGTTCCACACGCCGTTGTCGAAGCGGAACTGCACCTCTTGCTCGACATAACCGGGAAAGTTCTCGGGCGTAACCCAGCTTGTATGGATGTCAAATGCCGCCTCGCGCCCGTCAGGGTAGCGGTAAACCAGTCGGAGCTGGGTGCTATCCCACGTATCGCCGTTGGGCGGTCCTACAAGGCCGCGCTGGCCGGTGCAAGCGACGCTCGCCAGCCGCCCGCCGAACGTGAAATCGATCAACTTGATGTAGTGCACCGCCACATAGGTGCCGGGGTTGCGGCCCCGAATCCACTCCGCAAATTGGCTCTGCGCAATCTGCTTGGGCTCCAGGAGCGAACAGTAGCCGTGATTGACGTGGACCAACTCTCCATCCGCCACCAGGGTGCGCAGCTTCTTGTGATCGGGGTCCAGCAGCTTGTGGTACACCACCTTGGCAAGCACGCCCTGCTGGCGCGCCAGCCGATCCAGTTCATCCAGCTCCGCGAGGGAGAGCACCGACGGCTTCTCGATTAGCACGTGCTTGCCGGCTGCCAGCGCCGCGCGCGCGGCGGCGAAGTGCCTGTTGTCGGGCGTCGCCACACAGACGAAGTCTACCCCCGCACGCAGCAGCTTCTGCACCGAGTCCGGCTCGGTAAAGCTCTCGAAGGCCGCTACCCGTCCGGCAGCGCTGCGGCGGTACGCCTCGGCACGCGTACCCGTGCGGCTGGCCACGGCACGCAGCTCAACACGGCACACCCCAAACGCGGGATCGTACAACGGATGTCGATGTACCTGCTCAAAGAATGGGCGGTACGTCTCATCGAAAATCATGCCCATGCCCACCATGCCCGCTCGCAGTACATGGTCGCTCGCAGTCGCTGTCATACTCGGCCCTGTTCGCAATCACATGGAGGCAGATCACGGCTGTACCATACGGGCACGGGCACGCGCTGTAAAGCCGCACGCCGAGTCGGCAAGCGGCAGTGCACCCCCCGCTGCGCCGCGGGAGGCGGGCCCTTGGCAAGCAGCAGCGAGACGTGGGACCTGCCCAGCAGCCCCTGGGGCCTGCCCCTAGCCTTTGGCAAGCAGGGCCTCGAATTCGTCTTCGCTCAGCACGGGCACACCCAGCTCGCGTGCCTTGTCGAGTTTGCTGCCGGCCTTCTCTCCGGCCACGACGAAGTCGGTCTGGCGAGAGACGCTGCTGGCGGGCCTGCCGCCGTGCTGGGTAATCAACTCATGGATCTGGTCGCGGCTGTATCGTTGGAGGGTGCCGGTGACCACGATCGTCTTGCCGGCCAGGGCGCTGCCCTTCGCGCGGCGGGGCACGGTCATGTCGATCCCCAGGTGCCGCAGCTCGGCAATGGTGCGGCGGCCGAACTCGCCATGCAAGAAGTCATACACGCTCTGGGCGATCACCGGTCCCACCTCGGGAACGGCCGCCAGTTCGTCCACGCTGGCTTGTTCCAGGGCTTCCATGGTCTGGAAGTGCTCCGCCAGCACGGAGGCGGTCCGCGCCCCCACGTGCCGGATGGCCAGGGCATTCAGCAGGCGGGCCAACCCCCGCTGCTTGCTGCGTTCGATCTGCTCCAGCAGATTTTCGGAGGACTTCTTGCCCATCCGTTCCAGCTCCATGAGCTGTTCCAGCTTCAAGCGGTAGAGGTCGGCGACATGGCGCACCAGGCCTCGCGCCACGAGCTGATCCACCAGCTTGTCGCCCAGACCCTCGATGTCCATGGCGTTGCGGCTGGCGAAGTAGCGCAGCCGTTCCTTGAGCTGGGCGGGACACTCCTGGTTGGGACAGCGGATGTAAACCCCGCCCTCGTCCTTCACCAGCCGCGTATGGCATTCGGGACAGGTGCGCGGAAAGTGATAGGGCGCCAGCGGCTCGCGGCGCAGATGCCGCTCCACACGCACGATGTGCGGAATGATCTTGCCGGCCTTCTCCACCACCACGATGTCGCCCTCCCGGACGTCCTTGCGTGCGATCTCGTCCGCATTGTGCAGGCTGGCTCGGCTCACCGTGGTGCCGGCCAGCTCGACCGGTTCGAGTTCCGCCACGGGCGTCACGGCGCCGGTCTTGCCCACTTGTACAGAGATCCGCAGCAGGCGGGTGGTGGCCTCGTACTTCTCGAACTTGTAGGCTACCATCCAGCGCGGGCTCTTGGAGGTCGCCCCCAGCCGCTCGCGCTGGTCGAAGCGATTGACCTTGAGCACCAGCCCGTCGATCTCGAAATCGAGTTCGTGCAGGCGCTCCACCTGCTCCTCGCAGTGCGCAATGGCCGCTTCGATATCTGGAAACAGGGCGGCATGCGGTGTGACAGGCAGTCCGTAGCCGCGGATCTCCTCGAGGAACTCCATGTGCGTGCGTGCGTGCAGGCCGCGCGCGTAGCCCACGCCGTGGCAAAACATCCGCAAGCGGCGGGCAGCGCAGAGGCGGGGGTCGAGGAGGCGAATCGTGCCGGCCGTCACATTGCGCGTGTTGGCGAAAGTAGGCTCTCCGCGGCGCTGCTGCTCTTCGTTCAGGCGGACGAGGTCCGAGTTGGTCATGTACACCTCGCCGCGCACTTCCAGCTCCTCGGGGACACGGCTGCCCAGCAGGCGAAGCGGAACGTCGGCAAGCGTGCGCACGTTGTGCGTGATGTCGTCTCCCACACGGCCATTGCCGCGCGTCGCCCCCCGCACCAGGACCCCGCGCTCATACAGCAAAGAGACCGCCACGCCGTCGATCTTCAGTTCGACCACCCACTCGATCTTCTCGCCAGGCAGCAAGCGGGCGATCCTCGCGCCGTAGGCACGCAGCTCTTCCAGGCTATAGGTGTTGTCGATGGAGAGCATCGGTACGCGATGCTCCACCGGCGGCAACTCGCTGACCGGCTGATCTCCCACGCGCTGGGTGGGGCTATCCGGTGTGACCAGCTCGGGATGTGCGGCCTCGAGCTTCTTCAGGCGCTCAACCAGGCGATCGTACTCCAGATCGCTGATCTCGGGAGCCGCGTCGACATAGTACTTCTTGTCGTGATAACGGATCTGCTCCCGCAGCTCCTCGATTTCCTGGGCAGGATGCTTGGACATGGCTTCTCGACCGGCTGCACGGCAACGGATCGTGCCAGCTTATCGCCGCTCGCCGCCCTCGGCGAGTGCCCGCGACCGCGCCGGCTGCGCCCCACCCGTCTCGACAGACGGGGGCTCTCTGCCTGCCTCGCCGTGCGCGTCCGGCGGCGACGCCATCGCCGCCGCGCCCCGCAGCTTCGGCGTGTCGTCAACATGCCGCCGCCATCTTCCATGTGCGGCCACGGCCCCCAGCGACGCCCCCACCAGCACGGCCAACTCCGCCGTCAACATCCGGTCTCCATGGCGAGAAAGAAACGCCGCGGTGCGAGATGGCGGCCTGCCAGCCACCGCCTGCCGATACTGCGGAGATGCCCGCACTGTCAGGATCGCATAGCCGCTGGCCGTCACGGTGAAGGCGATCCCAGCGATCAGCAGCATTACGTAGCAAAAACTTGAAAAGGTCCGTCGCAACATCAGCTAGCCTTCGCCTTCTAAAACACGCGACATCGTATGAGTATACCGCACGCCTGCCAGATACCCAATGGCACGCGTATGGCAAGCGGGGCGGGCACAAGGCGGCGCGCCGTGCCGGCGGCACCGTGGTGTCTTGCCGGCTGTCGCCGGGGCGGGGTAGACTGCTTTCTGGGGTGCATGAGGGGCCGCTCGGGCGGGGTGCGCCCTAGGCCGCACCATGTGCGTGGAGGAAAGTGCCCGTGGCCTCGGCAGGCTGTCCTGATGGCTAGTGACGAATTTGACCCTTACTTGGCATGGTTGGAGATTCCGCCCCACCGGCGGCCCCCCACGCACTATGACTTGCTGGGACTTGCGGCCTTCGAGAGCGACCTGACACGCATTGAGCAGGCTGCCCTGGAACGGCTCGAACGGGTGCGCAGGTACAAGGTGGGCAAGCGCGAAGACGCTGCCGCTACCCTGGAACGTGAGCTGGCGACAGCGTGGGATTGCCTGCGCGACGCCGAACGCAAGCGCACTTATGATGCCCTGCTGCGGGGCAGCATCACCCTGCCAGACAGCCCGCAGCAGACCGTCAGCGAGACCAGCCCCAGCAGCCAGGCGGATCAGCCGCAAACCGCCGTGCTCATCTCCTCGCCACATGAGACCGTCGGAGATGCCGCCAATTCCAACCTGATTATTGCCGAACTGGTATCGCAAGCCTCGCCACCCGGCTGCGCGGCCGCTGGGGCGCCCCAGGGGCCGCTGGATCGCACGCCCGGTCAGAATCAGTTGGCCGGCAACCCCTTTGCGGCGGCAAAGATAGGGCCTGCTCCGCCAACCGTAGCGTCCCAGCCGTACACTACGGCTCTCCCTCCAAAAGTAGTGCCACAGCAACGAGGCGGCGTGTCTCTGCCCCAACTCGCACCTCGCCTGCAGCTCACGCGTCGAGCCAAGGCCATGGGCGCCTTGTCCATCTGCTTGACGATCCTGGCCCTGGTCCTGTGGCAGACGGGACCGGGCTTCCGCGCAACTCCAGGGGGCAGCGATGTCGATTGGCAGGCTGGCGTGGCCTGGGTTGAATTGGTTGATACGGCCGGCGAGCAGGCGGGACACACCACGCTCGCGTTTGTGCAGCCAGACGGCCTGGCCCTACTTTGTCTGCGGGGACGCGAACACGCCATTCCACTGAGAGCGCGAACGCCGCAGGGGGCAACGGTGTTCTTCCAAGGCGGCGTCGCGTTGGATGCAGGGCTGCGACTGGTGGCTTGCAGCACGGAGGCGGCTGTCGGCGCGGCAGTGCGACCGTTCGATATGGTGGGACGGCTGCCCGCCCGAGGAGCCACCGTCAGGCTGGTGTGGTGCGAACCGCCGAACGGCGGGCTGCGGGTGGTTCCCGGCACTTGGCTGGGCATGAGTCGGAGCAGCTTGGCATCGAGCGGTGTGAGCGGCGCCTTGGAGGACAGCCCCGCCACAGCACCGGTAAATCAGACGGAGCCCCTGTGGGAGGTACAGGTTGCTGTGCAGAGCATCCCCGCTGGTGCGATCGCATTGAATCAGCGCCAGCAGCTCGTTGGCATGTGCGTTCTCACGCGGGACAGGGCGGGGGACGCTTGCCTGATACTTGCCGCTTCAGACCTGGCTCGGCTGCTTCGCGCGGCCCGCTCTCAGAGCATCGAGCCGCTGGACGAGTTCCGTGAGCGTTTCGTCGCTCTTGCGGCACATGACAGTGTGCCACGCGAGGCCGAGAGGGAAGGGGCCGGAGAACACCTCCCCAGTGAAGGTTCGGAGGCGGGCCCGATCGGCGCACTTCCCAGCCTTTCGGAACCGCCAGGCGGCACCCATGGGGACGCCACGGGGCAGGACGGCTCCACACCGGCCGGCAAGGCCGAAGATCCCGATCGCAGCAGCGCTTCACCTGGGTCGCCGCCAGGATCGGCAGGCGCGCGCAGCCCGACATCCCCGACCGATCCCATTCTCGGCCCCCTGCTGGAGGCAGCGCTGGCCGCCATTGATCTGGCCAATGCCCTGGATCGTTTCCCGCCCTTGCGCATGGACAATGGTTGGACACTCTTCTGGGAACAAATGTATGACTTCCAAACCATCCGTTTTCACCTAACGCAAACGGATTGCGGCCAGCGGGTCGAGATTCTCGCCAGCGACAATCCTGGCAACAGCGCAAGCTTTATTGGCCACGTACGCAATGGAAAGCTGCACGGCTGGGGTGCCATTCTCAGTGCGGAGGGCACGCTACGGTTTTTGGGTGAATACAAGGATGGCCAGCTTGCGGGCGAGAGTTGGTGGTTCGATCAGCAAGGGGGCCTGCTCATGTGGGCGGATGCCGAGGCAGAGGGGAAGGTTAAGGCGGTTGTTGTCGCTAGCAAGCGTCGTGCGTTCGTGCTTTGTATCGATCCCGAGATGCCCACCGTATTCGAGATCGCGCACACCGCCGACGGCCTACGGCTTGCTCCCCCGCTTGATACTGCTCGGTCGCACCAAGAGCTGCAAGAACTTTTCAAGAGGATCGATCGTGCCCAACTGCCCGGCTTGCTGGACGCATTCAAGACGGCACTCGAGGAGCGCGGCGCCGCTCTGGGCTATTGACCGGCAAGCCAGGTACAGGCGGGGACCGCACCGGCGCGGCCTGCCAATCGTGTGGTACCGTCTTGAGATTGGTTTGCGTAAAGTACTGTTGGTTTGGCCGGACGGTCTGGCGGCAAGCATGTGCACCGCCGACCGTGGCCATCTAAGCATGAGGGATGAGCAATGAGCGAGATCCGAACTGCCTGGCGATGCTGGGTGGCTTTGTCCGGTTTGGCAGTGTTCGTGGCTGGCGCTGTGTGGGGTGCGAGCGGCGGTGGTGCACAGCCGGGTACGGCAGATCAGGTACCAAGTGCTACGGCCGATCCCGCTGTGCTGGCCCCCTTGCCGCGAGCCGCGCCGCCGGCCGAGGACGGCAAGCTCCGCGTCATCGTGTTTGGCGGCCATCCCGACGACTGCGAGCTGGATGCCGGCGGCACGGCGGCGCGCTGGGCGAAAATGGGACACAAGGTCAAGTTCGTGTCCTGCACCAATGGAGATATTGGACACTGGCGGATGGCCGGAGGGCCGCTGGCGCTGCGCCGCAAGGCCGAGGTGCAACGATGTGCCGAGATCCTCGGCATCGAGACCGAAGTGCTCGACATCCACGATGGCGAGCTGATGGTCACCATGGGGAACCGCCGCACCATCTGCCGCTTGATTCGACAGTGGCGGGCAGACGTGGTGATCAGCCATCGGCCCAACGATTACCACCCCGACCACCGCTATACCGGACAGCTGGTGATGGATGCCGCATACATGGTGACGGTACCCTACTTTTGTCCCGACACGCCTTATCTCACCCGCAACCCCGTGTTCCTGTTCTCGGAAGACGGCTTTCAGCGTCCCCATCCCTTTACCGCCGACGTGGTCGTGCCGATCGACGAGGTGATCGAGCAGAAACTGGCTTGTGTCGACGCCCTCGAATCGCAGTTCTACGAGGGGGGCTGCAACGGCGGTCCCGAACTGTTGCCCGATCCCGCCGACACCGCCGCCGTGGCAGCACGCAAGCAGGAGATCCGGCAGCAGTTTGCCGCGAGATTCGCCGCGGTAGCGGAGCGGCACCGCAAGAAGTTGGCGGAACTGTGCGGGCCCGAGGCGGCACGCACGGTCCGGTATGCCGAGGCGTTCGAGATCTGCGAGTACGGCCGCCGCCACAGCGAGCAGGAACTGCGCACCTTGTTCCCCTTCTTCGAGCGGTAGCGCCGCGATAAGGGCAGCCCCGAACTGGCGCTGTTCGTGGAAAGCGTGGGATAGCCGTCTCTGCCCGAGGGGGGTGCAGAGAGCAGTCGCTGGACGAGCATGGCGGCGCCGGCTGTGTTCTTCCGAAGGGCGTACAGAGAGGTGCCGCAGATCGCGGCCGCTGCGAGCAGGGCATAAGGCACTCGCTGGCCGTCTAGCGCGCAGGCCCAGGCGGCCATGGATAGCCGACTGGGATTAGCGGAAACGCGGTGGGCTGTCGGGCAATTCCTGCCGGAGCAAGTTGGCTGAACGGGGAGTGCACGAACCGCCAGGCTTGGCTTGGAACAAGTCGGTTGTCACTGATCCGCGGGGGCAAGGAGGGCCGCGCGTCTGCGTGGCCCGACGGGATGGTGTGGCCCTGCGGGATGCGTGCCCAGCCCGTCTGGCGCATGGAAGGTACCGGCCAGAGGCGGCCTGAGCGCGCGCCGTTAATCGTGCGCCTGGAGTTTCATGGGCACGTCGAGCCGTTTTCCGTCGCGGATCACATTCAAGGTAACGGTATCGCCCACCTCGTAGTTCAAGCGGATGTAGGCGTTGAACTGGAGCATGGTCATCTCGAGTTCTAGCCCGTTGATGCCCACCACAATATCTCCGGCGCGCACGCCGGCGGCTGCGGCCTGAGGCGGAACATAGTCTCCCTGCCGGAACGCGAGACGGCTGGGTGCCAGACCTAGGGTGGCCTTCTGCTCGGCACTCAGGTCAGGCCCCCACACGCTGGCTCGCGGGGCGATTCCCCACATGGAACCGCGCCAGGAGATGTCTGACTTGCGCCAGCCCTCCTTGAGGGGCAGCTTGCCCTGCAGTTCGCGGCCGTCGCGCTGCCAGGCCAGTAGCATATGCTGGGCATCGGCCGGTGTGCGATGGAGGGCGTATTGAAGATCGGCGTAGGAGGCGATGCTCATGGGTTCCGCCCCTTCGTCCGGCTTCACCCACAGCAGCCGATCTTGCGATTGCAAACCCGCCTCTGCCGCGGGGGATCCGGGCACGACCTGCTCCACCAGATCGCCTTGGTCCACCTCCATGATCAGACCCAAGTTCTCCGGCGGCGGATAGACCCACACGCGCTCTTTGCGCCAGTCTCCCTCGAAGGCCTCGCGACGGAAGTCGTACACCTGATGGCAATGGATGCAGTCGCCCTGCTTCAGACGCTGCGCAGCGCGGAATTGCTCGGGGCGGTCAGGCTCGTGAGAGGGGAGCGGGACCAGCTCCGCCGGGCGCCGAGGATGGCGCCGATGTGCTTCCAGTGCGCGCTGCATGGCATACTTCAGCCCGGCCAGGGAGAGATGGGCCTCGGCCTCCCCTTCATTGCGGCCACCGTAGCGCCCGTAGATGCCGCCCTGCGCATTCATGAAAAAGGCGGCCCAGGTGAGATCGTAATCAAAGTCGAACAGCCGCAGATCCACGCCGCGCATGTTGGTAATGCGCACCAGCACGAATTGCTCGGCCAGTTCTGCTATTTGCGGGTCCAGACGAACGACCTGTTCGTCGAAGCCTTTGCAGTCCGGTCACCGTTCGCATCGGAAGACCACGAACAGTGCTTTGCCCGTCCGGCGCGCAATCTGCTGTCCCTCCTCATAGCTGGAGATCCAGGCTGCTTCTTCCGCCCCACCGCGCGCACCTGGGTGCCACCATACGGCTGCCACGCCCAACATGGCTCCGATCAAACAGACGCTTGACCGCCGCTTCATGCAACATCTCCTGCCCAATGGGCGCGCATGTGGCGCAAGGCCTTGTACTTGAGGTCGCTCACACGGGCCGCCGGCAGGTCCAGCCGCTCTGCGATCTGGGCCACGCTCCAGCCCTGGCTCCACAGCTCGATTACCTCGCGCTGCCGCGGCGGCAAGGCCTCCAAAGCCGCAGATACGGCTTCCTTGACTTCAGCCAGGCACACATCCGACTCTCCCGCCGCCGGCTGATGGCACAGCGAGACATGCGGCCTTGCCCGACGCCAACGCTGCACGGTGCTCCAAATCGAGCGATTCAACTCGCGCCGCTCCTCGGAAGCCGCCTCGCCGATGGCCAGCCCCAATCGCTCTCGGCCGATGCGGGCCAACAGCCGTGCAAACGCCTCTCCCGTACAATCCGGCCAGTCTTGAGGCGAGATGCCCGCGTTCCGCCAGCTTGCCGTGCAGTAACGCTCGATTTGACTGACGGCGGCAACCTCCCGCTGCTCCGCTTGGGGGCTTACGGCAAGGGCCACGGCCATGGCACAGGCCGCAGACACCCTCGTCGTATAACCGGTCTTGCTCATGATTACCTCGCTCTGGTATCCGCACCCCGCCTCTATCTTACCGCGGCAGCCGCATCGGCCAAGACACCGGCTGCTACCTTTGCCCATGAATCGACGCCAAGCCGGGCGGTTCTCGCCGCGGACCGCCGCGCCTCCGTCGCTGAAGGCCAGCAGGTCGCCTGCGTTACACGTTTCTCGCCGTCTGAGTCGTGCACGGAGCGATCAGCCGTCACCTTTGGGCGGTGACCGACAGCCGCAGGGAGCCGAGGGACCATGGCCGCCGGCGCTGATCGCTGCTGCTCACCCTTTCCTTAACGCTGCCAGGGGAACAGAAAATGGCAGCCATCCGCAAGCCATGCGGCGCTCTCCGCCTGGGGGAACGACAGTGGGGAGCTGCCGGCTGTCAGGCGGGGCGGTGCTGCATCGGGCGCGCGGCTCGTTGGCTGATCCGCCCGGAACCTGCTCTCCCAGGCATGGCCGTATTGCACGCACGCCTTCACGAAGCTTACGATCAGTGCCGCTATGGCGGCGCTGCTGCTGTGAGTCGATCCCATGGCCTTTGCACATTTCACCTTGCCCACGCGCGACGTGGCGGCGGCCAGCCGCTTCTTTCAGGCCGTCTTCGGCTGGCGGCCAGTCGAACACCACACGAACATACCGCCGGAGCTGCGGCCGGCCTGGCTGGAGATTGCACCCGGCCAGGAGGTGCACCTGCTGGAAGTGGCGGACTTCGCGCCGTCTCCGTTCGAGCGGGAGTATGGCCGGCACATCGCGCTGCTGCACCCTCTGCACGACCTGGCCGCACTGCAGGCCCGCCTCGTGCAGCACGGCGCTGAGCTGATCGCCCCTCAACGGCAGACCAGCGCCAAACGGTTCTTCTTCAAAGATCCCAATGGCTACGTGTTCGAGGTGATCGGCACGTGAGCAGCGGCCTTAGCCGGTAGCTGGGCAACAGCGAGTGATGTGCGTAAAAGGCGGCCAGTGATTTCCGCGCTAGCGACGTGCCTGACGCGCGGCTAGGCCGCGCCTCCGCCAGCCAAGGGCAAGCTCACGCCCCAGAGAGAGCGGCGATAGGCAGTGTCGAGATGGGAATGGGGAAGGCTTGCCGGGCCCGGGATGCCCGGCAGGCCGTCGGCCGACTCATTCAGCCGCCCCCCCTCCGTGAAGATCCGCCGTAGGGGTCCGCTACGGCGGGTTGTACGAGGCGCCCTGAGTGGGCACTCTAGCGAACCAGTTCCTTGCGAGCACCGATCAAGGTGCGCAGGCGTTCAGCCAACAGGGCTGTGTCGAAGGGCTTCTTGAACGTCTCGTTGATGGCAGAGCGGTCGAAGCTGATGGAGCTGCCGTCGTCCGGCAGCAGGGCAATCAAGATCGTATCCGCGTACTCAGCATTGCGCCGTAGGTTCTGGCAGATTTGCAGGGCCTCGGTGCGGCCGATGGCAAAGTCCACCACCATCGCATCCGGATGGAAGCTCTCCGCCTGGATGCCCGCCTCAAAACCGCTAGCGGCAAATGCCAGCTTGAACGAGCGCTCAGGCGGCAACTCCCGTTTCAGATTCTCTACCAGCAGTTGGTCCTGGCTCACCAGCAGCACCTTCGCGTAGGCTTCGTCCTCCAGGTCGCCCAGCGGCATACCGTGCTCTTTCAGGAAGCGGATCAGGTATTCGCGGGGGATGCGACGGTCCTGCGAACCGGGGATGCGGTATCCCTTCAGCCGGCCAGAATCGAACCATTTGCTGACGGTGCGCGGGGCCACCTTACAGATCTTGGCGACCTGACCCGTTGTAAAGACCTTCATTGCAGGCTCTCCGAATACATCGCAATGTTTGGGATGGCGCTCGGCGCGGTCTGCGTACTCTCCGCTGCCGAACGGGCGCGCCCCTTTGTCTGCGGCCGGACGGCTGGTGGACGCTCCGTCGTGCCGGCTGTGGGCGGGCAGCCGGCCGCAAACTCTGGGTCGGGGCTTGGCTCGTCTGTCGGTTGTGTCGGCGGCTAGTCAGCTCCTTCTGATCAGCGCCTGGTACCCTTCATCGGCCGGTAAGGCGGGAAGAGGTCAGTGAAAATCCGCAAAATAGGAAAGCTGCGTTCCTCGCGGCCTAGTGCGGACAATCGCTGACGTCTTGCACTGCCGGCAGGGATTGCCATCCGCAGGAAGGAGAACTGGCGGGATAGAGCGGGCAAAAAAAACCCGCACGCCCCTCAAAGGTGCGACCATTTGGCAGGTTTCCCCCCTAGGGATGGCTGCCTGGCGGCGGATTCCACGGAACGACCGCTACAGTGCAAGCCTTCCGCAAGTTGTATTCGAGTCCCCCGAACAAGGGACTTTAAACCATTTGTTAAACTGGGCCGAAGGTGCCTGATTGGCAGGCACAGCCCAGTCTGGCGGCCTGAGCCGGGCTGGCAGCCCCGCCCTGCCACCTTCCACTTCCTCTTGCGGAAAAACCTGCCGAGGGGGGCCCAGATGCGCGCCCCATCTCGCCTCTCCCTATTGTGTCTCTACGCGGAGCAGATATGTCGAGTTCGCGGCGCGACGGGGTGCCAGGCCGTGCAGGGGAGACAGAAGTGCGAGCTACGCAGTGCGTGGCGGCACGCGCGTGCCGTCCCCGAGCTTACGCGGCAACGAGGTGCATGCTGTTGCGCTAGCCAACTGGCCCGCGGTGGTGTTTGGCAGCACACGCCAGTACGCCCCCGCACAGCCCGGGCGCCCGCGTGTGGGCCGACTGTCTGGCTGCAAACTTTGGCGGCACACACCACCGTGCCCGCGGCCGTTCGCTAAAGCACAAAGCAGGCCGGTTTGTCTCCCCCTTACAACGCAAGCCAGGGGTGGTCCATTGCACGAACGGCACGCAGGTACGGTTCCCCTGGATGTACCATCTCCGCCAGCCCATGCTGTCGGCAAGTTCGGAACGGACGATCTACGTCTCAGAAATGGCACCAGCGTACCGTTCACTTCACGAACGGAGCCCAGTAGTAGCAAGGCGCCGCATGGAGCGATGCTGAGGCGACCATGCACCGGCCGTGCCGACAGGCGCGAGGGGGCGGTCACGCGGCCTGTTCGGCTTCCTTGGCCGCTGGCCGACCGTCAGACGAGCCGGCGTTATCCGCGGCTGCTGTGGCTGGCGGCAACACGAGGCGGCCGTCAGCACTGACGTCCTCGAAACGCACGCTGACGCGCTTTGATACGCCGGACTCTTGCATGGTCACGCCATGCAACGTCTGGTCACAGGTCATGGTGGACTTGGAG
>JAIMBC010000040.1 GCA_023511675.1 Pirellulales bacterium
GGGCGTGGTCCACCGGGCGCATGACACGGTGTTTGGCCGCGACGTGGCGGTCAAATTGCTCAATCGCGACGTGCCTGCAGACTCTGTGGCGGCTACGCGCTTTCGTGTAGAAGCACGCATCACCGGCCAGTTGCAGCACCCCGGCGTACCCCCCGCCTACGATCTGGGAACGCTGCCCAACGGCCAGCCGTTTCTGGCCATGAAACTGGTCAAGGGCCAGACCCTCCACGAGTTGCTCAAACAGCGGTCAACGTCCGAGGGGCTGAGCCGCTTCATCGCGATCTTCGAACAGGTGTGCCATGCCGTGGGCTACGCGCACGCGCGGGGAATCGTACACCGCGATCTCAAGCCTGCCAACGTGATGGTGGGAGCACACGGCGAGGTGCAAGTGATGGATTGGGGGCTGGCCAAAGTGCTGGAGGATCGCCATAGCCCCGCGCCAGACGACGGCAAGGCCGAGCCCGCCGCCACCATCGATTTTCAAACCGAGATTGCCTTGGATGAATCCGACAGCTCCGAGACGCGCACCGGCTCCGTCCTGGGCACGCCTTGGTACATGCCCCCAGAGCAGGCCGCAGGAGACATCCGCAGCTTGGATGCCCGCTCGGACGTGTTCGGCCTGGGAGCCATGCTGTGCGAGATCCTCACCGGCGAGCCGCCCTACAACGGCCGTAACGCACACGATGTACGCTTGCAGGCACTCCGCTGGGAAACGTCCCACGCCTTCGCCCAGCTCAATGCGTGCGGCGCCGACCCGGAACTGGTGGCACTGTGCAAGCAATGTCTGGCCTGTAAACAGGAAGACCGGCCCGCAAATGGCACGGCTGTGGCGCAACGCGTGGCAGACATTCGTCAGGCGGCCGAGGCGCGGGCACGCCAAGCGGAACTGGAACAGCAACGCCGCAAGGCCGTGCAGTGGGCTGGCACGGCGATTGCCATGGTGCTGCTGGCTGGCCTGGGCTTGAGCCTCTGGCAAATGCAACGCGCCCGCCACGCCGAGGCCAAGGCTAGGGAACATGCCGCCCAAGCCGCACTGAATGCGGCGCGGGCAGAACGTAACGCCCGCCAGGCCGCACGCAACGCGCAAAAAGCCCGCCAGGCCGAAGAATTGGCCAAGAAGAATGCAGCCGAAGCCCTCCGCGAACGGGACGCCAAGGCCGAGGCACTACGTGCCGAAGAGCTTGCCCGCCAACTCGCAGAAAAACAACGACAGCAAGCCGAAACCAATCTCGGCTATGCCCGCAAGGCAAACGAGATCCTCGGCTCGGTATTCTCCGCCCTAGACCCGAAGACCAGGTATGAGACGATCGCCGAACTGCGCAATGCGCTGCGAGACAACCTGACGCGGGCAGCAGATCAGTTGGATGGTTCCGCCATTGGCGAACCGCTGGTGGTTGCAGAGATGCAGAGCACGCTGGGGCTGTCGCTGCTCGGGTTGGGCGAGCCGCAGTCGGCAATCGCGGTGTTCGAGCGGGCGTTGGCCACGCGCAAGGCGGCCTTAGCCGCAGACGATCCCAAGGTGCTGGACAGCATGTACAACCTGGCGAGCGCCTATCAGGCTGCCGGCCGGCTGGAGGAGGCGCTGCCCTTGCACGAGCAGGCGCTGGAGTTGCGCAAGGTCCGCCTCGGGCCGGAGCATCTTGACACACTCAACAGCATGAACAGCCTGGCCGTCTGCTATGGCGAATTGGGCCGCTTGCAGGATGCGTTGTTGCTGCACGAGCAGACGCTGGCGTTACGGCAGGCCAAGCTGGGACCTGACCACCCCGATACATTGACCAGTATGAACAATCTGGCCTATGCGTACCGGGCCGTCGGCCGGCTCGATGAGGCGGTACCGCTCTACGAGCAGGCGCTGGCAGCCCTCAAGGAAAAGCTAGGCCCCAGCCACCCCTACACGCTGACGAGCATGGCCAGTCTGGCCGGGGCCTACCGCGCCGCGGACCGCCTGGACCAAGCGCTGCCGTTGTACGAGCAAACCCTCGCCTTGCTCAAAGAAAAGCTGGGACTGGACCACCCAGATACCCTCATGGGGATGAACAATCTGGCAGGGGCCTACCAGGCGGCCGGCAAGCTGGATGAGGCCCTGGTTCTCTTTCAGCAGGCGGTGGCACTCTACCGGGCAAGGCTGGGCACCGACCATCCCGGCACCCTGACGAGCATGAACAATCTGGCACTAGCCTACCAGGCGGCCGGCCGCTTACACGAGGCCTTGCCCCTGTTTGAGGAGACGTTGGAGCTGCTGCGGCAGAAGTTGGGCCCCGACCACCCTCTTACGCTGACAAGCATGGCCAGCCTGGCCGGGGCTTACCGCGCCGCCCAACAGTTAGACAAGGCGCTGCCGCTCTACGAACAGAGCCTGGCTCTGCGCCAGGCCAAGCTTGGTCCCGACCATCCTGAGACCCTGGTCAGCATGAATAACCTGGCAGCGGCGTACTCCGCCAATGGGCGGCAGGAGGAAGCACTCCAGTTGCATGAGCAGGCTGCGGCGGGCTTCGAAAAACTGGGCTTTTTGCATGAGCATGCGGGTCCCATCGTGAACAACACGATCCGCGCCTACGAGGCGGCCCGTCACTTCGAGAAAGCGGAGCAATGGCGGCGCAAGTGGCTGCTGCACGTCAAGCAAACATCCGGCCCCGAGTCGCTCGCCTACGCGAACGAGTTGGCCGCGCTTGCGCTGGTCCTGGCCCAACAGAAAAAGTTTGTGGATGCCGAATCGGCCCTCCGTGAATGCCTGGCCATCCGCCAGCAGCAGCAGCCCGAGGGGTGGACCACCTACAACATCCAAGTGCTGCTAGGCGAGATCCTGCTGCTCGAGCAGAAATACGCTGAAGCCGAGCCGTTTCTCAAAAGGGGCTACGAAGGCCTCAAGGCCAGCACCGATGCCATTCCGCCAGAAGCCCGATCCCAGCGGCTCACTGAGGCCGTGGATCGACTGATTGCCCTCTATACGGCCCTGAAGCGGCCCGAAGAAGTGCAAGCCTGGCAAGCCGAGCGGCAGCGAATCGCCACAGGAACCAAGTGACCATTTCCCATTGGCGGCGGGA
The DNA here is from genome assembly GCA_023511675.1 of Pirellulales bacterium. GTDB lineage: Bacteria > Planctomycetota > Planctomycetia > Pirellulales > JAIMBC01 > JAIMBC01. The sequence goes on from JAIMBC010000040.1 coordinate 3,048, forward strand.
GTTGCGGTTCATGGCCTGCTGCGCCACACCCCCTGCGCTAAGCCAATGCCTCTTCGCGCAGCGCATCGCCTCTACTTCCGCTACAGAGAGACCGAAAGATGGTACCCTCCCTAACATCCAGTACCGCAAGCCAACTCTTTGCAAGGCTGCATGCCGGGCTGGTGATTGCCAACCAAAGAACCAATGACAGCAGTAGGCTGGGAAAACGGCGCTGGGTAGTAAAACGCGCGGCCAGGGTAAGCCTTCAGTAACAACACGTGCCTGCTGCCGCGCCGCCAGCCTGCACCTCCCCTGAGGTTACAGGCTTCTCGCCTGCCCCTTTGTGTAAACGCAAGCATCTCTGCTGCCCCTTTTTGTAAACGCAGTCGTTTCGCCTGATTCTTTCGGGTGGGTACGGCGTTCGCGCCTACGGCATTAGCACAGGGCCTCGGGGCCTGTGCTATCGGACATGTGGTCGTTCCCCGCAGGCAGAGACGCCCTGCAACGGCGAGGGGCTCAATAGGCGCATGGATGCATGTGTTGTGGGCGTAAAGGCGTACGCCGCCACCAACCTCGGCCCCTATTGCAGATCCAGCCGGGGCTGACCTATCCAGTCTTGCACGGTCTGCGGCTCCTGCCTGCGGCTGCCGAACCAGCCGCGGGACCTGCTGGAGCCCATTCCCGCTGCGCAGCCCGCTGCTGTCGCCACAAGCAGGCCCGCCATCACGAGATACGTCAGCCAACGCGGGGGGACGCGCGCAGCGAGCACACGCTTGCATCTGCCTGCAAGCACACCCCGTGCCCGAAGGTGACTCTGAGTTCTAACCACTGGCTTGGAAAGAAGACGCGCTTCTATATCGATCGCAGCCCCACCGGCACCCTGCCCTGCAGGGTAGCGGCAAAGGGCCGTAGTGTCGCAGAAAAGGCAGCGTGCGTCCAGACGGATTGTTTCCAAACGGCCTTTTCCGTAGCATGATGCCGGTAGATTTCATGTACCTGCGTGGCCGAAGCAACCCCCGCTTTGTGGGACGACGCCTCATCCACCCGGCCGTTTGGGCCGTGCTGGACCGGCACCATGACCTCTTGCCGCCTGAATGGGGGAACGCTTCGGTAACGGCGGGATCGTGCGAGCCGTTGAGATGATCTGCACACCCCTCGGCATGATAGGCGCCGGGCAGATGGCTACCGCCCTGGCTCGTGGCTGGGTGCAGCGAGGTGTACTGACTCCCGCCCGGCTTGCGGCAAGCGACCCGAGCGAGACGGCCGCACAGTGCTTCGCGGAGCAAACCGGTGCCCGCCTGCTGGCCGACAACCGCCAGCTAGCTGCCGCCTGCGAAACGCTGCTGTTGGCGGTGAAACCCCAGCACGTGCAGGAGGTGTTTGCCGAACTGCACGGCCAGCTCGGACCGAGGCATCTGGTGATCTCCATCGTGGCCGGGGTGACGCTGGACGCCCTGGCGGCAGGTTTTGGCAGTTCGGCGGGAGAAGCGGCTGGCCCGCGGTTGGTGCGTGTAATGTCGAACACTCCTGCCCTGGTGGGCTGCGCGGCCAGCGCCTACGCTTTGGGGCCAACGGCCACCGACGAGGACGATCGGCTGGTGCAGGAACTTCTAACGGCTGTGGGCACCGCATGCCGCGTGGAGGAGAGGCTGCTGGACGCGGTGACGGGTTTATCGGGCTCGGGGCCAGCGTATCTGTTTTTGATAATTGAAGCCCTGGCCGATGGGGGTACGCGGCTGGGGCTGCCGCGCCAAGTGGCGATGTCGCTGGCGGTGCAGACGGTGCGTGGAGCAGCGGAACTGGTGCAACGTTCGGGCGAGCATCCGGCCGTGCTGAAGGATCGGGTAGCCAGTCCGGGCGGCACCACACTGGCTGGACTGGCAGTGCTGGAAACGGCCGGGGTGCGTGGCACCTTGATGGCCGCCGTGGAGCAGGCCGCGCGCCGCGCCGCAGAGCTGCGTGCCGGAGGTTAACCGTGTCGATCCTGTTTCTCATTGACGACAAGCACGTACCGCTGTACCGGGTGATGTGGGTGGCAGCCACCCCGCACTTTTGCGGATCGGATGAATGCCAGCACGAAGGCGACTACGAGATCCGCCTGGAACAAGGCGAAGTCGTCTGGGCCAACCGCAAGGAACGAGACGACCTGCTGGCGGCACTGGAAGCGTGGGCCGGCGGTATGGAAGAGTCGGATCACGAGGAGTGGGAGTAGCCAGCCGTGTCGACCTTCGAAAGGGACGAGTACCTGTGGCGGGAAACGTACTTCGTGCTCTTTCCCGCAGAACGCCGGCCGCTTCTGGCTGATGTGGAACGCGAGCTGCGCAGCCTGCCGGAACGCCTCGTGCTAGAACAGCCGCGCGCCGACGAGCAAGGGCGGTTCGAGTCCATCACCGTGCGGGCACCCGCCGACTTTGCCGCCATGGATATCAGTTACGAGGCCGGAGAATCCGTCGTCGAGCAGGTCGCCAGCCTGCAAAAGGAGCTGAAAAGGGGGACGGTCGACCTCGCCAAGCTCGCCAAGCTCAAGGACTGTGATGCCCGCCTCGACCTGATGCACTTTGAACAGGTCTCTGGCTCCGACAATGACGATGGCGACATCGGCGAGATGTTCGATCCCGCCGGCATGCTGCTGGTGCTGGAGGCGCTGGTGAGGCTTACCGGCGGCGTCGGCGTGGACCCCCAATCCGGCACGCTGCTCTAGCGTCCTGACCAGCGCAAGCCTGCCTTCACGCTTCGGCTGCCTGGCACACGCAGCGTGCGGCTCGGTCCCGCTGCCCAGAGGCCCGCCGCTAACGGATCGCTATGGGGCGCAACGCAAACCCCGCGGTGGTGCCTGCGATCTTGTTCACCATGGCCACATAGCAGAACTCATAGACCTTGTCGCGCGCCAGGGCTTCCAGATTGTGAAACTCGCCAATGTGCACCCCCTGCTCGATCAGCAGGTATTTGTGCACGGGAATGAACGTGTCTGAACCTTCGGGCGCCGGGTTAACCTCCAGGCCGCTGGTGTCTGAGCCGATCATCATGGCACCGAACTCTTCTACCAGATACTTGGCAGTCTCCAAGGTGATGCCGGCCGAGTCGTGCTCGCGCAGCGTCTCGATATCGGCACCATCGGCCCCCCAGTAGCTGAGCGTACCGGTGCGAAACAGCACCACATCGCCTGGGGCCAGCTTGACCTGCTGGGCCGCCAGGGCGCGGTCCACGTCCGCCGGCGTGATGGCGTAGGAGCGTGGCAGGGCGGCCACGCCGTGCAGGGCTGCAATGTCCAGCATCACACCCCGTGCGATGATCGGCGGGATGGTTGTGGCGTCGCACTTGCGCACGCCGAAGTTGCCGCCCCACTCGGCCTCGGTGAACCCGTTGTACCAGTGATTGTCTTCTCCCACGGTGACATGGCCCAGGCCGTCGATCTGCGTGCCGACGTTGTCGTTGATGAACAGGGCGCAGCTATGCCACGCCTGACCGCTGGGATTCACCTCGGGAGCCACAAAGTCATGATCTGCCTGCCGCTTCACCCCTTCTGGGCTGCGAAAGGTGATCACCTCGCAGGGGCTGTGGCCGGGCCACTTGTAGCTGGCCCGGCTGTAGGTGACGCCCAGATCGTACACCTTGCCCTCCCGCGCCAGCCGCAAACTGGCCAGCACGCTGTCGGATGTCATGGCGTTCAACGCACCCACCTCGTCCTCGGGCCCCCAGATCCAACCCCACCCCCGGCCCTTCTTCCAGCCCTTGATGCCCTGCCCGCTCTGCTGCCCCTGGTTGCCGCCGGCTCCTCCAACCACCAACACGCCTGCCAACACCAGAACCACAGAATAGGTCATATGCCGCATGGGAAGATCTCCTGAGCGTCGTAGTCCGATACACGCCGCGATTCTAGCGCCTTCACGGGAACCGCTGCAATCACACCGCGGAGGCGGCAAGATCGAATGTTCCACGCCTGTAGCCCCCGCGGTACGTCCCGCGTTCGCACCGGGGCGGCCACAACCTGCATGGCCAGCCCACCGCCGGGCCTCTGCTGCCCCTGTACGCCCCCCCCCACATCCGAGCCCCAGGCTCTACTCGCTTCGGTTCTTTCAGGGGGGCGCACTGAATCGAACCCCGGCGTGGCTGGCCGACGGCTGGCGGAAACCGCCCGCCCGGCCAGGCTGTCGACTAGGAGGTGCGCGGCGTGCGGCCCGTCTCATTAGGATGAAGTCCTGCTGGCTCGGGCGTGGCGGCCCGCGCCTTGCGAGACGCAGTGTTGTCTCACCACCCATGCCTGGGCAAAGTGGCGGAGGAAGCTCGCCACGCCGCAGGGCGCTCAGCGGCCGCTCTGAACGGCAAGCGGCGCGTCCCGCCGGCCATGCCTGCCGTTCCACCCCGCGAGCCGAGTGGGGCGATCAGGCCTCGCCCGCTTCTTGCCGGTCTTCACCCAGGGGACCTCCTTCGGGCAGCAGGTTCGCCAGGGGACAACCCTCGCACTTCGGCCGGGTGCCGCAATGCTCCTTTCCCACGCGCACCAACAACGCGTGAAACTCGTTGAACAGAGCCGCGTCGCAAGGCAGGCTGGACTGGCAGAACTGCTGTATGGTGTGATAATCGGCCTCCGGCTCGATCCAGCCGTGCCGTTTGAACACGCGTGCGGTATACGCATCGACCACAAAGCTGGGCAGATTGCCGGCATACAGCAAGATCGAATCGGCCGTTTCAGGCCCGATGCCGTTTACCTCCAGCAGGCGGCGGCGCAGAAGTTGGGGGTCCGTGGCGAACATCTCCCCGAGCGAGCCGCCATAGCGGTGGTGGATCATTTCCAGCAGGTTGTGCAACCGCCGGGCCTTCTGGCGGTAGTACCCGGCAGGCCGGATCAGCTCGGCCAGCTCCTCGACGCGGATGCTTCGCAATGCATCGAATTCGAGCAGGCCCGCCTCCCGCAAGTTCTCGATGGCCCGCTCCACATTCTTCCAGTTGGTATTCTGGGTAAGCACGGCCCCCACCATGATCTCCAGGGCCGATTCTCCCGGCCACCAGTGCTGAGGACCATAGTGATCGTAGAGCTGCTGGAACACCTCGCGCAGTGCAACCGTCATGGCACCCAAGATAAGCAGCCGCCCTGCCTTCTGCCTATGCTTTGCAGCAGCCGGTCGCGGTGCTAGGGTTGTGCCCACGGCAGCCTGGCACCAGTGCCACAGCGACAGGCAGTGCCTATAGCGCCGCGAAACCGACTGCTGCAAGTCGTGCATAACTGCGGTTTACAGGGCAGGCCAAAGGAAGGGCGAGCGAGACGCCCTTGCTCTCAGGGGACGCCGCGGCAAAGGGCCTCACGGGAGACGCCCGCCATCCCAGGCTGGCCGCAGCAAGCGAGAGGCCAGAAGTCCTCCCTCCCAGGGGTGGCCGAGGCAAACGGCGCAGAGGTGGCAAAGGGCGTGGCCGTTGGCATCTCGCCAGTACGTACCGCCCCCTTGCAGTCGACTGCCCACAATCGTCTTCCAGGCCGATTCGCCGGGGCCGATGTGCTAACCGGGGCAAATACCGTGTATAGAGGCATCTTCTGTTCAGACTTGCACCGTTACTGGCCCTGGGGGCAGTGTTCAGCTTTTTCGCGGCCGGCTATCGCGGCCACGACGGAGCGTAGCCCTCCATCGAATAGCATGCGCTCCATTCGGGACTGCGGCGCTCTATCCGTGGCCTAGAGGCACGCGCTCCATCGCGTCCGGGCCGCCTGGAGGGACGCGCTGCGTCGCGTCGGTCCCAGCGCACGCGGTAGGGCCTAATCCCGGCCACGACGGAGCGTGGCCCTCCCTGCGGGAGCGTGGCCCTGCATTTGCCCTCTGGAGCATGGGAGCCGCAGACGCCCGCCAGCGGGAGAAGGCCCACGACACCAACAACCCAACCGAGTCCGCCCGGCGGCGGAGATGGAGCGGCCCATCGCCCGCTCACCACAACGCTCGACCCCAACGCTGCACGACTCCACTCCCGCGTGGTCCTCAACACTACAGCGCCACATCGCCAGAACGTGGGGAAATCGGAGGGGCGTTGGGCAAGCGAGTCGTCGGGACAACGCCCCTCTTCGTTGTGTTCTTCAGCTTACCTGGGGCTGTAGTATTAAGAGGCTATGACAGAACCGGTGTTCTTGGGGACAACTGGCTTGCGCATTACTCGAGGAGACGGAAGCACATAACAGTCGCGCCGAGCGCGTTCCACGCGAGCTGCATCATGGCGCGACGATCGTACCGAAGCCGCATACGTCGCATAGCCTTCAGCCAACTGATGGTGCGCTCCACCACCCACCGCACCTCGCCCAGTCCGCTGCCATGCTCCGTTTCTCTGCGCAATCACGGCCTTGATCCCGAGCCGCCGCAAGATAGCGCGGGCCGCAGCCGAATCGTATCCGCGATCGGCATACAGCTTCTTAGGACGCGTCTTGGGCGCTCCAGGCTTGCCTCTGATCCTAAGAAAAGCAAGCACTGTAGGAAGAATCTGGCAATGATCCGACACATGCGAGCCGCAGGTGACGATGACGAGGGGCGTACCCCGTTCGTCTACCAGGACCGTGTGTTTCGAGCCCTTTTTCCGGCGGTCTGTGGGGTTGGGACCTGTCAGTTCCCCGCCCCCATGCGCACGGACCTGAAAGCTGTCCAGGATAACCGTGTCGGCCGAGAGTTTGCCAGCACGCCGCAAGGCGTCGAGACACAGTTGGTGCAGGCTGCCAAAAAGGCCGAGCTTCTGCCAATATTGCAGTCGCCGATGAGCCGTGCGTCCGGAGCCACCGAACGCTCGCGGTACGTCCTTCCAGCGGACGCCAGCGACCAGCACGTACCAGAGTACGGCCAGCACCGTGCGATTCGGCACCCTGGGACGGCCTCCTTGCGGGCCAGGCGGCCCGTCCGGCGGAAGGATGTTCGTGGCTTGCAGATAGAATTCCTCGGGCATCTCTGCGTCCATCGCATGCCTCCTTGACCGTCTGAAAGCCCGGAGGACAGAATGGCGCAACTTCCGTGCCAAAACCCAGTTTTGTCACAGCCTCTAAGTTCCCCGCGGCGTTGTCAAGAGAGTAGGGCAAGCGAGCCTTTTTTTGGTTGAGCGGGAGTGCCTGCCTATATGTGCTGATGTACATACCCAGACTTTTGCTCCCGTCGATGGAGGAAACCATGAGCACCCGTCTTCGGCCTCAGCCAGCCCACCCATCCTCGCACCGCAGCCGCCACGTCTGCTCGACCAGGTCCCACAGGCGGCATGCCGACGAGCGGCATCAGAACCGACCACGGCGGAACGAATGCTCCGAGTACGGGCCTCGGTCCTGTGCGAGGGCAAACGCCACGCCCGCGCACTGGGCCTGGCTGACGCATCCCGGTTTCTGGAACGGCACGCGATGATATTTACCGCTGTTCGCGCAGGCGGCCGTGGCGCGTCACACGTAAGGCGGGCGAGGGGGATGGTCACACACGAGTAGTACTGGAGGCGAGCGAGGGGGCTGGCCGACCGCCGTGGGAACAGCCGCAAAGCACGGTAGAGTTTTTTGGGTAAATGTCCGGGCTTGCCACGCCGACCGAACACGAAATGGCCGTCACGCACCTGCGCGAATGCCTTGGCTTCGCCTGGCGGACCGTGGCCGAATTCGACGAGCCGGTCGCGGTGACGCGCTACCGCAAGGGGCTCGTGGCCATCGTGCGGCTGTGAGAATAGCGGTTCTTCGAAGAACACCGCGAACAAGCATCAGGCCGGGCAGGACCGCAAGGCGGTCGCTGCCAGCTCGAAGGTGACGCCAGCAGCCGAAAGGTTGAGCTGGATCGCCGCCGCCGAGCGCGTCCTGGTCGAGGCAGGTCAGCCCATGACGTGCCGGGCGATGGCGAAGCGTCGCGACGCCCTACTGGTCCGGCTACCATCGACGCAGCAGCCTGAGCAGTTGGCGTTGGCCGAACGGCAATGGCGTTCCTGGGACCGCGAGCAGCTCGACCGGCGCGACGAGCTGGCCCAGCGCCCGACGGTCGATCTGCCGGAGCGCCAACTGGTCGAGGCGTTCGTGCAGCGAATCGAGCTATTTCCCGCAACCAAGACGGGCGCAGCGGTCCTCCACGGCAACCTCAAGTCCGCCGTGCAATCATCCTGCGCACGAGTGTTCGGAGGGGCGGTACACAAGGGAGCCGGTCTCAAGACGAATGGCTTATGGACAGCTCGAGGGAGGTGCGCGGCATGGTACCGTGGCCTTCTCAGGTGCTTGTGGGCGCGTTTGTCGGCCTGCTGGCGGTATGGCAACGGCCCGGGCGCGTGGCGGCCGCTTCTGGCGCGCTGTACGATGGAGGAGCGGCTGACCGCTGGCATGCACTTGACGGACTGCCCAATCCCAACCAAGTCCATGGCAATGGAATGTGAACTCTGCAAGGCGCCCGTATCGCTCCCCGCTGCGTACTGCCAGCGCTGCGGCCATCCGCTGCCAACGCATCGCGTCGAACCCCATGCCACGCAGCCCGATACGACGCAGCCGCTTGAAAACCGGCAGGCCGAGGGCGGAGCAACCGCTGATTCGACGGTTCCCCCTACGCTGCCAGAAACGGCGGGCGATGAGGAGCGGGTGGCAGCACTGTTGCAAGGCATCGCCTCGCAATCACACTTCGAGGAGCGCTACCAGTTGCGCGGGGTGCTGGATAGCGGCGGCATGGGGGAGATCTACCGCGCGTACGACTTGATCTTGCGCCGCGAGGTCGCGGTGAAGATGATGCGTGAAGGTCTAGGGCGGGGCCACGCCACGAGTGCGGTGCGGGCACAGTTCCTCAAGGAGGCGCGCGTGGGCGGCCGTTTGCTGCATCCCAACGTCCTGGCTGTGTTCGACCTGGGCGTGAACCGTCAGAGCCAGATCTATTACACCATGCGGCTGGTCAACGGTGCCTCCTTGTACGAGTGCCTGCGCTCGCTTTCACACGGTGTGGCCACGCGGATGATTCAATTTCCGTTGCGCAGGCTGGTGGAAACATTTGCGGGAGCCTGCCGCGGCGTCGCGTACGCCCACGAACACGGCATCTTGCACCTCGATCTCAAACCGCAGAATGTGCTGGTTTCTGGCTTCGAGGAGGTGTTTGTGATCGACTGGGGGCTGGCGCGCGTCGACAACGAAGACGATTCGGAACTGCTGGCCGATCTCTATCGCCAGCGTTCCGTGCCTGGATCGACCGCCTCTCACACCTGTGCGATGGGTGGTCACGTAGTGGGTACTCCCGCCTACATGGCGCCGGAGCAGGTGGCCGGCGATGCGTCTGCCTTCACACCCGCCACCGATGTGTTCGGTCTGGGCGGCATCTTGTACTTCATGCTTTATGGCGCGGCCCCGAATCAAGGCGAGTCCGCCTGGGACATGATGGCGGCAGCCTCCCGGCCCAAGCAAGCGGGGCGGCTGCGCGAAGGCATCTTGCCGCAAGCCCGCCGCATACCGAATGCTCTGACCCGCGCCCTGAACGGTTTGCAAGACATTTGTCTGAAGAGCCTTCAGCCGCAGCCTGCCGATCGCTATGGCGATGTGAACCAGCTCCTCATCGACATCCACGAGTGGCTGGCCGAATCAGCGGCGGTCAGTTGACCGGCCGGCTGATGCGCGGCGGCCCGGAGCAGGGCTGCCGGAGTGCGGAGGAGATTCAGCTCCTCGCCTCTCCCACGAGCCGTGAGAAGAGGCGGGCCGTGTCAAGCTCCAGCTTGCGGCCGGTCAGCCGCACGAAGGCGTCTCGCTGAGCGGGCGTCAAGACGCCCAGCAGGCGTTCGTCTCGCTGCTGGCGAAGTTCAGCCGCACAGGCCTGGGCCGCATCGCGGGGCAGGCCGGCTTCTTCGGTCTGAGCGAAGAGATCGCGGAGGCGTGCGCTCGATTCCTTGTAGATGGTCCACAACATGCGGCGCTGCTGAAGAGACATTTGAAGCTGCCCAGCCACCTGGGGATCGAGCAGCGCTGCGCCGCCGTACGACTGCCAGATGATTTGCCGCAGCCGCTCGAGCTGCTCCTGAGACAGCCGACTCTCCACGCGCGCCAGCAGCTCTTGCTTGAGGTCGCCGACCTTGCGCACCCACTGCCACCATTGCTCGGGGTCGTGGCGCTGCGGCGCGCTGTGCAGCAGTTGCTCCAGCTCACTTTGAGCGGCCTCGGTTTCCAGCTTCAGGGCGAGGTAGGCATGGCTGCTTAGTCTGAGATCTCTTCTCACCTCTTCCATGGCTAGCAGCCCCAACACGTGCTGGACACAGGCGTTGAGTCGCGGCAACGCGTGGTGGACTGGCACAGCACTGCGTGCCCCCGTTTGCGGGCCGGCCGCGCGCTGGCTAACGCCCACCGCGTCCGGATGAGAGGAGGTACCGTCTTCGGCCATCGGCCCATCCCACCCCGCCGCTGGCAGCGCATGGGAGTGCGCCAGCGGCGACCGGGTCTGCGCCAGCGCCAGCAGGCATGCCACACATGCCGCCACGGCCATGGTGGAGACGCGCCACGATACGCCCAACGCCGGCCTGGGCAAGCTGGTCATTGCCAGCAGCCTCCGCACCCGCTCCATCACCTTAGAGCGCAACGAGGGCGCAAGTCCCCCCGCCTGCGCCACGGGAAGCCAGTTCACCAGGGTGTCTGCCAGCTCATCCGGCTCACAGCCCAGGGCCACTGCCCAATCGTCGCAGGCCTCTTCGCTGGCATGGAGGTAGTGGCGGCGCAGCAGCCAGACAAAGGGCTGCCAGGGGAGCACCGCCACGGCGATTTCAGCTAGCAAACGGCTCCACGGATCGCCGCGCCGCGCATGCGCCAGCTCGTGGCAGAAAACGCTGAGCCAGTCGTGAGGCTGTCCGCAGGCACCCGGCGGCAGAAACACCGTGGTGCTGCGCCCACAGGCCCAGACCGTGGGAGACGCCACGGCATCTCCATGCGCCACTTCCACCCGTCCTCGCAGCCCAATCTGCCTGGCGGCCACGCGCGCGGCGGCATTGACGCTCACCGCGTGGCAGGGAGTTCGCCCTTGCAGCAGCCGTACCAGACTGCACACACTCATGGTCAGCCGCATCACAAACCACGCGGTGACCAGATACCACGCCAACCGGGCAATGCACCACGCCAACTCCGTCCAGGGATTGGGCAGACGCACCACAGCAGGCGCCGGCCACACCGCAAGCCCTTGTTGCTCGGAACTCTGAAGTTCCCCCGAGGGGTAGGACGCATTCCACTGCGTGGCCGGATCCGGCGGCAGCAGTCCCCAGCCAGCATGGCGGACCGCCAACGTCACCAGCGGCACGAACAGACACAAAGCCAGCGCCAGCACGCATACGTACGTCCGCGCCGCCGGCCGCCGCCCCAGCGCCACCGAGGCCAGCCAACCCAGGCAACCAATCAATGTACTCTGCCAGACAAAGTCGGCCGCCAGTCGAGGCCAACCGTCGCGCGGCAGCCAATTCACATCAACCATCATCTCCCTCGACGCGGGACTCTCACTCCTGCGCGTGCTTCTTTCGCCGCCGGTAATCGTCGATCAGGCGGCGCAACTCCGCCAGCTCCGCGTCGGACATCGGATGCTGGTCCAACAATTGGTTCACCAACTGCCGCGGGTCTCCCTGGAACACACGCTCCAGCAGCGTCAGCAACAGCCCGCCTGCCGCCGCCTCTCGGCTGCGCACCGCTCGATAGACATACGCACGACCCGCGGCTCGATGCACCAGCCAGCCCTTGCGCTCCAGCCGCTGCATCGCCGCCAAAATAGTGGTGTACATCACGGGCTTGGTGCGTCCCAAGTGCTCGGCCACCTGGCTCACCGTGGCCTCGCCCACCTCCCAGATGTACTCCATCACTTGTGTCTGCAAGGAACCCAAACCGTGTGGGCCGGACCGTTCGGCACCCATGTTCATCTCCCGCTGCGTCTCGGCATACCCTCAGCCATCGTGTGCCTACGTCTATGCACCGTAGGCGACTTGAGACTAGCCTCGTGCACCGGTCAATGTCAAGCAACTTTCGTGCCAAAGCAGACAAAATCCCACAGCCTTTATGCACAAATCCGCCCCTCGACCACACTTACAACAACCGCCCCAACCGCCAGTCGCTATCCCTCAGCCACTCCCTCCTGTTTACCTACACAACCTTCCCTTCGTTTCGCGCCAGGGCGAGACTCTGTCTTGCCGCCAACCCAAACTAGGTGGTGGCCTACGCGCGGTCAGCCGGCGGCGTGGCGCCTCCGTTTGTGCCTCAAAGTAATGCGACGTGGGCTGAAGCCGCGGGCCAGAATCCGGCGAGAGGCAGGCACCAGCCCGCCGGCGGCACGGCCTGCGCCTGAGGATGCTGCAGCGCCCTGCATGGTTCTGCGCCGTTGAAGTGCCGGTACCTTACCTGCGTGGCGGTTCGTGCTTCGTACGTGCGGGTGGCGCGGTGCTGGCCGCGGTGAAGTGGCGGTATCTTGGCTTCGTGCATGTTTGACCGTGGATGATGAGCCGCCTACGGTACGCTAGCCTGGCCGTATCACAGGTTCGCCGCGCCACCTCAGACAGGCTGCATCGCTTGGATGCGACGCAGCAAGGTGCCGCTCGGCCGACAGGGCCGTCACGCGACCGAACGCAGTGCTGCTCTGCTTGCCACTTCTGCCGTCATGCCTGAGAGAAGCACGCGCTGCTGGAAGGCTGCGTGCGCTGCTCTTGCCAAGGGCCAAGGCACGGTTTGATGTGCAGCAGCCGCTGCCTCGTCACCGAAGCTGCCACCCTGTTGCGCCTTGCGCGGTAGGCCCCTAACACCGGCGTCTCGCTTGCACTAAACTACGCCAGAGACCCGTCTTGATCTTCGCCGAGAGCCGCACCCGCCATGCAGTCGTACAGGGAATTGCCCCTCGTTCTGGCCTTCGTCCTGCTCACCGCAATCTGTTGGGGGGTGTACGGGCCCGTGCTGCGCGAGGGGCAGGCCGCGATGGACCACAGCCATCTGCGGCCATTCATCTGTGTGGGAATCGCTTACTTTCTGATTGCCATTGTGGTGCCTGTGGCGTTGCTGGCGCTCAAGGGCGAGCGCGGGGGATGGAGTGTGGCCGGCATCGGCTGGAGCCTGGCAGCCGGTGCGGCGGGGGCCTTGGGTGCCCTCGGCATCATCTTGGCCTTTCAGCAGCGCGGCAGCCCCGTGTTTGTCATGCCCTTGGTGTTTGGGGGAGCGCCGGTGGTGAACACGTTTCTCACCATGTACCTCAGCCGCACTTATCGCCAGGCCGGGCCGCTGTTCTATGCCGGGCTGATTCTGGTCATTGCGGGCGCGGTGAGCGTGCTGTTGTTCAAGCCCGCTCCGCCTGCCCATCAGGCTCATGGGGGGGGGAGTGCGGCGGAGGCGGAGGCTCCTGCGGCCAAGCAAGGCGAGCCTTCCCAGCGAGAGACGGCGGCAGGTTCGCTGGGCCACTCTCTCCGCCAGGTGCTCCTGGTCGCGCTGTTTGTGCTGGGTACAGTCGTGTGCTGGGGCGCGTACGGCCCCGTCCTCCACAAGGGACAGCTTGCCATGGCGGGCAGCCGCTTGCGGCCGTTCATTTGCGTGGGGGTGGCTTACTTTCTGATTGCGGTGCTTGCCCCGCTGGCGCTGTTGCTGGCTGTGCCCGAGGCCGGGGGGTTCACGTTCAAGGGAGTCGTGTGGAGTCTGATGGGGGGGGCGGCGGGGGCGGTGGGGGCGCTGGGCATCATTCTGGCGTTCAATTTCGGCGGCAAGCCGGTCTACGTCATGCCGCTGGTATTTGGCGGCGCGCCCGTGGTGAATACGCTGGTGAGCATTGCCGGCACGGAAGCAGGCCAGGTGAGCCCCCTGTTCTATGCGGGGCTGATCATGGTGATCCTCGGCGCAGCCACGGTGCTGGTCTTCGCTCCGAAGCCGGCGCATCCGCCGCCTGGGGGAGCCGCCGCGGAGGGTGCGGCGGGTGCGGAGGGGGATGTCCCCGGCGGTCCGTCCAGCGCCGCATCCGCAGATGCTCCGGTTCCGCCAAGTTCTGGACAGTCCCCAAGCTCGTGAGAGGCTAGCCGTGACGCCCCATCAGTTGATGCATCGCATCGACGCCTTGGCCAGCCACATCTGGGTCGTGCGCACGTTCATCAAGCACTCCGAAGAGGCTGAAGAATCCACGGAGTTGATGGAGGTGGTACGGGATCTGTACGACTTCTGCCTGGCCCTCGGGCCGCCCTTGCAGGCTGATGACGCCCAAGGGTACCTCAAGATCGTGCGCAAGAAGCTGGGGCGGTTGCGGCAGGCCTCGACACGGTTTGCCGAGCTGGCGCCTCAGGTCTCTGCCCACACGAACTACAAGATGGCCGTGCAGTCGCTGGCCACAGCAGTGGATGATATTTGCCGATTGATGGCCGAGACGGGATAACCTGTTTCTCGGCAGGCACCGCAGCCATCCGGCAGATCGCCAGCGTGGTGTCCTGTTTGGCGCCGCTGATGCTCGCCTCTAGAGGCGGGATGGCAGATGTCAGGCCGCACACCCGCGTTTATCTGGCATCCACCCCTGCGCAGCCTGCCTGTGCCAGCCGCGCGCAGCCGCACGCGCGCAGCAGGCGTATGGCAAGGCCGGCAGCACGAGCGCGGCCGCTGTGCGATGCGGGAACGGCTAACCGGCCTTCCAGATCAGCACCACCTTGCCGCATTCGCCGCTGCGCATGCACTCAAAGCCTTGCTCAAATTGCTCGAAGCTGAAGCGGTGGGTAATCACCGGGCTGATGTCCAGGCCCGATTGCAGCATCACGGTCATCTTGTACCAGGTCTCGTACATCTCCCGGCCGTAGATCCCCTTCAGTGTGAGCATGTTGAAGATTACCGTGTTCCAGTCGATGGCCAGCTCCTGCTCGGGGATCCCCAGGATGGCAATCTTGCCGCCATGTGCCATGTTGGCCAGCATGTCGCGAAACGCCGCGCCATTGCCAGACATCTCCAGTCCCACATCGAAGCCCTCTTTCATGCCGAGCGTGCGCTGGGCATCGCGCAGAGAGGCAGTGCGGGCATCGAGGGCCAGGGTGGCACCCAGCCGCCGGGCCAGCTCCAGGCGATAGGCGTTCACGTCTGTCACCACCACGTGCCGCGCGCCCGCGTGCCGGACGACGGCGGTGGCCATCAAGCCGATGGGGCCAGCGCCGGTGATCAGTACGTCCTCGCCCAACACGTCAAAGGCCAGGGCCGTGTGCACAGCGTTGCCAAAGGGGTCGAAAATGGCCTGAATGTCTCGCGGAATGGCTGGATCGTGCAGCCAGACGTTGGTCATGGGCAGAGCCAGGTAGGCGGCAAAGGCACCTGGGCGATTCACGCCGATGCCTTGGGTATCCTTGCAGAGGTGCCGCCGGCCGGCCATGCAGTTGCGGCAGCGGCCGCACACCACGTGCCCTTCGCCGCTGACGATATCGCCCGGCTGAAAGTCCTTGACGTTGCTGCCCGTCTCCACCACGCGGCCCACGAATTCGTGCCCCACGACCATCGGCACGGGTATGGTCCGCTGTGCCCAGGCATCCCACTTGTAAATGTGCAGGTCCGTGCCGCAGATGCCCGTGCGCAGCACCTCGATCAGCACGTCGTTGATGCCGAACTGCGGGATGGGCACCTCTTCGAGCCACAGTCCCGGCGCGCGCTCGCGCTTGACCAGGGCAGGCATGGTGTTCATCGGATCGACCTCAGGCTGGTGCGCTGGCGGCTGCTGATCGGCGCGCAGAGTCGGCCGCTCAATCGAAGAGCGTGCCGGCCAACCGGCCGCCTGGCCACGCACGGCAAAGAGACCGTAAACCAGTGAGCATAGCGAGTTGCATACCAAAGGTGAAGCAGAGCTGCTTGCGCCGTCTGATACGGCAGGCCGATAGCCATCCTAAACCACGGATCTTGGCAACGTGAGCGTGGTGGACTGCATGGTCTGCCACAGCCGACGCGTACGGCCTGCCACGGCCCTAACTGTGGCGGCGAAGGTACCGCGCCAGCAAGCGCTCCCTGCTCTTGGCTTTGTCCTAAGCCTTTGCCGAGTTTGCCAACGCCGCGGCAGCCGTGCTCTGCCTGGCCCCGTGCAACCCGGCCCAGTGGGTGTGGGCCATCCGCTCCACCGCACGCCATTCGCCTCGACATGCCTCTCGGCTTGGTGGGCGGGTGCCATCCAGCCTAGATCTGCAGCAGCGGCAGGAAAAAAACCACGCCCGGCGGAGGCGCACCCCAGCGGGCCCTCTTAGCCCTTCGAGGCCCTCCGTGGCGGGGTGTCTTCTGTTCCGGTGACAACAACGTGCGGGGGAGGGAACAGAAGGTGCCCCACACCGGGCATGGATGCTGGCGGATGATCAACGGGTCAGCCGATCGAACAGCTTGCGGAAGCGGGGCATGGCCCGCTCTAAGTAAGTCCTCCAGGTTTGTGGGTTCCAGAGTTCCACACACACTGCGGCCCCGACGAGCAACACCTGGCCGCCGGCCTCGACTTGCAGGAACTCTCTGAAGCCCTCCGGTATCAGCAAACGACTTTTAGCATCTGGGTCCACCCGTGCGTGCCGTGTGCTCAGCAGCCGGCCCAGGGCCTGCACCTGGTGCAATTTGCCCTGGAGCCTACCAGCATCGATCTTGGCTCGTACCAGGTCCGTGCCGCGATCAAGACTCTGTTGCCAGACCGCGGCGCTCCACAGGCTCAGGCAACCGGGGCGCTCCTTGGCCAGCACCAGGGGGCCCTTTCCCAGGCCAGAGACGAGACTTTCGGGAAGCGTCACTCGAAACCGCTCGTCTAGCGTTCTGAGGTGCTCCCCGAGGATCAACTCGGCCTTGGCAGCCATGCAGCGCCTCGCTCGCCATCAGCCAGACTGTGGGCGACCGGTCGCCCGTACGCTCGGATGGTCCTCCTTGTTCTCAATGGTGGGCATATTTCCCACGGTAATATCCATTAAGCTTCATGTAATGGGCACAATACCCACGAAGCTGCAATGTAGCAAGCTTTTCGGCCGCTGCAAGTCCCCGCGCAAGAAATCTGGCCAGGCAGCGAAGTCTTTTCAGGGCCATCTCCGCCTGCGGCGGCTTGTGCCGTCTCGGGGCGGCCTGGTTTGGGGCCTCGCACCAGAGAATTGCTACCGTGTGGATGCGGGGAGCACTACACTGAAGAGGGCTTTTTCAAAGGAGCCAGCGATGAAGAGCTTCATGGCGTTCTTGCTGGGGGTCGTGCTGGGCGCTGGCGGCGTGTTCCTGGGCCAGGGTTACCACGTCCTCCGCACTGCCGACGGTTACGAGCTGGTGCGAAAAACACGGCCCAGCTTCAAGCTGATCTACGTCGATGTGCGCCAGTATCGGGCGGAGGACTGGCTTGAGCACCCTCAGTTGGCGCAGGCCGTGCTCGAGGCGAAAAAAGGGCATCTGATCCAAGAAGCGGTCAGGATGCGAGTGCATCAGGCCGTGGATGAGCTGCTTAAGAAAGTTCTGCCGGACCGCTAGCGGCAGCCAGCATTGCCCGATCCGCCAGGGAACCAATTCCCCCAAAGACGCGTGAACCCGGCCCAGACAGTTGACAGGGATCCCGCGGCCGAAATGCACTGCCTGACATGCACGTCTACACCCCAGGCTCTCCGCCGCTAGCCGCAAGCGGCGAGCCGAAAAACACAAAGCACCCAACGGCACAACACGGGGATACCGGTGCCAGCCATGGCCAGCCGCCAGAACGGCCCCGTGGCTCGGCAACATGCCCGCGCGCCTCCACGCCCGCGTCGGTCCCCGACACGGCATTTTGTGGCTCCGTCCTAGCGGGGTGCGACCGCACCTCGTTCGGAGCGGCTCTGCCGCCGGTCGCTCCCAGTCGTTGCCCGCGGGTGCTTCCCAGCCGCCATGTACGAGTCGCTGCTGCTTTGCGAGCAGGACGATGCTACCCGCGTGGCACGCCCGATTTGCACTTGCTGGCGCCCCGGCAGAGCCGGGCATGCCCTGGAACTCAGGCCGAAGATATGTGAACAGGCTCCCAAAGGCCGCGCCGCTTGCTACACTTGTGGCCAGCAAAGATACCGTGTGGTCCAGACTGCTGGACGATTTCCCACGAGAGGTGCGCTGGCAGCAGCTCGCTTGCCGATGAAGCCGAGGCGTATGATACAGGCGTTGCGATAGAGCGGTTGGCAACCTAGTGAAAGTTCTCTTGACGGAAGAGGAGGTTCAAGCAGGGGTGCGGCGCCTGGCGGGCGAGGTGGCCGCCTTCTATGGCGAGCGGCCGCTGACGATCATCGGCGTGCTGACGGGCAGCGTGGTGCTGCTGGCGGATCTGATTCGCCAGCTTGCGATGCCGCTGCGGGTGGGAGTAGTGCAGGCCCGCAGTTACCGCGGCGGCGCCACGCAGCCCGGTCCGCTGGCGGTTAACGCCGATTACCTGCCCGAGTTGGGAGGGCGGGATGTGTTGGTGGTGGATGACATCTTCGACACGGGCCATACGCTGCTGGAGCTGGTGGCGCAGCTTGACGAGTCGGATCCGCGCAGCCTGCGGTCGCTGGTGTTGTTGCGCAAGGCGGGTCGGCAGCGGGTGGCGCTGGTGCCGGACCACGTGGGTTTTGAGATCCCCAACGAGTTCGTGGTGGGCTACGGGCTGGACTACCGGGACATGTACCGCAATCTTCCCTATGTGGCGGCGCTTGAGCCGGCAGAGTTGTCAGAGGGGAAGGGCCCGTGAGGCCGCCCCGGCTGGTGCTGGTCACCCGCCGGTTCTGGCCGCTGGTGGGCGGTGCCGAGGTGGTGATGGCCCGGCTGGCGGCTGCACTTAAGCAGCGCGGCGCGGCGGTCACGCTGCTGACAGCCCGCTGGCGCCCCGACTGGCCAGAAACCATCGAACATCACGGCGTGCGCGTGGTGCGTTTGGCTCAGCCCGCTACACGCATCTGGGGCACGTTGCGTTACATGCAGGCCGTGGCGCGCTGGGTGCGGCGGCACGCCCAGAGCCTGGACCTGGCTTATGTCTCGATGCTCAAGCACGATGCTTATGCGGTGCTGGGCGCAGCAGGAAGGCGTTTGCCGGTGGTGCTGCGTGCGGAAGGAGCAGGCGTGACGGGCGATTGTTTCTGGCAGGTGGAGGCTCGCTGCGGGCGGCGGATTCGCCGCCGCTGCCAACAAGCGGCGGCCTTTGTTGCACCAAGTAGGGCGATTGAGGACGAGTTGATCGCGGCGGGGTATCCACGGGATCGGATTCATTTCATACCCAACGGCGTGCCCCTGTTTGCGAGTGTGACGCCCACGGCGCGCCACGCGGCACGAGCCGCACTAGGACAGGTGCAGCGTGCCTTGGAACTGCCGCGCGGAGCGCCGCTGGCGGTCTACACGGGGCGGCTGCATGAGGGCAAGGGGCTGGCGCATCTTGTTGCCGCCTGGCCCCTGGTATTGCAGCGGCATCCTCAGGCGCGGCTGTGGCTGGTGGGAGAGGGTCCGAGTGCAACCGCCCTGGCGGAGCAGATCCGTGCGCTTGGGGTGGAGGGGAGGGTGGTGCTGGCCGGATCCTTCGACGATGTGGAGGAGGTGTTGCAGGCGGCTGATCTGTTTGTCCTGCCATCATGGGAAGAGGGCATGTCGCTGGCGCTGCTGGAGGCCATGTCCCTGGGGTTGCCGGTGGTGGTTACGGATATTGCGGCCAACCGAGCGCTGGTTGCCGATGGCGTGCATGGCAGGCTGGTACCCGCCGGCCAACCGGCAAAGCTGGCGGAGGCCGTGATCGAGGCCTTCTGCGACCCCTCCAGTGCGGCGCGCTGGGGAGAGCAGGCCCGACAGCGCGTGGCAGCCGAATTTGCCGTGGACCACATGGTCGAGCGGCACCTGGAGCTGTTTGAGCGCCTCCTGGGCAGCGCGGGATCGCAGAGGTGAAGGTGCCGGCGGCAAAGATCGTGCACATCATCCCCACGCTGGTACGCGGGGGCGCAGAGAAGCAGCTTGCCTTGTTGGCGGCTGGCCTGCGGGCCGCGGGTTGGAACGTGGAGGTGTGCGCACTGACGCACGGCGGGCCGTGGGCCGCCTACCTGGAGCAAGCAGGCGTGCCCTACACCGTGCTGGGCAAGCGGTTCAAAGTGGATCCCCTGGCCTGGTGGCGACTGGTGCGTTATCTGCGTCGGGCACGACCGCAGCTCGTGCAAACCTGGCTGTTTGCCGCCAACAGCTACGGCCGTACGGCGGCGCTGGCCGCGGAGGTGCCCGTGATCGTGGCCAGCGAGCGGTCGAGCGACCCCTGGAAGGCGAGCCACGAGTTCGCCCTCGATCGCTGGCTGGCACGTTACACACAGCGGATCGTGGTCAACAGCAGCGGCGTGCGAGACTTCTACGTGGAGCACGGCTTGCCCGCGGAGAAATTCACCATTATTCCCAATGCCGTGGAGCCGGCGCCTCCGTGTGCCATGCCGCGCGCGGAACTGCTGCGTTCGCTGGGACTGCCTGCCGAGGCGAAGATCATTCTGGCGGTGAATCGGTTGTGGCCGCAGAAGCGCGTCCAGGATCTGATCTGGGCTGCGGACCTGCTCAAGGTGGTGCGCGACGACGTCCATCTGCTGATCGTGGGAGAAGGCCCGCAGCGTGCAAGGCTGGAACGCTTCTGCCGCCAGATCGAAGTGCAGGACCGCGTCCACTTCCTGGGAGATCGGCCCGACGTGCCGCAGCTCCTTGCGCACAGCGAGCTGCTCTGGCTGGCCAGCGGATACGAAGGGCTGCCCAACGCGGTGCTCGAAGCCATGGCGGCCGGCGTACCCGTGGTGGCCACCGATCTGCCCGGCACGCGCGACCTGGTGGTGCCGGGCGTTACCGGCTACCTCGTGCCCGTGGGAGACCGCGCGGGCCTGGCCCGCGAGGCGCTGCGGCTGATCGAAACCCCGGAACTTGCACGCCGCCTCGGCCAGGCGGCAAGGGAACGTGCCGCCCGCCATTTCAGCCTCCAAGCCATGCTGGAACGCTACGCCACGTTGTACAGCGATCTGCTGCGTAGCATAGACTAAAGGCGCCTTGCAACCCGATCCTCAGCCGAACGATGTGTGGAATTGCCGGAGCAGCGTGGAGCGACGGGGCGCCGCCAGTGACGCGCGCCGAGCTGCAACAGATGACCGAGGTCCTGCGGCATCGCGGGCCGGACGAGGATGGTACGCACGAGAGCGCCGCGCTGGCCCTGGGCGAACCCGGCGAGACGGTGGGGGCGGCACTGGGTTTCCGCCGCCTGGCGATCATCGACGTGGCAGGCAGTCATCAGCCCATGTCCAACGAAGACGGCAGCGTGTGGCTGGTATTCAATGGAGAGATCTACAACTACCAGGTGCTGCGCCGCAGGCTCGAGGGGGCGGGGCACACGTTTCGGACGCGCGGCGATAGCGAGACCCTCTTGCATCTGTACGAGGACGAAGGGCCGGCGTTTGCCCGCCATTTGGAGGGGATGTTCGCCGCCGCCATCTGGGACAGGCGGCGCAGGCAGCTTGTCCTGGTGCGGGATCGTCTGGGCAAGAAGCCCCTGGTCTATCGGCTGGAGCCAGGCCGGCTGCTGTTCGCCAGCGAGCTGAAGAGCCTGCTGGCCGTGCCGGGCGTGCCCCGCGAACTCGATCCCAGCGCACTGGATGCGTACCTGGCCTATCAGTACGTGCCGCATCCGCAGACCATCTTGCGCGGCTGTTACAAGCTGCCGCCAGCGCATTACGCGGTGTATCGCAATGGAACGCTTTCGCTCCATCGCTACTGGCAGCCCGATTTCAACTACGAGCAAGACCTGCCCGTGGAGGTCTATGTGCAGGAGTTGCGGCAACGGCTTACCGAGGCGGTGCGCAAGCGCCTGCAAAGCGAGGTACCGCTAGGTGCATTTCTCTCCGGCGGGATCGATTCTTCACTCGTCGTCGGGCTGATGAGCCAGCTCTCTGCCGAGCCGGTGCAAACATTCTCCATCGGCTTCCCCGTGGCGGAATACGACGAGACACGCTATGCCCGCGACGTGGCGCACCGCTTCGGCACGCAACATCGCGAGTTCCGCGTCGAGCCCAGCGCGGTGGACATCTTACCGCGGCTGGTGTGGCATTTCGACGAACCGTTCGCGGACAGTTCGGCCATCCCCACCTGGTACGTCTCGCAGCTCACACGCCAGCATGTGACCGTGGCGCTCACCGGCGACGGAGGCGACGAGCTGTTCTGCGGCTATCCGCGCTACCTGGCGGTGCAGGTGGCCGCCTGGCACGACCGCTGGCCGGCAGGCCTGCGGCAGCTTCTCGCCAGCCGCATCTGGCAGCGTCTGCCCTCCGGCACGCGGCAGAGGTCGCTGCTGCGCAGATTCAAGAGGCTGACGGGCGCGCTGTCCCAACCGCCGGTGCGGAGATACTTCGATTGGGTTTCGATCTTCAACGAGGCCGCGCGGGCCAGCCTCTACACGGAGGACTTTCTGACTGCCTTGCCGGACCGCGATCCCTGCGAAACACTGGCGGCGGCCTTTATCGCCTGCTCGCGCCGCGACGCGGTGACTCAGGCGGCCCTGGCCGACCTGGTCACCTACCTGCCGTGCGACCTGATGCACAAGGTAGACATGGCTTCCATGGCACACAGTCTCGAGTGCCGCTGCCCGTTCCTCGACCACCACGTGGTGGAGCTGGCGGCAGCCATGCCGCTGAAGCTCAAGCTGCGGCGTGGCCGCGGCAAGTGGATTCTGAGACGTGCCTTCGCGGATCTCTTGCCGCGCAGCGTGCGCTGCAGAGGCAAGATGGGCTTCGGCGTCCCGCTGGCACACTGGTTCCGCCATGAGCTGAAAGACCTTGCCCGAGAGGTGCTGCTTGATCCCTCCACCCTCGCGCGGGGGTATTTTCAACCTGAAGCCGTGCAGCAACTGCTGGCAGATCATCTGGCGGGACGCTTCGACCATGGCTATCGCCTCTGGTCGCTGGTGATCCTCGAAATGTGGCAGCGGCAGTGGCTTGCCCCTGCCCCGCAGCCGGCCCTGGCAGGAGAACAGACCTGATGGCGGATCGCCCCTTTCGCCTGGCCGTGATCGGCGTGGACCATCCTCACGGTGCCGGCTGGCGCGAACTGTTGGACAACCTGGCAGACGAGCTGCACGTGGCGGCTGTGGTTCCTGCCTTTGGCGGCAGCCTGGCCAGCCTGGAAGAACGATACGCACATGTGCCGCGCTTCGACTCGGTCGATGCCCTGCTGGCCGGCGCCGACTTCGACGGCGCGCTGGTGACGCTCCCCAACTGCGAGGCCCCTGACTGCGTGGCGCGGCTGGCACGCGCCGGGAAGCACGTGCTGGCCGAAAAGCCCCTAGCGGCCAGCGCCGCCGAGGCACGCGCCGCCGCGGAGGCCGTCGTGCAGAGCGGCGTCGCCTTCCAGACCGGCTACATGTGGCGCTATGACGAGGCGGCGGAGCGGCTCCGCGCCATGCTGGCAGAAGGCCGCTTTGGCCGGCTCATCGCCATCGACATGCAATACCTGACCAGCGACGCGCGCCGACGCGGACCTCACCACTACCTGTTCGATCCTCAGGCCAGCGGCCGCGGCTTCTTCAACTGGCTGGCATGCCACTGGCTGGACTTGCTCCTCTATATCACAGGGGGGGCCGTTGCCTCGGTGACGGCACGGGTAGGGGTATACGGCGAGACGCCCCTGCAAGTCGAAGATGGGGGCGTGGCCGTGCTGGAGCTGCAAGGCGGCGGGCTGGCCACGCTGTTCGGCGGCTACTGGCTGCCGCGCTGGGCGGGTGAAAGCCGCTGGAGCCTTTACGGAACCGAGCGGTGGGTCCACTGGTATCCCAGCAAGCCCGGCACGAACGGGGTGCTGGAGATCCACGGACCGCAGCCGCAGTGGCATGCCATGGAAGAGACCTTTGTGCTGCCCCCCGATCGTACCCGCGGCTACGGCGGCATCCGCGGCGTGAGATTATTGCGAGACTGGCTCCACGCCGCCGCAACCGGTGCCGTCTGCCGCAACACGCCGCGGAGCATGCTGGCGACCCTCGAGCTGCTCGATGCCATCTATGAATCGGCCGCGGCAGGCCGCACCGTCGCGCTACGTTGCCCCGGCTGAGGCGAGCCAATCTCGGCCACGCTGTTGCGGCCCCGGCGAGATGGAACCATCTTCTCTCGGCCGCTTCGTCACGGCCCATCCGCAAGGGGCCATCAACCAGGGCAGACGGAATACGTTGCCTCGGCTGCTTCGTGGACCCCCGTGCCGCGGCAATGCTTTCCTGCTAACGCCGTGGCCCGGACGCGACGGAGCGCGTCCCTCCAGGCCACAGCCGGTCAAGCCGCTCCACTCGGACGGCCACACCCGCTCCGCCCACAACCGACCCTCTCCATCAATCGGCCTCGCCATCTTTCACCTGGCTTGCGTGTACTCGTCATGCTCCCCACCCCACGCGCAAGCTACCAACCCCGTCAAGAAAGGGTTGTGGTGTACGGTTACGCTCATGCACCAGCGGCCTAAAGCGCCGGTTCACGGCCCTGCCGCACACGCCGTACGCCTGCCACGGCACAGCCCGTGGCGCAGGCGGTGCAGGCGTCGGTGCAACCCGCCGTGGTACCGCAATCCGGGCCGCAGCCAGCCAGCAAGGTCTGCGCAAAGGCACGCACCTGGGCACGGGAGTCGTAGGCCTCGGCAAGCTCCTGAAGGATCGATTCCATTTCCGCCGGCACCTCTCCACCCAGGAAATAGAAGACCAGCGTCTGGCCGTCGAACAGGAACTCCGTATCAAGCAACAGCAGGGGGATGCCCAGCTCGGCCAAGCGCTCCTCGCAGGCAGCCTGGGCTGCTAGACGGTTCTTGGCGAGACGTTGTGCCAGCAGCTCGTCTTCCGGCGTCATGCGGCGCAAGATGCTCCCCTCGTTGCGGGAGATGGCACCACCTGCTGATGCGCGCGGGGCCTCGCTGCCGCCCTGCCCGGGCGGAGAGAGCACCTCGCCCACCTCCAGGCCGCGCTGGGTGCGCACCACAACACGGGTACCTCGGGGATAACAAACGTGTTGAGGGGAAAGCAGAGAAAGCACCTGGCCCAGCGCTCCCACCCGCACCAGATGAGCAGTGTCCATGTTACGTGCCAACCAGCAATACGGCTCGGTGGCCATCCCCTGCGTACCCGCCAAGGCAACTCTCCACCGCCTGGGGAGCGGAGTGCGCGCCACGCTGCGTGCGTCGTGCCAGTGTCAAGGCGGCGAGTGCATCAACATGGTCCAGGGTTTACGGCCCCTCCTATTGTCCGGCGCCGCTGCCAGCGTGCCAAGCGTACAAAAGGCCGGCTTGCCGAAATCGAACCAACGGCCATACTTACATGCCTGGTGTGTTTGCCGCAGGCCCATGCGGAGCCGGCTGCGGCCATATGGCACGATGAGAGGCACGACGTACACATTTCGTGCAGTACCTTGAGGAGACGAAGATGGAGAGCCTTGCCAGCGAACAGTGCCGTCCGGGTGTGCCAGCGGGCAGCCGCATCCCTCTGCCGGCCGTTGGAGCGTCGCGCTGGCAGCAGCTCGCCGAGTGGGGCGCGGAAGTGATCCGGATGGAGCCGATCTCGGCCATTCAGCCCATGACCCGGCACGCGGACCGCGCGCGCTTCCTCACGCCCGAATCGGTAGCACGGGCGGTGGAGCGTGGCACCCTCACCATGGGCTACGTGGACCGTGACCCCGGACCAGATCCATGGAACCGCGGGCCACTGTTCAACGCCTCAAACCTCAACAAGCTCTCCTTCACCGGCAACAGCGCCGTGCCCGCCGGGCGCGCGGCGTTCGAGCAACTGGTTCGTATCTCGGACATCATCATCGAGAACAACGTGCCCTCCACCGCCGAGAAGCTCGGCATCCAGTACGAGCAGCTGCGCGCGATCAACCCCAGCATCATCGTGGTGCGGATGCCCGGCTTCGGCCTCAGCGGTGCCTACCGGGACTATCGTTGCTG
>JAIMBC010000398.1 GCA_023511675.1 Pirellulales bacterium
GCGCCTGCGGTGGGTATGGTAGAAAGGGAGATCGAGCTGCCATGAACTTTCGCATCGCTGCCCTGGCAGCACTGGTCGCCGTGCTGGCTGCCTCGTCCGCGGCCGCACAGCAGCCCTCGGACCTGCCGCAGGCGGATCGCTCTCCGGCCGCGTCCCTGCACGATACAGCCGGCGTCTACCAGCCAGCAGGAGCCCCGGCGGATCCCCTCGTGCCAGCCCAGTGGAACCGGTATCACAGCTACACCGAAGCCACCAGGCTGCTGCGCGCCCTGGCCAATGCGCATCCGGAGCGGGCCCGGCTGCGGAGCCTGGGCCGTACGTATGGCGGGCGCGAGATGTGGCTGCTCACCATCACCAGCTTCGATCGCGGGCCGGAAGCAGAACGTCCTGCCTTCTGGATCGACGGCGGCATCCACGCCAATGAGATCCAGAGCGTGGAAGTGGTCCTCTACACGGCCTGGTATCTGCTGGAGATGTACGGCCGCAGTCCCTTCGTTACGCGGCTGCTCGATGAGCGCGTCTTCTACCTGCTCCCCATGATGAGTCCCGACTCGCGCGATGCCCACATGCACGAGCCGAATACCACCCACTCGCCCCGTTCCGGCCAGCGTCCCGTCGATGACGACCGCGACGGCCTGGTGGACGAAGATCCCCCAGACGACCTCGATGGCGACGGCCACATTGTCTCCATGCGCATGCGCGATCCCCGCGGCAAGTGGAAGCCGCACCCCGACTACCCACAGCTCATGGTGCGTGTGCGGCCAGACGAAACAGGCAGCTACAGGCTGCTGGGTACGGAGGGCTATGATAACGACGGCGATGGGGAGGTGAATGAAGACGGGGACGGATACTACGACCCCAACCGCAACTGGGCCTGGAACTGGCAGCCCGAGTATGTGCAGCAAGGAGCCCACCATTATCCCTTCTCGATCGAGGAGAACCGCCTGGTGGCGGAGTTTGTGCTGAGCCATCCCCACATTGCCGGCGCGCAGTCTTATCACAACGCTGCGGGCATGATCTTGCGGGGACCTGGCGTGCTGTCCGACGCGTACGAGCCGGCGGACGTCGCCGTGTTCGACCAGATCGGCCGCCGGGGAGAGCAAATGTTGCCTGGCTACCGCTACCTGGATGTGGCGCGAGGCCTGTATGAGGCACACGGGGCGGAGCTGGATTGGTTCTACGCCATGCGGGGCGTGTTCCAGTTCACCAACGAGTTGAATACGGGCTTCAACCTGTTCCGCCGCGAGTCGGAGGGGTACTTTGGGCGAGAGGAGGATCTCCATGCCTTCGATCGCTACCTGCTGCTGGGAGACGGGCTGGTGCCCTGGCACGAGGTCGATCATCCCCAGTACGGCAAGGTCGAACTCGGCGGCTACAAGAAAGATTGGGTGCGGCAACCTCCCTCTTTCTTGCTGGAAGAAGAGTGCCACCGCAACATGGCCTTTACGCTGTACCATGCCGATCAACTGCCCCGCGTGGAGATCGAGGGGGTGCAGGTGCGGCCAGTGGCCGGCGCCGGAGAGGAGGCGGCGCCCGCCGCAGGCGGCCTGTACGAAATCACAGCAGTGTTGGTGAACACCCGGCTGACGCCCACGCGGGCCGCTGTGGCGGTGAAACGCCGCCTCACGCCTCCCGATACGGCCGAGATCGACGGTACTGCTCTGAAGGTGCTGGCAGGCATGAACGCGGACAACCCGTTCTTCGATCGCGCTGTGGAACAGGAGCGGCAGCCGGCGGCGCTGCGCATCGAGTCGATCCCAGGGATGGGCAGCGTGTATGTGCGTTGGCTTGTGGGGGGAACGGGCCGCGGCACGATCACGTACCGCGGCGTTCAGGGGGGAGCGGCGCGGGCCGCCTTTGAATTGCCGTAGGGGGCGTGGCCCGTTGACGGCCGCTTGGGGGGCGGCTATTCTCATGGTGCGGTCGATGTGAACCTTTTCTTAGCGAAGCGGGAGCAAGTCATGCGGTGTATGATTGTTAGCCTTACAGTGTTGGCGAGTCTGTTCTCTGTGGCACCTGCGCTGGCGGAGGACGCGGCGCGAGCGATCGTGGAGCGGGGCATCAAGGCCCAGGGCGGCCCGGAGGCACTGGCCAAGGCCAAAATGGTGCGCATCGTCTCCGAGGGGACCGCGACCTTCCTTCCCACCATGCCGGCAACCCCTGTGAAGGTGGAAGAACTCTACAGCCGTCCCGAGAAGTTCAAGAGCACGATCAGCATGCAAGTGCAGGGCATGAACGTGTCCTTCGTGCAGGCCGTCAATGGCGATGAAGCCTGGATGTCGGCGAACGGCATGTTGATCCCCCTCCCGCCCGAAGGCGAGAAGGAACTGAAAGCCCAGATGCACACGGATCAGGTCACCAGCCTTACGTTTCTCGGCAATCTTCAGGCCGAGCTGTCGCTGGCGGACGAGGTCGAGGTCGATGGCAAACCGGCTGCGGGAGTGCTCGTCAAGGCAGCAGGTCAGCGCGACGTAACCCTGTACTTCGACAAGGAGAGCGGCCTGCTGGTCAAGGCGGCCTTCAAGGCCAACATCCCCATGCAGGGTGAAACGCACCAGGAGGCCTTGTTCAGCGACTATCAGGAGCAGAACGGCCTGAAACTCCCCCGCAAGGTGGTCGTGCTCCAGGGGGGCCGTAAGATCGTCGAGACCAAGGTGGTCAAGGTAGAACTGCTCGACAAGGTGGACGACAAGGAGTTTGCCAAGCCGTAGCGCCGGGCAAGCTGCAAGGCGAACGGGCAACAGGGGCGCAGAAAAAAAAGCCCAGGACCCGCCGCCAACGCAGGTCCTGGGCTGCGTGTGTCAAACCTCTCGTCGATTGCGACGGTGGAGTCGCTGCGAGACGAGCGAGGGTCGGGCGGTGCTATGCACTTCGCCTCTGGGTGACCCCGGCTCACGCTAAACCTAGTTGGCACCTCCGACGGAATACTGGCGAGAGGCTTGTACGTAATGTGCGGTTTACTTACTCCTTTGATCGGCACTCGAGCCGCTCAGCTTGTGGCAAAGCGGCTCTCGATTGCCGTCTGTTTAATCATATCCTGCAAACGGCCCCCTGTCAGGCAGATCTGCAGGAAAAACCTCCAGGACTACTCCCGCTCCACGATCCAGATGTTCCGGTAAGTGACCGGGTTGCCGTGATCCTGGAGCATCAGCGGTCCCTTGGGC
>JAIMBC010000399.1 GCA_023511675.1 Pirellulales bacterium
CCTTTGTACCTACGCGCGCCAGGCGGCTCCCCGCTCCATCCTGGCCGGGCCGCACCATCTCTCTCCGCTCCTCCACTGCGCCGCTCACTCAGCACCGCACGCTGCCACCCGGCGCGGCCTTGTAGCCCACGTATGCGCCTGGGCGTGCCGTGCCGATCGGCAGGTTCAGGTCAAGGTTCAGCGTCGCCGACTTGCGCCCCTGGTCCTGCCTCAAAAACCGCCACCCCAGTCGCCAAAAGCGTGTTGACGGCAGCGGCCGCAAGATTATGCTTTCTGCCAGCCGCCGGCCACACTTGTTCCGAACCCATTTTGATGAACACCAGCACATGCCTCGCATCGATTGGAGCTATCACCGCAAAGGCTGAAAGACCTGCGGCAAAACGCAAGAGTTTCTTGCGGCCCACAAACTGGAAGTGGCCTCGCAACACGATGCCCGCAAGCAGCCTCTCGGCCCGGCGCAGGCCGTGGAACTAGCCCGCGAAGTTGACGAAATCTACGTGGCCAAAGGAAAACAGGTTGTGCATGTAAACCTCAAACAGCAGAAGCCCGCTGCCGAGGAGTTGGCGTCGCTGCTGCTTGGCCCGACCGGCAATTTGCGCGCTCCCGCCTTACGGCTGGGCAGGACGCTGATCGTGGGCTTTGATGAGCCGACCTATCGCAAGCTGCTGTTAAAGGGCAAACTTTGAGGCGCGGCAGACCCATACAGCATGGGGCCTCCGCGGTATGTGAGCAACGTGGGAGAAGGACCGCCCGGGCAGGAGAGCTGTTTGACGAGGACCGACGAATCTGGCCTGCGGTTTTCACGGTCTGGATAGCGTTCGGCCTCGTTTGTGGTTGCGCCGCCGGAATGGCATGGGCCGAGGATTGGCCCGGCTGGCGCGGGCCCCATCGCAACGGCGTGGTGGCTGAGCCTTCTGGCTGGCAAGGCGGCGACTGGCCGGCTGGCGGCCTGCTGTGGCAAGGGCAGGTTGGCATGGGGGCCTCCTCTCCGCTGGTGGTGGGCAAGCAGGTCCTCGTCTTGGGCTGGAATGAGGGAGCGGACACGCTCTCCGCGCTGGACGCCGCCACCGGCGAGGCGCTGTGGCGGCAAACCTATCCCTCGCCGCAGTATGGCCGCCACGCAGTGGGGGACGAAGGCTTGTATGCTGGCCCGACCTCTACCCCCGAGTACGACGCGCAGACCGGCTATGTGTACACGCTGAGTGTGGATGGGGAGCTGCGCTGTTGGAACAGTCGCCGCCGCGGCCGCCTCGTGTGGAGGCGCAACCTGTACGAAGCTTACGGCATGCCCCAGCGGCCGCAGATCGGCCGGTCGGGACAACGCGATTACGGTTATACCACCTCCCCCCTGGTGCATGGAGATTGGCTCATCGTCGAGGTGGGCGGCAGCGAGGGCACGCTGATGGCATTCGACAAGCGTACCGGCGACGCGCGGTGGGGCTCCGCATGCCGGGATCCGGCCGGCCACACCGGCGGCCCGGTGCCCATCACCGTCGAGGGCATCCCCTGCATGTGTGTGCTATCGCTGTTTCACCTGGTGGTGGTGAGGCTGGATGCGGGTCACGAAGGCCAAACGCTGGCTGAATACGAGTGGTTTACGGACTTTGCCAACAGCATCGCCACGCCGGCCGTGGAAGGGAGCGACGTGCTTGTCACCTCCGGCTACAACCACGAGACGATTTGCCGCCTGCACATCACGCCCCAGGGGGTCGAAAAGGTGTGGGAAGCACCCTACCACTCAAAGATCTGTTCGCCAGTCATCTACCAGGGACATGTATACTGGGCCTGGCGCAGCGTGTATTGCCTTGATTTCGCCACAGGCGGCTTACGCTGGCAAGGGGGAGCATTTGGCGATGCCGGCTCTTGCGTGCTTACGGCGGACGAGCGGCTGATCGTGCTGGCGGACCGCGGCGAGCTATACCTGCTGGAAACGCATGTGCGCAGTCCCGACCAATACACAGAGCTGGCCCGTCTCGCCGCCATGTTCGACAACGACGCCTGGCCCCATGTGGTCCTCTCCGGCGGCCGGCTGTACTGCAAGGACCGCATGGGACACCTCATGGTCTACAGCGTCATGCCGCCGTAGCCGCGGGGAGTTCCTGGCCGGCGCAATTGCTCCGTGCCGTCCTGGCACGCCATGTTTTCGCGCAGCCCTCGGGCAGGTCCAGTTTGAGAGCTGGATCGCAGCCGCCGCCACTCGCCCCGACCTGCGTCTCGCACCAACGGCGCGAGACGAGCGCGGGCCGCCGGGCAGAGAATCCGCCCGCCCCCGGGTTATCCCAGCAGGCTCTCGGCAAACAGCACGCGATGGGGCCGCTCGGGGTCGTAGAGCAAGCCGATTTCTTCGCCATTGGCCTGGTGGCGGCGCGCCAGCTCGACGTCCTCTCCGTAGGCGTGGTAACGCGCCGTCCACGGCTGCCCCGCCGCCTCGTATTCCACTAGCACCCGGAAGCGCCGCTGCTTGTTGATGGTTACGTTGGTGGCCTGCACATCTTTCACGCGGCCGAGGGCGAACTGCCCATCCCTCAAGAGCTGCACTGCTCTGCGGCGGGCACCCCACGACAACCAGAGTACGATCCCGCCTACCATGGGAAACAGGGCCGTGAAACTACCGAAGTACCCAAAGGCGTTCACATGGCCGCCCTCTAGGCGATTCCACTCCGGCTTGTCCGCCACATACTCGGCCGCGACGGTTTCACCCTCTGAGTACCGCTTGCCCGTCACATAGCATGTGCCGGCAATCTGCTGTCCACCCGCCGTATGAAACTGGTAGCTTGCGCGATAGACCGGTGACTTGTTTATCTCCATGCTCGTCTTCTCGCACGCAACGATGGCCGCCATTGCGCGCACGGGCGAGCCGAGATCGAGAGAAAGCTCTTCTGCCAGACGCCATGGAAAGAAGATCACTACAAACAGCGATCCGAAGGCAACGAAGAAAGCGCCAAACAGGTAGCCGAACCATCCCAGCGAATGGCGGAGGCGGCGGCGCAAGATATTCGGCGGCACATTTCGCGGCGGCGGCTCGCGCAAAAAGGCTTCAAGCTGCTCAAGAGTGACGCTCATGCTCTTCGGCTCCGCAACGACGGTAGGCGTGGAGGGCGACAGGCGCGCTACAGCATTCTATCTGGAGCATGGTACAATTG
>JAIMBC010000400.1 GCA_023511675.1 Pirellulales bacterium
ACCGTGAGCACGCTCCCACGCTGCGACCAGGACACCAGTTAGCGCTGTAGTATTAAAAAAGCGAAACTAAGAGATTGTCGAATGACAGATCCCAAGGAACAAGATTACGCAGACTCTGGACTATCGATCCAATATGCCATCAATGATTACTACACGCGTTGCCCTGAGAAGAGGGGCACGGGAATCTTATGGGCGGGACGGCGTATCAGCACAGCAGATAAGATTGAAGTACCCAGGATGGGACTCGTGCGGGGAGAGTTTTTATCAGCGGACCCGACTGTGCGCCAGGGGTTCGACCTTAATGTACCGAAGGGCTGGATTGAACTGCCTGGCGGCGAGCGTGTGGCGCTTCTTAGGACCTGGAGGGATCAACGGCTTGAGGACGTGGTGGAGTACTCATTCTATAGCCCGACAGGCGTCTTGTGGGTGTGGAACGTCTATGAGATGAGCTACCCCTCCGGCCGAAAGGTCGTCGAGAAGTGGACACACAACGCCGGCATGTGGGTGGAAACAGTCGGTGAGTGTGAACGCATTTACCATTGCAGCCACGGGATGGCAGACCCCCCTGATTTTTGTTGCCTTGTGTTCAGGGTGTCCATCACGCCGCAGGAGTCACGGCGTGGCCGAAAGCCAACGAGGCCTAGAAGCCAATAATAGTGTGTACGGCAACGTTGTAGCGAGAATTGCAACATTCTAGTGTTCCTGTGTTTTGCGTGGGTTGCTACGTGCACGAAGGCTGACTTCCAGTCCTGGACGTGGTATCATACAGGTAAACGTACACCGTCGCCATTCTTGACGGGGTTGGTAGCTTGCGTGCGTGGAGGGAGAATGACGAGTGCACGCGAGCGAGGTGGACGATGCCAAGGCCGATTGATCGCGACAAGTAGCGGTGGTGGCCGGAGCGGCTCGCACAACACCCGTCGGAGCCGCAACCGCAAGGTTGCGGGTCATCATGTGGTTTGGGTTCAAATGTACAAGTGCGAGGCGGTGGGAGGCAGCCGGGCGTGACAGAGCGGCGTGGGTTTGAGCCGTCGCGCTTTTGGCGAGACCAGGGCGATCGGCGTGTACGTCGATCCGGCGCCCAGGGAGCGCCAAGGCACGACGCGGACCATGCCGCCCCACGCCCGGCTCGCGCCTGGCGCCTCAGTCGCCTCCTAGGCGTGCCGTGCATGGCGGCGGCGCTGGTTTTGTGGCTGCCGCTGCCGGCGCGGCTTGTTGGTCAGCGAGCGACGGAGCCGCTTGGCGGACCCGGCGAGGCTGCGCGTGTGCCCGCTCAAAGCGACGTGTGGGGCCCAGGTACGGGTGCGCGCAGCGCGGCCGACCTGGCTGCCATGGCGCAAAACGCGAGCACTCCGCACGGGCGAGGGCAGGCCGTCTGGCCCGTACGCCGGGGCGTGCCGGGCTTGCCGCGTGCAGCGCGTAATGCCGAGCGAGAGTCCGTTTGCTGGACCACGCGCAGCATCGAATGCCTGAAGCCTGGCGATACGGTCCTGGCGTGGGATGCTAATACCGGCCAGTTGCGGCCGCAGCGCATCGAGGCCACGTTCGTGCGCACCACGCGGAATCTGCGGGTGCTGGAGATCGCAGACGCGCAGGGGGCCCATCCAGACGCTGCACACCACGGATGAGCATCCCTTCTGGTCCGTGGACCGGCGCGAGTTTCTGCCCGCCGGCGACTTGAATCCTGGCGAGGGCCTGCTGTCCCTGGATGGCCACCTCCTCAGCGTCCACGCCGGCCGCATCGAGCATCACCCCCACGGCATCGCCGTGTACAACTTCCGCGTCGCCCACGACCACACCTACTTCGCCGCCGCCTCCCCCGCCTCCGCCCCCTCCTCGTCCACAACACCGACAACTGCACCGACCCGCCCTCCCCCGATCCCCACCGCGACGGCCCGCCGGAGGATGTTGGGGCTGCGAAGGGAAACGAGTTTGTTGATCTCACTGATGCGAAGGCTCGCAAGCACATCCTCGAAGGGGATGCCAAAGGTGGTGGTCATCGCGCGGGATTGGGGAAACCGGGGAAAAGCGGAATGCCACTAAGATAAGCGTTTAGTCATTATCTTTTGCTGGAGGCGGAACACGCCATGTAAGCCAGCCTGCATCAGCCGCGCTAGGTGCGCATAGGAGCAAAAGCCGCGATCCCCCAGCAACACGTCCTCGCGTTGCAGTTCGTTGTGGGTCATCCAGGCTTGCGCCAGATCATGCGTCCGCAGCGGTGCCAACAAGATCTTCTGCAGCATTCCGGTACTGGCATGAAACAAGGTCAACACGTGGACCACGGGAAAGCCGCACCCCTTGCGTTGGTTGCCCGGCTGACCAAATGCCTGCTGTAACTCGGGCGTATCCGGCATGGAACAACCCGAGCCGTCGAGAAGCCACACCCGATGTCCCAACCAGCGCGCGGCCTGGTCGTGACATCTGCCCAACGCCTGGCAAACCAGCTTCAGCAGTCGATCGAACAATTCTAAGGGGAGGCGCATCCGTGCTTGGGTGTAAGCCTCGCCGGTGAAACGGCCTCCGACCAGGCGGGGCACGTGATCGCAGGCGGTATTGCCGTGCAACACTTGCAAGAGGAACGCATGAATGGTGACTACCGGACCAAGGGCGCGATTGCGCCACGTGTATCCGATCTCGCGGCAAATGTCTTCCACAGCCGAGGCTTGGAGAAACTGAGCTACATCAGCCTTGATACGATCCATCGCAGCGAGGATGCTGGTACTCAGCATTGTAGGTCTCCCGGGGATTGCTTTTGAAAACACTCCATTTTCCGGGAGACCGCTTTGTTGCGGGAAGCTGAAAAGACCGTTCCACGCCAGCTCGATGCTAGCACGATGCAATGGGCTTCGTCGATGCTAGCACAGCCAAACCCACAACCCATGCTAGCACAGTCAAACGCTTGCGCAACAAGCAATTGAGGTTATCTTATTGGCATTCGCATCTGATCCTGATCACGGTGAGTTACCTGTTCCTTGCCGAGACAGACAAGCGGCTCAGGAAAAAACAATCGGGAGTGGACCGTGTGCCAGGTGCGGCACGCGACCGATGCGCTGGTTCGTGGGCTGCAGCTTGACC
>JAIMBC010000401.1 GCA_023511675.1 Pirellulales bacterium
CCACTCCAGGTGGTGGGAGCAAACACCCTTGCTTGCCGCATGGCCCGTGGTTCTTGGCCCAGGTGCCTCTCGATCCATACGCGCTGGCAGCCACCCAGCTCGTATGGAGGAGAAGGCTTATCCAGACAAGCGACCTCGGTAAGCTGTGCCCTCTGCCCCAAGATAAAGCGGAACGATCGGGCCGACTGCGGCTCTCCCCGCACCCTCGGCGTCGGACGAGGCGGCAGGGACCTCGCAGCACGGATGCAGAAACGGTCTGGCCGGCCTCCCGCACAAGCCAACTGCCCGCGAAACGTCGGATCGAGGGCCAGGCCTTCCGCCCTCCCGCCCGCACAAGGCAGCGGCCGCCAGGTGGCCCGCGCCGCCTGCTCGCAACGCACTTGCGGCCAACGCCTGCCGGTTGTGAGCCGCTGTCCGCGTGGGCGCCTGCTCGCAGCACACCGGAGCCAGCCCATGCCGCCATGCGGAACTACGCTCGCGCCGCCTCGATTCCCACCGCGCTACTGGCACGCCGCCAGACTTCTGCTAAAAGAGGGATCCGTCAAACGAAGGTTTGTTCCAAGCGGTCGTGCAAGGAGATATCGAAGATGTCCACCAACGGCTCCCTCCAACGCAAACTGCGCATGGCCCTGGTCGGTGGCGGCCAGGGGGCATTCATTGGCCGCGTGCATTGTACCGCCGCCGTGCTGGATAACCGGGCTGTGCTGGTTGCAGGGGCGCTTTCGAGCGATCCTGAACGTGCCAAGGCCTCGGCCCCCGACTACGACATCCCCCCCGAACGGGCCTACGGTTCCTGGCGCGAATTGATCGAGCGTGAGTCCCAGCTTCCGCCAGAACAGCGCGTGGACTTCATCTCCATCGCCACGCCCAACCACACCCATTTCGAGATTGCCAAGGCCGCGGTAGAGGCCGGCTTCAACGTACTCTGCGACAAGCCGCTCACCTTCAACCTGGCCCAGGCCGAGGAGCTGGCCAGCGTGGTGGACCGGCAGGGCGTGGTGTTTGCCGTCACGCATAACTACACCGGCTACCCACTCGTGCGGCAGGCACGGGAGATGATTCTGGGCGGAGACTTGGGAGAAATTCAAGCGATTCGCTCTTTCTACATGCAGGGTTGGCTGCGCACGCGGCTGGAGAACGATCACCAGAAGCAGGCGGCCTGGCGCACGGATCCGGCACGCGCTGGTGCGGCGGGCTGCTACGGCGATATCGGCACGCACGCCTTCAACCTGGCACGCTACATGACGGGGTTGTTGCCCGAGACCGTCAGCAGCCACCTCAAGATCTTCGCCCCCGGCCGCAAGCTGGACGATTACGGCCACTCCGTGATCCGCTTCGAAAACGGCTGCCTGGGCACGGTGACTGCCTCGCAGATCAGCCACGGCCGCGAGAACGATCTGTTCATCGAAATCGACGGCACCAAGGCCGCCCTCCAGTGGCATCAGGAAGAGCCGAACAAACTGATCGTCCGCCGCAATGGCGAGCCGGTGCACATCTATACCCGCAACCCCAACGCCCCTTACATGACAGCCACGGCTGTCGCCTCCTGCCGTCTGCCCGGCGGCCACCCGGAGGCGTTCTTCGAGGCGTTCGCCAACATCTACCGCTCCGCCTTCGACGATATGGTCCGCCGCGCTGCGGATGAGCCGTTCGAACGCGTGAACACCATCTACCCCAACGTCAATGACGGGGTGGAGGGGATGTACTTCATCGAGCAATGCGTGGCCAGCAGCCGCCAGGACGGCGCATGGCTGCCGTTACGGCACCCGCGGGCACGGCGCTAGAAGGGCCTTCCCTTCGAGCATGTCTCTGTGCCCCCGCCCCGACTCGGGACATGCGGGCACGGCGCCGGGGGCGAGGGTGCGGCGTACCCTGCGCCCGCCGGCCATTCCGTACCCGTGGGCACGGCACGGGAGGCCGACGCGTCAACGATGGCCGACGACCCAGCCCTCCGTAGGGCAGGCACCCCTGCCTGTCTCGTCCGGCGGTGTAGGGGGAATTCAGCGTGCCCCGCGTTGGGAGCGCGGGCGTCATTCCCCCTGGTTCCCAGCCTCCTGCCGTATGTATTACCAAGATTGGCCCGGCGGCCAGGAGCCGTGAAGGTCGAAGCCGAACAGCATATCTTGGAGCCGTTGATAGCCGCCCCATAATGTGCGCACTGCTGGGTCGCCGTGATGTTTGCGACCGAGGAAGCCTCCCAAGCGTGCCATGCCCCCTACGAAGTCCCGTACGGAGAAACTTCTCCCCCGGTGCTTCACGAATCGACGCACCAACTCGATCTCAGCAGCCGATGCGACTTGCGTGGCTGGCGCGTTCGGTTGTGGCTCCAGCGCGCAACGCAGTTGAAACACACGCACTGCGACGACCGACAAGATTGCCAGACACACCCCCATTGCCTCGGCGGTCTCGAAGCGCCGCTTCTCCTCGCTGCAGCCGCTCTTGGCAATCTGGTGATACACTTCCACCATCCAACGGCAACTATACCCATCGCGTCGCTCCTTGGCCTCTTGCAATGTCCGCGTGGGCAGGCTGCACAGCAGCACCCCTTCGAGCGGCTCGACGCCTGCGGGAGCGTCCACTTCCCAGACACGCACGACCCAGGCCGCGATCACAGGTTGCGACCGGCGCTGGGGCGTCTCCAATGGTGCCGGAATCCAGACGGGAACGCACGCCAACTGCACGCGCGCCGTGCGTGCCGGCCGGCCACCGCGCCCCGGAATATCCACCTCGTCATTGCCCAGGCTCGGCAAGGTCCGCACGTACTCGAACAAACGCGCTTCTTGGTCCTGCTCCGCCGTGGTGAACACCCGGCGATTCTGCGTGGCACGAAACAGAAACTGGTGCTACAGCTTCTGCGACTCCAGCATCGCCTCATCAATGTCCGCACCGCGGTCTGCGACGTCGCCCCAGCAGCAGTC
Source organism: Pirellulales bacterium (assembly GCA_023511675.1). Taxonomy (GTDB): domain Bacteria; phylum Planctomycetota; class Planctomycetia; order Pirellulales; family JAIMBC01; genus JAIMBC01. Next base: position 2,919 of record JAIMBC010000401.1, read on the forward strand.
TTCGGGTGCCGGGCCCGAGGCGGCGATTCCCTTCAGCCACCATTCCGATTCGCGCTGGCGTTGTTTACGCTGGGCCGAGCG
>JAIMBC010000402.1 GCA_023511675.1 Pirellulales bacterium
CTGCGGCGGGTCCTGGGCCGCGGAACCTGCCGCCACCACCCAGACCGCCGCCAGAGCGGCTGCCGCCAGACACCTGCAAACCGTGTTGTGCACGAGACCGCGTCTGCTCACGTGGCTTACTCCTCCTCATCCGCGACGTACGACCGCCGCCACTGTCAGGCTGCCGTCGCTCCATGATGAACAGAAGCTGCCAGATTGCAACGGGGCGGCGTATTTCCTGCGGTCGTTCCCGGCCTCCCACCTGGCATCGCGCCGTTTGCAAGGCTCTGCCTCGGGCGCCACCACCACCTGGACGTGCCTCCCTCATTGCCCGCCCTGCCCAGCGCCGCCACGTTCGTAGTGACCGCCTCGATGCGGTCCTGGACGCTCCGCAGCATCTGCCGCAGCGAACAGCGCACGCGCCCCCTTCGGAGTGATCGCATTCGTGCGTTCCTGGAGCTTGCGAACACGCTCGCCCTCGAGCGTCTCACCTCGCACGGACCCGCTGGAGAGAGCCGCCACGACCAAGTAGGGCCACGCCCCAGCTTACTCATCCACCTTGATGCGGATGTTCCGGTACTCCACGCGCGTACCGTGGTTTTGCAGGCCGATGTAGCCCTTGGTGCGGGCGATGCCCGGATGGTCCTTGGCGCGATCGGCATCTTCGCCCAGCTTGGCGTCCACGACCAGTTCGCCATTCAACCGAACTTGCACCAGCTCGCCGCGACAGACGATGTGCAGGCTTTGCCACTGACCGGCCGGCTTGCTGAAGCGCTGCCGGGCCGCCACCACCCCGTACAGGCTGCCGCAATACTGGTAGGGCTTGAGGTTCTTGTGGATTTCGGCTTCGTCGTCCAGCACCTGGATCTCCATGCCGTCGATGTGGGGCAGCCCTTCGTGAGGCGCTCGGAGGAACACGCCGCTGTTGCCCCCGGGCGGCACGCGGAACTCGAGCTTCAGCTCGAAGTCGGCGTACTCGCGGTCGGTGGAGAGCCAGCCGCCGCCCTCGCCGGTGGTGGCGAGAATGCCGCCCTCGGTTACCTGCCAGCTATCCTCGGGCCCTTGAACCACTTGCCAGCCATGTAGGTCCTGGCCGTTGAACAGGGGCACAAATCCCTCCTCGTCGCCAGCGGCAGCAAGCGTACACAAACACCCCCACGCGGCAATGACCTTCAGGGCGCGAATCATGGTCTTCCTCCAGCTTGGTGGCGGGACATGGCTTGGCGCAGGCGGCCTGCATGCTGCCGACGCGTCGCCATCCCGTGCGTGGCCGGAGTCGATCGACAGGGGGACGGCACGTGCCGCAGGCTCGAGGCCGCCAGTTCGCTGTGCTGTCGATTATCCGCACCCCGACTCCGGCGTGCTAGAGCCGAGGGGGGCAGCACCCCGCTCGACAGGCAGAGGCTCTCGTGCCGCGCTTTCGCTGCGCACGGCTGAGATCAGCCGGCGTGCGTTGCCATGGAAGAGATCCACCACGTCCTCCCGCGGTTGGCCCAGACGGCGGCAGGCACGGGCCATGGCCCGAAGCTGCTCATAACGCGTGAACGTCATCCGCGGGTCGCAGTGGTCGAGACGCAGGGCGTGGTTCGCTTCCGAGAGCCAGGCCCAGGCGTGGCCGAAGGCAATGTACTTGCCGCGCAGCACGCCCACAGGCAGGTCGTCGCTGCCGTACATGACGCGTTTGCATCCCACGGCCTGGTACAGGGCATCGATGGCATCGGACTCGCAAACGCGGGAGGTATCGAACCAGAGCTGGGGCAGGCGCCGCAGGCGGGGAGCCGCCCGCTCGATGGCCCAGGCCGAGTAGCTCCGCGCGCCGTGAGCGAGGATCCAGCGCACACGGGGGAAGGTTTGCTGGAGGCGTTCCAGATCGGCGAGGTTGAGATCGTCGGCTATGCCCTGGGGACGAGAGAGGTGCAGCATCACCAGCAGGCCGCGGCGGTCCGCCACGGCAAGCTGGTGTTCGGGGAGAAAGTCGGTGATGCGGCAATGCACGGCGTCGCCGCTGGCGGCATAGGTTCGATAGGGCTTGAGGCCCAAGAAGCCATGGATATCGATGGCATGCTCGAGTTCGTCCGCCGTCATGGCGGGCGCAACGAGCATCAAGGCGCCCGACGCGCCCCGCCGGCAGGTCTGCTGGGCGGCATAGGCGTTGGCCGCGGCAAAATCGAGCGGCTGCGGCAGCGGGAAAGGGAAGGCCAGCCGCTCCACGGCGCGGCCGGGCAGCAGGACTGCGTCGCAGGCATCGAGCAGCGCCCAGCTTGCTTCGCGCCAGGCGCCGCCTAACAGCGGCGCGTAGGGGCCGCAATCTTTCTCCGGATGGAGGCAATGCTCCCCACGATAGATGTGCGTGTGCACATCAAACACGCGGCCGGGTACGAAGTCGGCCAGCTCTTCTTCCCAGATCGCGCGATCGAGATCGGTAAACAGCAGCGGGGGGGGCCGCCGAGCTGGCCGCTTGCCGGCGGGGCGCTCATGTGGGCAAGACCCCTAGCTCGCGGTGCTGTGCGCGCAGGGCCTGCTGGTAGCGGGCAAAGGCCTCCTCGTCGCGCCGGGCGCTCGCCCCGAAGTACACCATGGCCAAAGCGCGCCGGTGGCGGACCGGCGAGCTGTTGGGATCGGCCCGGTGGATGGTTTCCCCATGGTGCGCCACGGCATCGCCCGGCTGCAGCGATACGCACGCCTCGCCGGCACGGTCTGCGGGGCCATAGTCGGCAATCTCCTGCGAGAACCCCACCATCTTCGAGCCGCGGTGCGGCCGCAGGCCGCGCCGATGCGACCCGGTCACATAGCGCAGGCAGCCATTTTCAGCATCCACCGGGTCCAGAGCCAGCCAGATGGTCAGGGTCTGGGGCGGCCGCATGTTGAAATAATAATTGTCCTGGTGCGGCGGCGTGGCGTGTCCCGTACCCGGCGGTTTGTTGAAC
>JAIMBC010000403.1 GCA_023511675.1 Pirellulales bacterium
GCACGCAAGCTACCAACCCCGTCAAGAATGGTGGTGGTGGTGTGCGCTTACGCCATCCCACGCCCTGCCGGGCCGCCAACCTGCCCGGTTCGCATGGTGCTGGTGGACGGTTAGCTGGAATCGGCGCGGGGTCCTCGAACGAGTGTACGGCACGGTGCTGGGCTGTGAAGTAAATGCTGCTGTTCCTCCCTCGCGTGGACACGGTCCCCTAACGGGGGGCGTTAGGCCCTGCTACAATGCCGCGGCGGCGCGGTCGATGGCGGCACTGGAATGCAAACGCACTGGGATACGGTAGCGATTGTTGGCGTGGGCCTGATGGGCGGGTCCATCGGCCTGGCGCTGCGCGGCCGCGGCCTGGCACGCGAGGTGGTGGGCATTGGGCGCCGTGCCGCCAGCTTGCGGGTAGCGCGCAGAATGGGCGCGGTTACCCGCACGTCGCTCGATGTGGCTCGTGGTGTGGCAGACGCAGAGCTGGTGGTGGTGTGCACGCCGGTGGATCGGATCGTGGCAGATATCGAGCGTGTGGCTGCATCGTGCCGGCCGGATGCCCTGGTGACCGACGTGGGCAGCACCAAGGGCTCGATTGTGCGGGGGGTGGCGGGGTTGAAGCTGCCCATCCGGTACGTGGGCAGCCATCCGCTGGCCGGCAGCGAGCGGAACGGCCCGGCCGCGGCCACGGCGGATCTGCTGGTGGGTCGGGTGGTGGTGGTCACGCCCACGAGGGAGACTCCCACGCGCGACCGGCGGGAGCTGGGCCGGTTTTGGCGAGCGCTGGGTGCGCGGGTGGTGGAGATGGGAGCCGAGGAGCACGATGCGTGTGTCGCGGCGATCAGCCACTTGCCGCATGTGGCGGCGGCGGCGTTGGCGGGCAGCACGCCGGCGGGAGCAATGCCGCTGGCGGCCCAGGGCTGGCGCGACACTACCCGCGTGGCGGCGGGGGATGCACATTTATGGCGTGAGATACTGCTGGACAATCGGCGGAACGTCCTGCCGCGGCTGGATGTGTATCTCCAGCGCTTGCAGGCGTTTCAGCGGGCCCTGGCCGAGGCCGATGCTACGGCTCTGGAGCGATTGCTTCGTGAAGGAAAGCGGCGGCGCGATGCTGTGGGAAGTTGACATCTGCCCTGCTCCGGGAGAGCCGGACCGGCAGGCGGCGCGGGTGAGGGAAGAGGCTGAGGAGCTGGGGTTGGCGGGGGGGCTTCAGGTGGCCAGTGCGTACGGCTACCTGCTGGAGGGAGCGCTCAGCGAGGCCGAGGTGCGGCGGCTGGCGCGCGATGTGCTGGCCGACCCGGTGGTGGAGCAAGCTTGCGTCGGGCAGGTGGGCGAACAGCGGCTGCTGGAGTCTGCTTTGCCCGAGGCCCGCCTGGTGTACGTGCTGCCCAAGCCGGGCGTGATGGATCCGGTGGCGGAGACGGCGCTGGCCGTGCTGCGAGAGCAGGGGTGGGACGTGCGGGCGGTGCGTACGCTGCGCAAGTACTGGCTGAGCGGGCTGGACGAGGTGCGGCTGGCGCAACTGTGCCAGAAGCTGCTGGCGAATCTTTCCATCGAGGAGGTTGTGTACGGTCCGCTGCGGTTGGAGCGGCTGAGCGTGGGGGCGCCCTACACGTTTCAGCTTGTCACGGTGCCGCTGGCGGGGTTGGACGCGGCGGGTCTGGAGCGGCTGAGCCGGGAGCGAACCCTGTACTTGAGCGTGGAGGAGATGCAGGCCATTCAGGGGCATTTTTTGGCGCTTGGTCGTGCTCCCACGGATGTGGAGCTGGAGACGGTGGCGCAGAGCTGGAGCGAGCATTGTTGCCACAAGACGCTGAGCGGGCCGGTGGTGTATCGAGACGGCCGGGGAGAGCGGCGGTTTGAGAACTTGCTGCGCGAGACGGTGTTCGCCGCCACGGAGGAGATCCGTCGCCGGCTGGGAGCGGACGACTGGTGCGTGAGCGTCTTCGAGGACAATGCCGTGGTGGTGCAGTGGGAGCCGCGCTACCATCTCTGCTTCAAAGTGGAGACACACAATCATCCGTCCGCCCTGGAGCCTTACGGGGGTGCCAACACCGGCGTCGGCGGAGTGATCCGCGATGTGCTGGGAACGGGATGTGGTGCCAAACCGATCGCCAACACGGATGTCTTTTGCTTCGCCCCGCCGGATTATCCCCCCGAACAGTTGCCGGAAGGTGTGTTGCATCCTCGCCGCGTCTTGCAAGGCGTGGTGTCCGGCGTTCGGGACTACGGTAATCGCATGGGCATTCCCACGGTCAATGGCGCGATCGTCTTTGACGAGCGTTATCTAGCGAATCCGCTCGTTTATTGCGGCACTTTAGGCTTACTGCCGGTCGATCGAGCCAGCAAATCCGTAGCCGCGGGAGATTGGATTGTGGTGATTGGTGGCCGGACGGGTCGGGATGGAATCCACGGTGCTACCTTCTCCAGTCTGGAACTGACTCATGAGTCCGAGGCGGTCAGCGGCGGCGCGGTTCAGATCGGCAACGCCATCACAGAGAAGAAACTGCTCGACGTATTATTGCAAGCACGAGACCGCAATCTGTTTCGCGCGGTCACGGATTGCGGGGCAGGAGGGTTTAGTTCCGCCATTGGTGAGATGGCTGCAGGATTGGGGGCCACGGTTCGGTTGGAGGCAGCGCCGCTCAAGTATACGGGTCTGAGTTATACGGAAATCTGGATCAGCGAATCCCAGGAGCGCATGATCTTAGCTGTGCCTCCAGAGAAATGGCCGGAGCTGCAAGCCTTGTGCGCAGCCGAAGATGTGGAAGCTGCGGTGCTGGGGCAATTCGAGGACAGCGGACGGTTGAAACTCACTTATGAAGGCCAGGTCGTGGCCGACCTGGATATTCGCTTCCTCCATGAAGGCCGGCCTGCCG
>JAIMBC010000404.1 GCA_023511675.1 Pirellulales bacterium
AGGTCGGCAAGCACCTGCTCTTTGGTACGTCGCAACACGTATTCTCCCGCCAGGCGGCCTAGCCGGTGCAGCTTCATGTCGGGCGACAGGTAGCCGGGCATCACGAACTCGAAGATGCCGACCAGGTCCTCGGCGCAGTTCTCCACGGGCGTGCCGGTGAGCGCCCAGCTTCGCGTCCTGGGCAAAGCCCGCACGAGCTGCGAGGTAAGGCTGTGGCGATTCTTGATCCGCTGCGCCTCGTCGAGTACGACCAGGTCGAACGAAGCACCGGCCGCCAGGGCCTGCTGCCCGTCTCGCTGCAAGAGTTCGCAGTTGGCGATCCGCACGGGGATGCCTTCCTGCCGCCATTGCCAGACGCGGCGTGCGGCATCGCCCTCGACCACCAGGAGCGGCAGTTCGGGGGCCCACCGCCCCAGCTCGCGCTGCCAGTTGCTCACCACCGCCTTGGGACAGACCACCAGCACCTGCCTCACCTCGCCGGCGTGGATCAGCAGGCGAATGGCCGTAATCGCCTGGACGGTCTTGCCCAGCCCCATCTCGTCTGCCAGGACGGCTGCTGCACGGGGATACAAGAAGGCCACGCCCTCGAGCTGATAGGGGAACGGCTGGCAGGGAAACGCCAGCTCGTGCATGCCGGCCACCACTTCCAGCGGAGGTTGCAGCAAGCAGTAAAGGCGGTCTTCCAGCATGACCAGATCTCCTGGCGGTTTGACGCGGGTGTAGCGTGTCGGTGGGGCGGCCAGCGCATTTTGACCGGCGGCGGGTGGGGGGCCGGCTGGCTGCGAGGCGTTTGCCGGCATGCGGCGTGCGGCCGGAGGCGGCACGGCGTGCGATGGCTCGTGGGCAGCAAGGCCGGGGCAGGGCGGTTGGTGCGAGGCAAACCGATAGGCTGTGTGGCGGAGCGCGGGAACGGCGATGGGCACGCACAAGGTGGGCGGTGCCGCCGGCGTCAGGTGCGGACCGTCGATCACCAGGTGCGTCAGGGAGTTCTGACCACCGAGATCGCCGTGCACCTCGAGCACCCCGAGTGGGAGCTGAGTGAAGGCGAACACAGCCGTACCATCCCTCGGCCAGGGCCGCTGCTGCCAGCCGGCGATGGCGGCTTGGAAGGCAGAGTTCTTCCAGGTGGGGGCAACGTTCGCGGAGCGGTCCTCGGAGAGGGAAGGTGGCCCGTCGCTGCGCATCTCAAGCGGCTCGGCTCAAACGGTGGGCCTCTTCGATCGCGTTGCGGATCCGGTCGAAGGGCTCAGCCAGATCGAGATACTGCGCAACGTCTGCCAGGGCGTCGTGAACACGCTGCACGTCGGTCGACGGCACCGCCAACCGATTGCAGCCAATCGCCAGCACCTGCAAAGGCACCGGGCCGCTGCCTGGTAGCATCAGGCTGCCGCCGCCCTCTGGTAGCAGGCCTCGGCCGGCACATCACCACCTCTCACCACGGAGGCAGCTCATCTCGCCACGGCTGGGCACCGCTGCCGCGGCGACACGCCTTCCTCTTCGTACGGGCCAACCCCAAGCAGCCGAACTTGCCCGAGTTCAGCCGTGCGAAACGGCGAACTCGCTTGCACCCCAGGGGCGGCTCGGGGAAAAGCCCGCCAGGGTAATGTACATCTGTAAATAACCCCCGTCAAGCTGCCCGCACCCCTCGTCAGCAGCTCGCACACACCAGGACGGAGCCCATGCCGTCGCAACTGCCCGTCCCCCCCAACCGCAGCACAGGCACTTTTCTCTTCCCCAATCCCCAGAGGGGCAGGCACGCCCAACCCGTATTGCCTGCTCACGCCAAAAGCTGGGCAACCTTCTCTGCCACCTCCGCAGCAAGCTGCTCCAGGCACCCGGGGGCCAGCAGGGCGATGGTTTCCTGGTACACCCCCGTACCGTAGGTCTCGCGTGTGGGAAGGTATGTGGGCAGCGAGCCGTTCGTCAGCGTGGCCAGTACGAGGGGCGTGCCGTCGAAGCGGGCTCTCAAGGTGCGTTGGAGGTACTGGTAATGTTCGGCTTCTAGCCAGATCCACACGGCCTCTCCCATGCGGCAGGCGGTGACAGCAAGAGGATAGGGGCCGCTGGCTGGGAGGTGTTGTAGGCGAACAGATTGTCGGCGATGGATCTCGGCACGCGTTCGCCAGGCGGTTGCCTGTTCGAGCTGTCCTGCCGCGCGGGCCTGGGCCTCGGCCTGCTCGCAGCGTGCCAACTGGGCACGGCACTCCTCGACGGTCGGCAGGCCGGGCCGAACCGCCAGCGGGACGTGCCAGTGGAGACGCTTCCAGAAAGCCTGTAGCTGCTGCCGCGTTTCGTCCACCGGCTGGAGGCCCCACCAGCCCAACAGAGCGCCGGAGGGAACGGCTCGCCGATAGACGTATTCTTGGCCCGGCGGCAGCATGCCCTCCACCGTGGCCAGCACGGCGTGCCCCAACTGGCGGCCGTTCTGGTCGGCCACAGCGGGATCTCCCACGTAACAGCGCCGCGGCCCCAGGTCCCCCGAGGCCCCTTGCAAGAACACGCACAGGCCGCCCAGTGCCGCTTCCACCGTCTCTCGCAACGCGCCTACAAAGTCTGGACTGATCAGCGTATTCTCCCACGCCAGCGTGGTGGGATGGCAGGCATAGTTCACCACGGCGGCCAACACAGGGCCTGTCAGGCTGGTAAAGCGCGCCACCAGCACCGTATCGTCCGCTGGACCTTCGGGGTGCGGCCCACAGACCCAGGCCCCCTGCACCTGATCGTACATGTCGCGGTGCATGGCCAGGCTGCATCGGCCGGAGGCGTAGCCGATCACGGCCGGCTCGGCGGCTGCACGTGCCTCACGCAGAGCGTCCGAAGCACGCAGGGCCAGCTCTTCCAGGT
>JAIMBC010000405.1 GCA_023511675.1 Pirellulales bacterium
CCGCTGCCGCAGCCGGCGCACCTCTGTCTGGCGCTTGGTCTGCTGCTTCAGCAGTTCCTCGCACACCAACACCCGCAATGCCCGCAGCAGAAACTCCCGGTCCTGGGTGAGGCGCCCCCGCAGCGTCGGCCTGGGAGCGATGAGGACCACCGTGTTGTCTAATCCCTTCAACAACTCCAGGGCCTGCTCGCTGCTCATCGGCTCCAGGGAGACCACAGTCTTCAGGGCCGCGCCTTTTGCGATGGCCAGCGCGCTACTCGCGTATATACCAATGAGCCACGATGTCGCCCCCACAAACAGGATCCAACCAGCCCACTTGGCGTAGCCCCAGCCGTCACCGAAACCATCATTATTCGAGGGCTTGAGATAGTGGAGGTAAAGCTGGAAAAATCCTGGACCTTCCTTCAGCCCATAGGGATCAACAAAGACCGTGACACTGTTGTGAACATAGCGACGCAGGTTCGTATCGCCGGCGGAGAAGCCGAGGGGGTCTTCAGAGAGGAAGCGGCCGGTGTGGGGATCGTAGTAGCGGGCACGGTAGTAGTAGAGGCCGGTCTCTACGTCGTACTCGCGCCCGGTGAAGGCGAAGGGGAAGACGAAGTCTGGGTTCGTGTCCTCGACGATCTGGCCCCAGGCGCTGAACACCCGATCGCGGATGGCATGGCCCTGATTGTCCAGCAGCGTGCGGACTGTCCCCAGATGGTCCGAGAGCGCCCAGAAGACGTCGTCTTCCAGCAGGTTCTCGTCGGCCAGAACCTGGTCGCAGCAAGGCCGAGAGAGGGGGGTGGCCCGTGCAGATACCGATTGGTCAAAGAGCCCGTGCCGTCAAAGGCCAGCACGATATCGTCCTGATCATAGACATGGGCGATCGCCTCCGCAAGCCCCTCCCCCTCGCCGTCCCAGTCGATCTGCTTGCGGATCCGCCGGTCGAACACGTCGTAGGTGTAGAGCACCTCGCGGGTTACGGCCCCCTGGTTGTTCTTGAAGACCACCCGCGTGAGCCGGTTGCGGTGGTCCCAGGCGAGTTCCATCACGTGGTCGTCGGCCAGGTCGCTGGAGATGCGGGTACGGCGGATCAGGTTGCCCTCGTTGTCGTACTCGTAGTCAAACACGCCGTCGGACAGCAGCCGGTTGTTGGCGCCCACTTGGTAGCCGCTGGTGACGCGGTTGCCGTTGGCATCGAACTGGTGCTGCTCGTCGGGCTGGTAGTCGTGGTCTGCCAGCACGAGCTGGCCGGTCTCATCGTACTGGTACAGGCTGGTGCCATCGGGCGAGACGAAGCTGACAATGCGGCCCACGGCGCTGGAGACAACCGGCACGGGCTCGGGCGAGGCCTGACTGGGCGAGCCGAAGCTGGCGGCCGTCTGATCGGGGTAGAGCTAGGCAGCGGCGCGGTGCCAATCCTCGTAATCGAACTGGAGCACCACGCCTAGGCCGTAATCGGCCTCGATCAGGCGGCCGCTGAGATAGCCGTAGGCGATCTGCTGGGAGCAGGTGGGCGGGCGAGGACGCCACGAGGCGAGCTGGCGGGCGAGGACGCCCGCCCCCCATAATGTGCCGCGGACGGGCGGGACGCGCGTAACCGTCCGCCGACGCCAGTCTTGACGGGGTGGCTAGCTTGCGTGTGCGCGGCGTGTAGAAGCTGCCACGCAAGCGAGGTGCAACATGGGAAGCCTGCCTGCCGCGGCTGCCGCGCAGGCCGGGCCGGTCGATCGGCCGAAGTGGCGGTGATGGGCCGAGCGGTTGCGGCGGTTTCGCAATAGCGGCATGCGCGCGGCGGCCTGGTCCCGCCAGGAGGGACTGCCCCTCTACCTCTTCTACACGTGGCGGCGCAGGTTGCAGACGCTCGCCGCTGCAGGGGGCCGTACATCCCAGCCGTGCTGCAGCAGTTGGCGGCTGGCTGCACGCATTACTTGTGGCTGTGTCCGCAGGTTTGGGTGCAGCGGCATCCGGAGGCGGTGGGGCAGTATCAGCTTGAGGAGCGACGGGACGCGATCGAACCGGGAACGGTTGCCGTCGAAGAAAAGCACAAGCACCGGCATCAACAAGTCAGCCATCGCACCTGCTCATTGCCTCGCCGGGTCATCGCCCTGCGAGCAAACGAGCAAAGGCATACGCCGGGCGACGTGCGAGCAAACGAGCAAAGGCTATCGCCCCTGGTCGGCGTCGGGCTGCGAGCAAACGAGCAAAGTCCATGCCCACCCCTTTGCTCGCAGGGGTTTGGCGATGGCGATGCCCAGGACTTTGCTCGTTTGCTCGCAACCACCTGGGCCACTGCGATGCCCAGGACTTTGCTCGTTTGCTCGCAAGGGCAGGAGCGCAGGCCGAGGCCAGGGGCGGCGTGTGCGTGATGATCTACTTGTTGATGCCCACGCTGACGCCGAGGATGCCGTCGCCCTGGCCCACGTCGCCGGCCAGGTCGGCGTACCCGCCGGCGCGCAATTCGAGCTGGTGCGCGAAGGGGACGGCGTGGCGGATGTCGTCGGTGAAAGAACCAACGGCCGCGGCTCCATCCAGCAGGAATTCCGGCTGGCGGAGGGCGATGTGCTGATGATCTCCACCAAGCTGGTTCACCGTGCCGGTGGCGCTCCGCTGCAAAGCGAAGAGCCCCGGAAATCCGGGCTGAGCCCGGATGTGCCGGCCCCTGAGCGCGACTTCATCTCCAACTTCTTCTTCGAGCAGGTATCGGAGGTTGACGAGGACGAGGA
>JAIMBC010000406.1 GCA_023511675.1 Pirellulales bacterium
CCTCTAGGGCACACGTGCAAAGCCACACTCGGCGATGGAGGGCCACGCTCCGTCGTGGCCGTGATGGGCGTCCGCCGTTTGCGCTGGGGCGGACGCGACGAAGCGCGTCCCTCCAGACTGCCCGGACGCGACGGAGCGCGTCCCTCCAGGGCACACGTGCAACGCCGCGCTCCCTCAACCGGAATGAGGATTCCAGATGCCCCAAGTGCGGTTACTGGGGCGGCGTCTCGCGGGCTGCCGGCTTTCTCCTCCAGAGCAGGGCGTCGAGAGAAAAGCGGCCTGGGCCTGTGAACACGAGGGTCAGGAACGCAGTCAGGTACAGCAAGGCGACCTCCTTGGCGGGGCCAGACATGAACGTGCCATTGACCACCTGGCGGGCAGCCTGCTCGAGCGACCAGGGATCCTTGGCATGCACAACAAATGCCGCCACGGCCATACCAATGACAGGCGGAATGGCTGCCAATCGGGTGAGCAGCCCTGCCGCGACCAGGATGGCACAGAGAAACTCGGCCGTCGTAATGAGGATCAAGCTGGGGGCGCTGCCCAGGCCGATCGGATCGGCAAACTTGTCCAACTGGCCGTTGAGCACCATTTGCAACTTGCCCCAGCCATGCACGGCCATCAGGCCGCCCACTGCCAGCCGCAGAATCAACAGCCCCAGGGAACTGATCCAACTCGGTCGCATTGCTTCCATCGTCGCACCTTTTCGGAAAGCGTTGCAGCAATACCTGGCGTCAGCAAGGCGGAACCTGAGGCATGCTCCGTCGGTGCCAGCGAGCCTGGGGTTCGATCTTCGCTCGACCATTGGCCGCGCCGGCCCGCAACAGGCCAGAGAGGGCATTTCCAGCACTCATCTTACTGTTTGTTGGCGGCATGGCCAGATGGCAGCGAAGCAGCGAGGAGGGGGCGTTGGCACGCCGGGTTGCCTGGGCAGCGATACCGGTGTGAGTGGCAGCATGGCGCATGTGGCCCGGCAGACTGGCGGGACCATGTGGGGACGGGCCGGCCGGCGGTACCAGCGATCGGTCCTCCAGGGGGGCAGCGTTGCCAGCCGCGGCGTGCTGCGTTGGCATGGCCGCAGATCGGAACAGGCCGCTGCGCTGGGGAGAAAACGCAACCGCGTACGGCGGGAAGTCGCACACTCCCCGGCCCTTACAAATGAGGGGTCGCCGTGGGAGAGGAAACGCACCTGCGTGGGGCGGGATGAAATCGACGGCTTTGCTGTGCCGTGCTGCTGTGCTGTCGGTTGCGTTTCCAGGCTGAGCGGCAGCCGGTACGATGTAGTGGGGGGCGCAATCATCGCGGGCGTCCGACAGGTAGACGCTAATCGTCCGGAGAGCTTGGGATGGACGACGTGGAACTGGCAGCCTATGAAGAGCTGTGGAGGAGCGTCGATCCCTGGGCGGGGATCCCCGCGCGGTACAACCTGGGTGTGGCGTTGACGCGCGGTCAGGTGGAGGCAGGCCGGGGAGAGGTCGTAGCGCTGGCGTGGGAGAATTCTGCGGGGGCAAGCCGGCAATTCACCTATCGCGAGCTGGACGCGCTCTCGAGCCGGTTTGCCGCTGCACTGGGGGAGCTGGGGGTGAGCCGCGGAGATCGCGTGCTGCTGCGGCTGCCGAACATCCCCGAGTTCTATGTGGCCGCCCTGGGGATTGCCAAGCTGGGAGCGATTTTTATTCCCACGAGTACGCAATTCCGCACGGCGGAGATCGAGTACCGCCTGCGGGATTCAGGCGCTGTTGCCGTGGTTTGCAGCACGGGTCTTATGACCGAGGTGATGGCGGCCCGGCAAGGCTGTCCAGCACTGCGGCACGTGGTGGCGGTGCCATATCCTTCGCTACCGGCCGAGGGAGAACAGCACGACTTCTGGGAACTGCTTGCCCGGGGCAGCGAGGCGTTCGAGGCGGCCGACACAGCCAGCGACGACGTGGCTTTTATCGCCTACACCTCCGGCACCACGGGAGATCCCAAGGGCGTCGTGCACATGCACCGCTACGCGATCGCGTATGACCCGCTGATCCGTTACTGGCACGATTACCAGCCGGACGATGTGTGCGCTTGCCCCGCGGAGCTGGGCTGGCTGTTGCCGGTGGCCTCCACCTTCTTGTATGCCCTGCGCAGCGGCATCCGCGTGGTGCTCTACCACGCGCTGGATGGCCGGTTTCACCCCGAGGCGTGGTACGAGCTGATCGCCCGCAGGGGGATCACCAACTTCGTGGGCACGCCTACCATCTACCGCATGCTGGCCGCGGCGGATCAGGCCCGCGTGCCGCGGTTGGCCAGCCTGCGGCACGGCGTGAGCGCGGGAGAACCGCTGCCGCCGGACACCATCGACGCGGTGCGCCGCTGCCTGGGATTCGTGCCGCTGGACGGGATTGGCATGAGCGAGTGCATGGTGTACTGCTGCAACATGAAAGGGTTTGCGGTGGTACCGGGGAGCTGCGGCCGGCCGACGCCTGGCTGCGAGATCCGGCTGCTGGATGAGGAGTTGCGCGAGGTTCCGGTGGGATCGGAGGGGGTATTATGCGTGCGTCGTGCGACGCATCCGGGCATGATGAAGGAGTACTGGAACAAGCCGCAGCAGACGGCGGAGATTTTTCGAGGGGAGTGGTACTATTCGGGAGACGTGTTGCGGCGCGACGAGGCGGGCCGGTTTTGGTT
>JAIMBC010000407.1 GCA_023511675.1 Pirellulales bacterium
GGCGGCAGGGGCTGGGTGGTCATCGGTTCTGGAGGCCGGCTGGGCAGCACGCTTTGCGGGCTGCTGCCGCTGGCGGTGGGGATCCGTGCGTCCAGCGTCGACCTCTTTTCTCTCGATACGGTGCTTCGGCTCCTGCGTCAGGCCGGCGCTCGCGTGGTGGTCAACACGGCTGCGCTCACGCACGTGGACGAGGCCGAGCGATCGCCTGGGCTAGCGCAGGCGGTCAATGCGACGATGGTGGGCGTGCTGGCGGAGGCCTGCGGGGCCTTGAATGCCCTGCTAGTGCAGGTGAGCACAGATTACGTGTTTGGCAGCGATGTGCAGCGACGCACGCCCTACGCGGAGGATGCGCCGCCGGCGCCCGTCAACGTTTATGGCGCGTCGAAATTGGCTGGGGAGCGGCTTGCCGCCGCCGCCCCTCGGCATCTGATTGTGCGCACCAGCGGTCTCTACGGCGCACGCTCAGCAAGCAAGCCGGGATTTGTAGAAACGATTGTGCGTCTGGCGCAACAGCAGCCGCGGCTGCGCGTGGTGGCGGACCAGTGGTGCAGTCCCAGCTACGCGTTGCACGTGGCACAGGCCATTGTGCGGTTGGTCGAGGCGGAGGGCAGGGGCACGTTTCACGCCGTGAATGCCGGCGCCGCAAGCTGGTACGACCTGGCGTGCCATGCGATCCGGACAGCGGGCCTTGGCGCGGAGGTGGAGCCCATCCCTCTGGCTGAGTATGGGCATGCGGCCCCGCGGCCCCACTACACGGTTCTCGACACGGCGCGCCATGACCGGCACACACGTGTCCCACTGCCTCCCTGGCAGGCCGCGGTGGTTGAATACCTGCGCGCGGCATAACCCTTCTTCTCTCGCGAACCCTTGTTACGCCAGCGTGCGGTAGGCCGGGCCCTCTCCCGAGTGCTGCTGCCTTCCCTCTTGCTTGCGCCGCTTGCGGCGTGATCGGCTCCCTGCGGCCGCCCTTCGCTTTGCCCGGCAGCTTATTCTGTATGCACCACAACGGTCTTGGTCTCGGTCATCTCCTCGATGGCGTAGCGAGGGCCCTCCCTGCCCAAGCCGCTATGCTTGAGTCCGCCGTAGGGCATGAGATCGGCACGCCAGGCCGGCCCCCAGTTGAGATGGATGTTGCCCGCTTGCATCTCCCGGGCGAACCGCAGCGCCCAGTCGAGGTTCTGCGTGAAGATGCCGGCGCTCAGGCCATAGGGGCTGTTGTTGGCGATGGCCAGGGCATGCTCCAGGCTCTCGGCACGCATGACGGCCACAGCCGGGCCAAACAGCTCCTGGCAGCTAATTCTCTGGTTGGGATCCACGTCGGCTAGCAGGGTGGGATGGTAGAGCGTGCCTTCGCGCTGTCCGCCCGCTAGGAGGCGGGCACCGCCGGCCACGGCCTCTTCTACCCATTGGCCGACGCGCACGGCGTCCGCCTCGCGGATCATGGGTCCCATGTGCGTTTGGGGGTCGAGTTGATTTCCAGCGCGGATGGCGGCCACGCGTGGTGCGAGTACCTCCAGCAGGGGATGGTAGGCCTGGTCGAGCGCGATCAGCCGTTGCGTCGAGATGCAGACCTGACCGGCGTTGCCATAGCCGGTAGCCACGGCAGCGGCGGCCACCTTTTCCAGGTCGGCATCCGGCATGACGATCAGCGGACTGTTGGACCCCAACTCCATGGTGATCCGCTTGAGGCCGGCAACCCGGCAGAGATGCTCTCCCACCTCGCGGCTGCCGGTGAAGCTGAGCTTGCGTACGCGCTCGTCGCGTGCCAGGGCTTCGCCCACCTGGCCGCCTGAACCGGTCAAGCAGTTGATCGCCAGCGGGGGCAGGCCGCACTCCAGCAACAACGCCGTGAGTTTGAGTGCCGAGAGGGGCGTATCGCTGGCAGGTTTGATGATCACGGCATTGCCCGCCGCCAGCGCCGGCCCTACCTTGTGGCAGACCAGGTTGAGCGGAAAATTGAAGGGCGTAATCGCGGCTACCACGCCGCAGGGCACGCGCAGCGTGAAGCCGAACTTGCCGGCGGCGCCGGGCGCACCGTCCAAGGGAAGCACTTCTCCGCCGATCCGCTTCGCCTCTTCGGCCGAGAGGAAGAGTGTTTCGGCGGCGCGGCCCGCCTCGAAGCGGCCCTCGGCGAGCGTCTTGCCCTCCTCTTCGCTGATGGTCCGGCCGAACTCCTCGACCCGCTCCAGCAACCTTTGGGCCGCTCGATGCAGGATTTGATAGCGCTCGTAGCCCGGCAGGCGGCGCATGACCTCGGCCCCCTCCACCGCACCGCACAGCGCGGACTCAATATCAGCGGGGGTGGCACGCGGAACCGTATCCACCACGCTGCCGTCGTAGGGATTGGTGACTTCGAACTGCTCTGCTGCGGAAATCCACTCGCCGCGCACAAACATTCTCATGGCGGAATCCCTTGCAACGGAACGACATTGGGGGCGCAGCAGCCAGGGGGTTGCCGCGCTATTCTGTCAGCATACCGTTGCCGCAGGCCGCCGGTGAGGGGCCAGGCGCTTGGGAGCCGGTTGCGTTGTGGCGGCGTGGGGGGGTGGGGCGGGGGTAGTACCTGCGGTGTGGCGGGCGCCTTGCCATTCCCAGCGCGGAGCTACGGCAGGGGTGTGGCGGACGG
>JAIMBC010000041.1 GCA_023511675.1 Pirellulales bacterium
GCCGGGCGATGTGTACATCTGCGGCGAGTGCATCGACCTCTGCCAGCAGATCCTGGAGCAGGAACGGCGGCGGCGCGGCTCCAGCCGCTCCTTGTTTGGCCGCATCCCCTCACCGCGAGAGATTGTCGCCAAGCTGGACGAGTATGTGATCGGCCAAGAGGCGGCCAAGAAGGTCCTGGCCGTGGCCGTCCACACCCATTACAAGCGGCTCAGCCTGGAACATGAAGCCCCCGGCGATGTGGAGCTGGACAAGTCCAATATCCTGCTGATTGGGCCCACCGGCTCCGGCAAGACGCTCTTGGCACGTACGCTGGCAAGGCTGCTGAACGTGCCCTTTGCCATCGGAGACGCCACCACCCTCACCGAGGCCGGCTACGTGGGCGAGGATGTGGAAAACTTGTTGCTGAAGCTGTTGCAGGCCGCCGACTACGATCTGGAGGCGGCCCAGCGCGGCGTGCTGTACATCGATGAGATCGACAAGATTGGCAAGACCAGCCACAACGTCTCCATCACGCGCGACGTCTCGGGCGAGGGCGTGCAGCAGGCCTTGCTGAAGATGCTCGAAGGCACCATCGCCAATGTACCCCCGCAAGGTGGCCGCAAGCATCCCGAGCAGCAGTATATCCAGATGGACACCACGAACATTCTGTTCATCTGTGGCGGCACGTTTGTGGGCATCGAGAAAATCATCAGCCGCCGGCTGGGACGCCGCACCATCGGCTTCACGCAGGATGCGGCCGCCAGTCATGAGTCCGACCTGGCCACCCTGCTGCCCATGGTCACCAGCGATGATATTCTCGAGTTCGGCATGATTCCCGAACTAGTAGGCCGCCTGCCGGTGGTGTGTGCACTCAAGCCCCTGGACCTGGACGCGATGGTCCGCGTGCTGACCGAGCCTCGCAACGCCATCATCCGCCAGTACCAGAAACTGTTCGAGATGGAGAACGCCCAGTTGCAGTTCACCGAGGCGGCGCTGCGTACCGTGGCCGAGCGCGCCATGGAAAAGGACACCGGTGCCCGCGGTCTTCGTGCCGTGGTCGAGGAAGTCATGCTTGACCTGATGTTCGAGCTGCCGGAAAGCGGTGCTGGCAAACGCTACCTGATCACGCCGGAAATCGTGCTGGGCCGCGACCGTGTGATTCCCATCCCCATCTCTGAGGCCAAGCACAAAAGCGCCTAGCGGGCTGGCCGCAGCAGACCGAGGCTGAACGCAAGCGCCGCCTTTGCACGCCCCCGATGGGGTGCGTGCCAGGGCTGGCGCGGTAGGGCGTCCTCTGTGCATTCGACCTGCATGCTGCAGGCCGGTAGACTGGTCTTTTCGGGCACTAGCGGGCCTGCTAGGCTTGTGGCGCATGGAACGGATTCCCTTCTTCGACGGACGCGCTCAGGCGCTGCGGTTGGAAGGCGAGGTGCTGTCGGCGTGGGCCGGCATCTGGCGGAGCGGTCAGTACACCTCGGGAGAGCACGTCGAGCAATTCGAGGCCGCCTTTGCGGCCTATTGCCGGGCGCGGCATTGCGTGGCCTGCCACAGCGGCACGGCGGCACTGCACCTGGCCCTGGCGGCGCTGGACATTGGTCCGGGAGACGAGGTGATCGTTCCGGCCATGAGCTTTGTGGCCACGGTCTGGGGCGTCCTCTACACCGGCGCACGGCCGGTACTGGCCGAGATCGATCCCATCAGGCGGACGCTGGACCCGCAGGACGTTGCCCGCCGCATCACGCCGCGCAGCCGTGCGATCGTGGCCGTACACCTGTACGGTCAGCCTGCCGAGATGGCCCCCCTGTGGGAGCTGGCACGCCAGCACGGACTGGCAGTGATCGAAGACGCGGCCCAGGCGCATGGCGCGTGCTACCAGGGGCGGCCGGTGGGCAGCCTGGGGCAGGCGGCATGCTTCAGTTTCTACCCTAGCAAGAACCTGGGCGGCTGCGGCGAAGGGGGCGCTCTGGTTACCGACGATGCGGAGCTGGCCGCGCGGGCCCGCGCCCTGCGCAACCATGGGCAGCGCGCACGCTACGTCCATGAGACGCTGGGCTACAATTACCGGCTGAGCGAGCTGCAGGCAGCGGTGCTAGAGGTGAAGTTGAGATACTTGGAGGAGTGGAACGCCTGCCGCAGGCGGCTGCACCGCGAGTACCTGGAGGGACTCTCGGGCGTAAAGGGGGTATGGCTGCCGATGCCTGCGGCGGACAGCACGATCGCCCCGCACCTGCTGGTGGTGGAGTCGATTTGGCGAGATGCCTTGCGGCAAGGGCTGGCCGCGCGAGGGATCGGCACGGGGCTGCACTATCCGCTGCCCATGCATTTGCAGCCGGCGCTTGCGCATCTGGGTTACCAGCAGGGAGACTTCCCCTATGCGGAGCGGTTGGCGGCACGTTGCTTGAGCCTGCCGCTCTTCCCGGAGCTGTCGCCGCATGCGGTGCGCGAGGTATGTGGCGTGGTGCGCGAGTTGTTGCTCGGTTTCCAGAGCGGTAGCGTAGGATGGCGTTCGAGCGCCGCGGCGAGATCAGCCACCGACTCGGCCACCCGGTCTGGTGCATAGGCATAACGCGCGAGGTGATGCTGGCGGGTGCTGCCGCTGAGGACGAGAATGGTGTGGTACCCGAGTTGCACACCGCCAAGGATGTCTGTCTCCATTGTGTCGCCAATCACGGCGGTTTCTTCGGTGCGTAGACCGAGTTCCTTGCGGGCGGCGCGCATCATGATCGGGCTGGGCTTGCCCACGCTAAAGGCACGCACGCCGGAGGCGGCCTCCAGCATGGCGGTGATGGCCCCGCAGCCGGGGCGGATGCCATGGGCCGTGGGACAGTTGGGGTCGAGGTTGGTGGCGATCAGCTTGGCCCCGCGCATAATCATGCGGACCGCGGCCTCGATCAACTCCATGTTGAAGGTGCGCCCCTCGCCCACCACCACGTAATCCGGATCGCGGTCCACGATCGTGTAGCCGTTCTGGTGCAAGGCCGTGAGCAGCCCTCCCTCCCCGATCACGAATGCTGTTCCGCCTGGTTTTTGCCGCGCCAGAAACCGCGCCGTGGCCATGGCACAGGTGAAGACGTGCTCCTCGTCGATCTCGATGCCCAGCCTTCCCAGCCGCGCCGCCACGTCTCGCCGCGTGCGCTGGCTGTTGTTGGTGAGCACGCAAAACGGCAACCGCAGGGTACGCAACTCCCTGATGAAGGCCGGGGCTCCCGGCACGGCCCGCTCGCCGCAGTACAATACCCCGTCCATGTCGATCAGGTAACCGTGGCGCATGATCGCCTCTGCTGGATGCTCTGCGAAAGCACTCCGCGTGCCAGACGAGGCGTGCGCGGCGGGAACAAGCCCTAAGTCATTGGGCGGTACGAACCTCCGCGGCAGCGTGCCGCCGCCACCGCCACGTGCCAGCATCGAAGGTGCCCATCATTTATGCAATCAGCTCTCGATTTTGCGGCAAGATCCAGCAGATCCGGCAAGGTATGCTTGGGCGATGCACCGCCGGACGGCTCGCGCATCGGCAGCCACTCTGTCTCATCG
Organism: Pirellulales bacterium; assembly: GCA_023511675.1. Lineage (GTDB taxonomy): Bacteria > Planctomycetota > Planctomycetia > Pirellulales > JAIMBC01 > JAIMBC01. Next base: position 3,512 of record JAIMBC010000041.1, read on the forward strand.
ACCCACCAAAGCTTACGTCATTCGCGGCCATGGCAGCTCGTCGCGGTGGGGGCTGGCGCCATATCGAGCGAGGTTGTGGCTGGCACGGCGTTGGGGCGAGACGCTCGACGTGTTGCCCCTGGCACGAGTCCTATGGGGCTTGGGTCCGCTTAAACCCGCGGCTTCGTGTCGAGCCTCGAATGCAGGCCGCCCAAGGCGCCTCCCCTGCCGACTAAGCTAACTGTTGGAAACCTGCCGCTTCGTGGTGGAGCCTCGAGGCAAACCGCCATCGCTGCGTTGCGGCCCTGTCGGGCGTTGCCGCCAACAGGACGCTTTGGCCGGCGATCAATAACGCCGCGGCACAGCCCCAAACTCGCCGGCCTCGTGCTGATCCGCTGGCTCAACGGGCGGCCAATCGCTGTCCAGAAGTTGGTCCCATTGATCTTCTGGCATGGGCGCGGCGGGTTCGCTGGCTGCGCCTCGGCCGCCGAGAGATGGCGATGGGGAAGCCGTGGGCCGGACGGTATGCCTTGGGGCGGGTTGCTCGGCTCGGGGTGCTTGAGGCGCGCGGGCAACGTGCGATTGGCTGAGTTCTCCTTCCAACGCGGTCAGCCACTGCTGCGCCGCTTCGAATTTGGGGTCGGCGGCCAATGCCAGCTCGAACTGCTGGACGGCCATGGCTTTGCTTCCGCGTCGTTGGAGCATGTAGCCCAGGTTGTAGTGGGCCACGGCACGGCCATGCACGGCCGCAAGCTGGGCATATGCCTCATCGATGCGGCCGAGTTCCACCAGTACTGAGGCGAGGTTATTGCGGTACAGGGCATGCTGCGGCCGCAAGGCTACTGCCTTGGTCAGCGCGGCCGAGGCTTCCGGCAGCCTTCCTTGTCGCGCGAGGCACAGGCCCAGGTCGTTGTAGACGGTGGGCTCATCGGGGTGGTCCTGGGCGGCTTGCTGATACAACTCGCACGCCTTGCGGAGCTGGCCCTGCCGGTCATACAAGCGGGCCAGGCCGAGTTGTGCCGGCAGATGTTTGGGATCCAATCGCAGCGCACGCTGGTACATGTCGATGGCCGCCGGCGTATGGTTGGCCTGCTCCCGCAAACGGGCCAAAGCTACATAGAAGGGGGCATCAGGTGGTTCTGCCTTGGTGTCCAGCGCAATGGGATCCGCTGGCTGAGTGGACGCCGGCTTGCCCAGCTTCTTGAGCGACTGGCCCGCCTGGTCGAACGTCGAGCTAACCGAGGTAGCCAGCTTCTTCAACGGCCCTGGCGCAGGGCTCACGGCAGAGAAGGGAGTGCCCGGCGTGGCGGGTCCGGACAACGCCGTGCCAGCACAGCCTCCACTGGCCAGCAACAGCCCCACCATGCCACACGCGGATACGGTCCGTCGTAGCTTCAGCACCTTGAACCTCCTTGCCAAGGCGGCCTGTTGCGTAGGACAGCTCTTCGCCGACTACTCCCCGCCTTGGCTCGAACCGCTCGAGCTGCCTTCGCTGGCCGGAATACGTGGGTCGGGCGTGGTGGCCGCGAACCGCGTGCCTATGTTGTTGATGTACTCGGCCGGCCAGCCACGCACCGGCACGTAGTTGGCCATCACCGGCGGCACGTCCCCTTCCAGAACCATCGACTGGACCAGCTCCTGCACCTCGGCCACCCGTGCAGCGGTGAGCTGTGGGTCTGCCCCCCCTGCCACAAACACGGCCCGATACTCCGGCGGCGCCTCGCTGAGGATGGCACGCAATCGGTTCATCCCCGCCTCGTTCAGCCGCACATCATCGGGACGGAAATGGTGCTCGCCCAGCGTGTTGTATGCCCGCCAGCCGTTCTGCACCATCACGCCAAACGGGGCATAAACGTGCGCACGATCTGGGGCCACAAACGGATCCGGCCAGCAGTTGTTGCGGCGATAGTCGCGGCGCATGTTGGCAAAGAACTTGCCCAACGGTCCCGCCTCGGCCATGGGGGCGGCGGCCGCCGCGAGCAACAACCCCGCAATCACGTAGCGACGCATCGACGTATCTCCGTATGTCGGTTCCCGGCATTCCTTGCTTTGGCCCGTAGACTTTCTATCGGCACCTGCCCTCCTACAACATTCCCATTTACCGCAACGTATCGGTTGTGCCGCCTAAGATCCCCCGGCCATCCCAGCATAAATAGGTCCCTGGATGCGTGCTGCTGGAATTTTGGGAAGTATGCGCAGCGCAGGTAGAGTGGCTGGGCACTGCGTCCGCCAGCAGGTGAGGTCGTTCTGAGATCTCCTCCCGCGTCGGGCGCAAGCGGCGTGCCGGACGTTGGCACCTCCGCTGTGAATGATGGCTCCATGCGGCGGCCGCCCGGCTGGCCACGCCGGCAGTCGCAGGAAGCCAGGTCGCGCTTCCCCTTAGCGCTTTTCAGCCCACTGGCTAAGGTCTGTGCCAACCCATGGGAAGAGTCGCTATGCCAGCCGCTTATGGAACCGCCGCGTGCTGCCCAGAAAAATCACTACCGCAAAGACGGCCAGCACGGCGGCCTGAGGCCAAAGGTCGGCCATGCCCGCGCCGCGCAGGATGATCCCTCGCAGAATCTCAATGTAATACGTCACCGGCAGCAGGCACGAGAGGCCGTAAATCACCAGTGGCATCTCCTCCCGCGGGAACATGAAGCCGCTCAACAGCACGCTAGGCAGCATCACCAGGAATCCAAGCTGCATGGCCTGGGCCTGGTTCGATGCGATCGTACTAATCAGGATGCCCAACCCCAAGCTGGGTACCAGAAACAGGGCCGACAGCGCCAGCAGCAGCGCCTGATTGCCCTGAATGGGCACATGAAACAAGAACACCATCAGCCCCAACACCACCAGGCTGACGATGCAGCCGATCGCCACAAAGGGCAGCACCTTGCCCAGCACCAGCGCCCAGCGAGAAACCGGCGTGACCATGAGCTGCTCCATCGTGCCGCGTTCCCGCTCCCGCACAATCGAAAAAGCAGTGAGAAACACGGTGGTGAGCTGCAGGATGATACCCACCAGACCCGGCACGAAGAAATTCGCGCTCTCCATGTTCTCGTTGAACAGCACCCGCGGCCGCAGGTCGATGGGGGCGCGCAACCCCCGCGCAGGCAGCAGCGCCGCCGCCGCTTGCAGGGCGATGCCGTTGGCCGCCGCCAGCGTCTGCGTGGCAATGGTGTTGTTCGAGCCATCCACGAGCACCTGGACCTGCGCCGCGCGTGCGTGTAGCAGATCGTCCGAGAAGCGCGCGGGGATGAGGATTCCGACCTTGGCCCGCCCGGAGACGATGGCCGCACGGACCCCTGACGGATCCGCTGCCTCGCCTGTAATGGTGAAGACGCCGGTGGCCTCGAAGCGGCTGAGAAACTCGCGGCTGGCGCTGCGCCGATCGGCATCGAAGACCACTGTCGGTACGTGCCGCACTTCGGTGTCAATGGCGTAGCCGAACACCAGAAGCTGGATCACGGGAACCACAAACACGATGCGCGTGGCGGGGTCTCTCCGTACCTGAATGGCTTCCTTGTAGACCATGGCGCGCAGGCCGTGCAGCATCTTGCTACCTCCGCTCGGCCGCGTGTTCTTCGGTGAGGGCCACAAACACGTCTTCCAAAGAGGGTTCCACGGCGACCGGCTCCGTGCTGCTCAGGCCTTCGGCCCGCAGCATCGCGGAGAGGCGTGCGGCGTCGAGCGTCTCTTCGACCAGCAGGTGGAGCGCCTCCCCAAAGATGGTAGCGCGGAGCACGCCGGGCGTTTGCTGCAGCAGCACGTACGCTCGGGAACTCTGCGGGCTTTCCAGCCGCAGCCAGCGTGTTTGCGGGGGATGCACCACCGGCAGCGCCTTGAGATCGGCGGGCTTGCCGCAACTCACCAGCCTGGAGAGATAGAGGTAGGCCACCTGGGTGCAGCGTTCGGCCTCGTCCATGTAGTGCGTGGTCACCAGGAAGGTGGTGCCAGCGGCGGAGAGTTCGAACAGCAGGTCCCACAACTGGCGGCGTGCCACGGGATCGATGCCGGCCGTGGGTTCATCAAGAAACACCACGCGTGGCTCGTGCAGCAGGGCGCAGGCGAGCGCCAGCCGCTGCTGCCAGCCTCCGCTGAGCAGGCCTGCCAGCCGGTCCAGGTAGTCGGCCAGGCCGAGCAGCTCGACCACCGCAGCACGGCGGCTGCGCAGCCGGACCCCGCGTAATCCATAGACCTGGCCGTAGAACTGAAGGTTCTCGTGCACTGTGAGGTCGCGGTACAGGCTGAAGCGCTGCGACATGTAGCCGATTCTGGGCTTGACCAGGTCGGGGTGCCGCACCACGTCGATGCCGTCCACCTCTGCCTCGCCGCTGGTGGGGCGCAGCAGGCCGCACAGCATGCGGATCATGGTGCTCTTGCCAGAGCCGTTCGGGCCGAGCAGGCCGAAGATTTCGCCGCGTTCGATGGTAAAGGACGCGCGATCGACGGCGGTAAGCGAGCCGAAGCGGCGGGTGAGGGCGTGAGCCGCCAGCGCGGGCATGGCCGATAGGCAGGACTAGGGGGGGGCGGCAAGCGAGGCGATCCACGCGCGCAGCAGCGCGACGGCCTGCCGATCGACGCGGCGAGTGGCCAGGGGCGGCATGTGGCCCGCCTGGCGGTGCGAGATACGCAACAAGAGTACCGAACGCTCCGGTTCCCCAGGCGCTACCAGCCGCGCATCGGCCAGACCAAAACGATGGTGGAGCGGGGGCACGTCGATCAGCCTCATGTCGGCCAGTGGCGTGGTGTACTCCAGCTCCATCTGTGAATTGCCGCCGCCGGCCAGGACATGGCAGTGCGAGCAGTTGGCGTGCAGGTAAGATCGTGCGCGGCGGTCGAGGTCCTGATGAGCGTCATACGGATCGACCAGAGCGTGGTATTGCTGGGGCGGAAAACTGAGCAACGTTGAGACGGCCGGCTGCCGCTGACCGGGCGCGGGCGCCTGCTCGGCCATGAAGGCCGCTGCCTCTTCGGCCGTGAGCCCTTCGGCAACGAGCTGCCGGCGCAGTTCTTCGACGGCATCGGCGTACCAGTTCACCCGCAACAGGCCAAGCTGCTCCAGGGTACGGAGCTGGTTATCCTGAACGCCCCCATAGTCGTGCTGGCGATTCATTTGCAGCTCCGTCAGACCCAACACGAAGTTGGCCGCGCGGCTATGGCACACCATGCACTCTGCCCGGCCGGGATAGTGCCATAGCAAAGACTCCTCGGCGGCCCCGTCTGTTGAACCGGCCTCTGGCAGCGCGGGTGTTTGATAGAGCACGTCCAGGCCGGCGGCGGGCACCAGGAAGGCATCGGTCTGTTCTTCGTTCCAGCGATACGAGTAGCCGGCCCACTCTCCCTGCTGCTTGACCAGCAGGCGTGTTTCGATCCAACGGCGTGCGGCCTGGGCCTTGCCTGGTACGTCGAGGGCGAACGACTTGACCAGCACGGTCCCATCGGGAAAGTTCCAGCCCCGACTGCGCGTGAACTCGATGTACCCGTCCGGCGGCAGTGCCAGGTAACGCTCCTTGTAGGCCCCATCGGACCAGAGAGGCGCGTTGACCGAATAGGGGATCAACCCCGGCTCGGGCACGTGGCCGGCCACGGAGCGGAACAGCCCAGTCTCGCTCAACGCCTGCGGAAACCGTTGCGGTGCGGGGCCGGGATCGTTCGGTACCAGCGTGTACAATCCTCCGTCGGCGCGGTGATCGCAGATCAACAGCTCTCCCTGCGTGTCCAGACCGAAGCCCGTGATTTGCAGGCTCGTGTCAGCCAGTTCTCGATGCCACACTACCGCCTGGCCATCGTGCCGGGCGCCCCAGATTTTACCGGTGGAATAATCTCCATAAATGTAGGCACCGCGCAGCTCAGGGTAGCGCTGGCCGTAGTACACCACCCCTCCCGTCAGGGAACGGGCCTCGGAGTGGGGATGCTCCAGGGTAGGCGGCACGAAGGGCGTCGGCCCCCGCGCGCGATCAAGATAGAAGGGATGGCTGCCCTCCATCACGCTCCAACCGTAATTGGCACCGCGGGAGATCAAATAGGCCTGTTCCCACAAATCCTGTCCGTTGTTGCCTACCCAGATGTGTCCTGTCTGGGGGTCGACACACAGCCGCCAGGGGTTGCGCAAGCCATATGCCCACGTTTCCGGCCGCGCGCCCGCCAGCCCCACAAACGGATTGTCCGCCGGTACGGAATAAGGTCGGTCGGCATCCGGATGATCGACATCGATCCGCAACACCTTGGCCAGCAGATGCGAGAGATCCTGGCCAGCCAGCGTGGTATCGGAATCGGACGTCCCGTCCCCTGAAGTGACGTATAGCATGCCGTCATGCCCGAAGCCGATCGCCCCGCCGTTGTGCCCGTCCGAGGGCCACTCGATCACAACCAATTCACTGGCGGGATCCAGCGCGTAGGGCGGCGCGGTCTGCATGGTAAAGCGAGAGACGCGCGTGAACCGCTCACCGCCGGAAGCGGGCCCGTTATGTCCTACAAACAGATAGCCGTTTTGAGCAAAGTTGGGGTGGAAGGCCAGGCTGTAGACGGTGCGGTCGTCGTCCAGCAGCGTCTCGGGCTGCGAGGCATCGGCGCGATCCGCCACGCGGATCAGCCGTGTGGCGCCATAGGGCGTGCTCTGCACCACGATCAACAGCAAGTCGGTCCCAGGCTGCTGTACCACCGCGAGCGGGTAATTCAGCGCAAGCTGCGGGTAGCGGCGCTCAGCGCGAAATGGCGGGGGGGGATCGGGCGTGCCCTGCACGAGCAGGCCTGCCAGCGGGAGGCGTTGCGAGATGCCGTAAGGCCGCAGCGCCGTGGCAGGGCCAGGCCCCTCGAAACGCAAGCTGGCGTAATCCTCGTAAGCGTGGAAGTCTGGCGCCTGCTTGCTGGCCAGTGGCGCGCAGGTAGAAAGCTCCGGCCCTTCGAACGCCACCGAATAGTCGTAGCGGCAGAGTGCGAACTTCCAGCGCTCGCCAACCGTCGGCCGCCCGCCCGTGCGCAAGAAATCGGTCCAGGGAATGCGGCCTTCCACGGACCAGCCCTCATCGGCGTCCTGCCAATGGTTCAACGTACCCCGCCGCTGCACCGCCGTCTGCCAGCGGAAACGGCCGTCTGACTTGAACCGGCGGTAGCCCCCCGCTCCTCGGCGCGGCAAGAACATGTCCATCCGCGTGCCGGCCGCGCTTACCTGCAACTCATAGTAGCCCGGCGCATCGTCCGCCGGCTTGAAGAATAGCTCGAAAACATCGTTCTCCCAGGTCTGCCCGTCTTCCTCGACAATATCGGCGTAGAGATCCGTATCCTCCATCTCCGCGTGAAAGTAGAGATACTCGCGATCCCACAGCAGACGTGCCCGCGTAGTGGTCCGCGCCGGCCGGGCAGCCTCTCCCAGCCAGGGAAGGCGAAAGCCGTCGATCACCTCCGCGTGCTGCCAGGCCGGATCCTCCGCACTGCCGTCGATCTGCGGCGCCACGTCGGCCCAACGGCAGATAAACTCCGCCGGCGGCTCCGTGCCCGCCGCACCGGCGGCCGGCACAGCCGCCACGGCGGCCCAGGCCAGCCAGGCCAGCAGCGGAGCACATGCGTGGAAGCGGGCCGTACGCACCGCTCCTCCTCTCCATCGGCATCGAGTACTCCCGCTGTCGATTGCGGTCCCTCCCGCCGCACAACGCGGGGCGCGTCTCACCGCAACATGGCACCTCTTAACTGTCGATCGAAGCATGGCAAGACTGAATGTCGAAAACCATCGCCCCCCGGTTTGCAAGCCTTACGATAACATGGCCAGCGGATTCTCTCGGTTCTCCAGCGGCAAGGGAACGGGCCGCCCCAGGCGGTGCGACTCGAACACCGCCACGATCATTTCCGTCGCCCCGCGGGCCTCGTACATGTTGCCCAACGGCTCGCGGTGCTCTTCGATCGACGCAAGCAGATCCCGCACGGCCAGCACGTTGCCCGCGGCTAGCCCGCCGTCGGAGAGCGGCTCAGACAGCCCAACCCCCTGCGAAGAAACGTCTTGCCAGGATATGCCGCTGCGGCCAGGAGACCAGCTCGGATCCGGCAGAAACTTCACGCTGGGCAGATGCCCGGTGAGAATCTCCACCACCCCGCCGGTACCGTAGATCTGCAAGCCGAAGCGGGAGGGCCTGCCCGCCGCCTGCCGGTGCGAGGAGAAATACGCCGTCGCCCCCCCCTCCATGGCGTACATGGCCCGCACCGCGTCGCCCGCCAGCGGCCCGATCCCCTCGTTGCCCTCGATCACATCCTCGCGTGTAACCGGGCGGCCCTCGCGCGTGACGTTGCCAAAGCACCACTGAGGATGGCCCGCAAACAGCCGTATCAGATCCATCACGTGCGTGCCCAGCACCCAGAGATCCTCGCCGCCGCCACGAGCATCTTCCTTGCCGCGCCCCCGCAACTCGAGCACCCGGCCCAGCTTGCCCGACTCGATCAACTCGCGGACCGCGCGGGCCTTGGGGCTGTAACGCGTCTGGTGGGCGATGGCCAGCCGCGTGTGGGTGCGTTCGCATTCGGCAATGATCGAGTCGGCCTCGGCCAGGGTGCGGCAGAAGGGCTTCTCGACGTACACGTGGATGCCCCGCTGCGCCGCCGCCACGATCATGTCGTGGTGCTGGTCGATCCAGCGGGGACAGATGCTCACCACGTCTGGCTTGACCTCGTCGAGCATGCGGCGGTAGTCGGTGTAGCCGCGAGCGACGTTCAGCCGCTTCATGGCGGCAGCCAGGCCCGCCTTGTCGTCGTCGGCCACGGCCACGAGTTCCACCTCCGGAAACTCCAGCCACACCACATCCAGCCCGTGGCCGTAATCACCACGCCCCGTGCTGCCAATCACCGCCGCGCGAAACTTCTTGCTCATGGTCGGGCTCTCCGCACTGGCCAGCATGCGGCCCGCACCACGGGCCGCGCACGCCAACGTGCCTAGTGTAGCCCAGTGCCCGCGAAGAAACAGCAGGGCACCACCCGCCCCGCCCCACGGCACCAGGCTCAAAGCCGCCTCCGGCAGGGCAACGTGCCGCCACATGGCATTGCTCGTTCTGCCATCGCGTTCCCCGCCGCCAGCCTGGGAACGCCCCGCACGGAGGCTGTTGCCGCCCCTTTCTCTTCTCTTGGCTGGGCTGTTGCCTGGGAATGAAAGAAACGTGCGGCGCGGCCAGGCCCGCCCTCAAGTTCCTGGCTCCGAGGAGCGTCGGATTTCTCGCCTTCCAAGACCGCGACTGCGACGTTCTTGGAGCGGGCAAAGCCCTTTGCTAGGGAAATGCCGTAGAGGGTCTCCCCGTTCCGGATGGGATCGAGAAGCGATGTCAAAGCACGCGAATTGCTGCACCCAAAAAGCGTACGGAGATTGAGGACGCTGTTCGGACCTCGACTTTCCGGCGAGCGATACTATGAGTTCCGGGAAGAGCACTTGCAGGTCGGCCCTGAGATAGGCCGCGCAGAAGAAGGTGGGGGCCAGGTTCACGACCGGCACGTTGGGACTGTCCCCGCGAATGCCCCTCAGCTCGATGGCGAGGGCCGCATGCGCGAGCGCACCCTTTGGAGAACGGGGTGCAACTTCACAAGGTCCCTGCGCGGAAAAAGAGCTGGCGTGCTCAAGGGCATGCCTATCTATCGAATAGACTGGGGCCTGCGTCGGTCCTCCTCTGCCTGCGGGATTGGAGCTTCGGGTAGAAAAGTCCAAGCACCACCCAGGTTGTTGGATGAGCGAGGATGGTTCCCACGAAGAAGTGGGTATCTTGATCGGGTCCGCATAGCTCTAATAGGAACTTGTCCCTGACCTTGTCCGCCGCACGCTCCTGGGACAAGTCCCGATCCACCAGCCTCCAGAACAATGCCCCCACCTCCCAGTCCTCGATCATCATTTTGTGACCCTTGCACCGCGTGTCATCACACTCGAACTGGTAGTGGAATTTAAATGGCACCTTCCTGGGCGGTTCCTTGCTGACCGCGCGAGTTTCCCAAAGTCTGGCTTGCTGAATCGCGGCTTTGAAGCTTGGCTTCCAGTCGGGAGCGTCCGCTGTGATCACGAGGTCATGGACCTTCTTGGGCTTGAAAATGCCGAGCGACGTGCGGTCGGCCTGTTGCCGGTCATGCAACTCCTCCATGGATCGTACCTTTTGCGCCAAGGCATAGCGAGCACGCTCGGCCCAGTTCCCGGGGCTGCTTTTGATGGAATCGCCAAGGATTCTTAGCGTGTCGCAGTCTGGCCGGTAGCTCTCTTTGCGAACGTCGCGACCTCCGTGTTTCTCCGCGACGACCTCGATCCATTGGTACTTCTTATATTGCTGGCCGTAGGGCAGGTCTCGGAAGTTGATCGGGTAGAGACGGACGAAGTCCCCGGTTTCCGTCACGCCCGCCGTGCAGACCAACTCGTCATATTTGCGTGAAGGAATCGGGTACGTCTTGACCGTAATCAACACCTTGAGCTTCTGTTTTGCACGCGTGCCGGCTGTCATAGATGAACCACCTCCAGGCCGGTCGCTTTCGCCACAGCGTCGGCCAAACGACTCCGATGGCAACAGCGCACGTCCTTCTCGACGCAAACCAAGACGCAAGCTTGGCGCATCATCAGGCGGCCCACCTCGTCCACCTCGACTGAAAGGTGAGAAAGGAGCGCCTGCTGGTATCGAACGAGCAGATGCTGATACGAGGCGAAAGTAGTCAAACCAGCTCGGTCTTTGCTTGGGATTCCCAATCGTGCCATGTGGCGATACTCGAGCCCCAGCTTCTGACACAACTCGCTCAGCCGAAGGCCGGAGAAGCCGTACTTGCGAGAAACCGCATTCGCTCTGACGTCCACCACCACGGAGATGCCTTGCCTCAACAGATCATTGAAGAAGGCGTCAACGGATCGCCCCTCGTACCCCGCCGTGTAGACGGCGGGAGAGGCCGGCTTTGGCCGCGGGATCGGCACGGAGTCTCGCTCGTGCAGCTTGCTGTTGAGGGCGAACCAGGGGTATCTGCTGTAGACGGCTCGTATCAAGTCCTGCTGGCTCATGCGTCCGTAGCGACGTAGCACATCGGCAACGGCACCATGTACAGCCATGGGAAGCCTCCGGGCCTCCTGCTCTGCAAGCTCGGCAGTGCGCCCGCAGAGAGCGATACGGCCTTCATCGCGCGTGACGTATCCGTTCTTTTCCAGACCCCCCAGATCCCAGTACAGGGTGAAGGAGAACGGTCCGTAGTCATACGGCACGAAATCGTAAAAGCTGCGAACTTTGGCCAGGCCAGTTTCGTGGCGGAGCAGAAAGAAAAGCTTCACAAACACCGTTGGAGACAGTGGCCTCGTCGCATTCAAAAGAAGGCTCAAGATTGTTCTCTGCCGTGTCAGCACATCGCATCTCCCGGGCAAGCTGCCTTGTCACCTCAGCCGCATGTTCACAAATGTCCGTTGATCGCCCGCGTGCTGCTGGTCCATGAGCGCCGGCGAGTTGGCGACGACCTTACTTCATGGTTGTGTGCTCGGCCGCCGTCATGACCTCCGTGCTCTGAGGCGCCTCGTGCTTCTTGCGCGCCAGGGTGGTCCTCCCCAGGGCGTGGGCCGCCATGGAAGGGCGTTGTCGGTCGCATTGGGCCTCGTCCGGGCAGCGGTTGAGGGCGGGGCGAGTTCTCCACGGGCTGCAGCATACGCTGCAGCCCGTCGATCAGCACCGCCGGCGCCTGCCGCCTGTCTCCCCCGCAGCCAGCGCGGCAGGCAGGCCACGGGCCAAGCCAAGTTACTTTTCTTCGCCTCGTTCTGTAAAGTGCCGCCCCACGTGCCCAGGCCAGAGCCTACGAACGAGAGTACAAGTCTCGACGTGATTAGTGCCGGCCAGGAGTTCCTGCATGAGCTACCAGGATTCGAGAAACGTCCGCACCGGCTCCCGCGCTGCCGCCCGGATTTGCTCGACAGGCCCCGGCAGATCCAAAAGCGCCGTCCAGAGCAGGTACTGCGTGCCGTCTGGCTGAACTACCATGGCCTGGAACTCGGCAACGTAGCCGTCCTCCCATTCTGCCTTGTAGTAACGTTCCGTTACCTCGACCGCTCGGCCGCGTACCTGGCACTGCCAGTGGGACTCCAAATCTGGGATGCTTTCCAGGTGGTCCTGCCAGTCGGCCCGCCCTCGCATCCAAGGCTCGGCTTCGCTGCGAAACAGATCAGGGTCGAGCGTATCCTGCTGGGACGTCGCCAGCAAGGCCACGACGTGCCGGCAGGGAGCGTCGTCGGCCAGCAGCAGCCAGCGGCTCGTGCCTGTGGTCGGCGCCTCTACTGGACGATACTTGACGGGTTTGAGACCCGGCGGCAACGTGCCAAGTTGCCAGGAAGCGAGAAGCTCTTGCAGTTTCGCGTCGTCCACCGCCTCTTCAGCCACCACGCGCTCCTCCCCGCGATAATTGAGCAGCAGCGCCATGAGGATCGACGCGTGACAGGGCAAGCAAGCCACACTCAGCAATGCGCCCGTGAGCATCCCGCCGATGGCGATGCCCCGGCCGCCCACCTGCGTCGGGCGCCGGCGGATGTCTCGCAGGGCCAGCAGGCCGAGCAAGATCGCCGCCAGGCCGGTGATGAAGCTTCCCACGGGCGAGAGCGCAGCCAGTACCAGGCTGGCAACGGCCCGCCCGCTGGCGGGCAGGTGCGGCTTGATGGCTGCCCGCACCTGCCGCCGGCACGCCGGGCATAACAGCGGCGCGAGCGTTGCCAACTCGATGCGCGCCAGCGGCAGCCCGCAGTGAGGACAGGCCTCCGGCACGGTGCCGTAGCTCGCTGCCATGGGTGTCGTGGTTTCGCTGCTCATCGGCGGGCCAGGCGGGTACCGGCAAGCAGGTCCTGCAAACCCGACGTGGGGCTTGCCAGCGACCAGATGATGCCGACAGGAATGAACGCAGCCAGGACGTAGGCGCTGCAAGAGACCAGCGCCCGCCCAACGGCCAGCTTCAGCTCATGCCCTGGAGCTGCGGCCATGACGGCCGATTGGGCAGACAGCAAGACAAAGGGCAGCCAGGCCAGCAGGCCGCGCCACGCACAGCGCAGCCGCCCGGCGGGGCGCCCATTCTCGCGCCGCACTTGCAGCCCCATCAGCCGGAACACCGGACCTCCGCCGCTAAACCAGGCCACCACGCCCGGCAAGAGCACGGCGGTGGTCAGCCAGGCCGCCAGTATCTGCCACTGCCCCAACCGGCCTCCCAAGAGCGATGCCGTACCGGCGATTGCACCGGCGTAGAGCGTCAATTCGATGCCGGCAGAGACACAGAACATGCCCAGCCTCTCGTCCCAATGCAGCACTCCTGGCGCGTCCACCAGGGCTCGCAACCGCTCGCAAGCCCACGCCAGCGCGTCGGGTGCGTCCAACCGCGTGCCGAGTTCTTGCAGAAAGGCCTGCGCATACACCGGAATGGCTGTACCCGCCAGGAGCCGATGGGCCGTCAACAGCAGCAGCCGGGGAGCGCGGCCAGCACCGGCAAGCGGGACCAGCCGCGCCATTTCCTCTTGGGAGGCTGCCCGCTCAGGCGGCGCATCCACAAGCCGCAAGCGGCTGTGCTGCTCAATCCAAATGTGATCCAACGAGAGTTTGGAGGGAAGCGTGCCGTCGGCCTGGGCCGCGGCTAGCTCGTCTGCAAGATCCTTGAGCAGCCAGCGAGCCATGTCCCACGACGGGCGTTTAGCGCGCGGCAGCACGTCTGCCAGCGGCACGCCCTCGACCGCCTCCACGGCCTCCCAGTCGAACTCGCCTGTGCTCCCCTGTTGCAACCAGCGCTGGCGCGTGGGCCGCTCCACCGCGCGCCGCGCATCTGGCATACGCGCTGCGCCGGAACCATAAACGTACACCCACACATGCCTTTGCAGCAGGTCGTCGCGAGCCACCAGCAACGTAGCGCCCGCTGCGGTGCCCAGCATGCCCACCGGGCGATATGGCCCAAGACACTCGCTTCCCTCGCGCCGGGCCGGCACGAATACAGGAACGTCTTTGAAACACCCCTGCTCTTCCGGCTGCCGCAGTTTCACCACGCGCGTGCCACTGACCAGCTCATGGAGGCCGCGAAAACCATTGCGCTGGCGCATCGTCGCCAAGCACGCCAGCCCCGGCAGATACCTGGCAAATGACCAAAGCAGCTCCGTCCAGCCCTCCCCGGCTTTGCCGTGCGCGCTGGTAGCCACCGCCTCCGCTTGTCCGTTTATGCTATCGGACAAGGGCGGGCCCTGGGGTTCGCCCAGCGCCCCGGCGGCCAGCGCCTCCGTGGACACCATTCCCAGCCACACGCCCAGCCCGCACCCTCCCGGCAGGACGCACGCTCGCCACAGTCCCCGGGCAACACCGGCCCGCATGCCGTGAGGCCCCGCCACACGCAGGCCCAGCACCAGCTTCCCCACCGTGCAGCCCCAAATCCCCTCCGCCACGCCGAAGTACACCACAGCGAACAGAGACGAAAGCAGCCCCGCCCACCGAGCGCTCACCTCCGCAGGCAGGCTGCGCGTCGAGCCGGCCAGCAACGCGGGTACGAGCATGGCTCCCACGACCAGCGCCAGCAGCACGTCGTCCAGCATGAACGCCGCCAGCCGCCGGCCCAGGCCGGCCAGGCCGGTGCCCGTGGTGGCAAACGGCAGCAAGGCCTGCCGCAGCTCCGCCACGGTCTGGAAGCGGTCCTCCGGATGGCGCGCTAGCGCCCGGGCCACAATGCGGTCCAGCTCGCGGGGCACGCTGGGTACCACACTCGATAGCCGCGGCGGCGTGTCTGACGCGATCTGCGCGATCACCGCGGCCGCATCCCCCTCAAAGTGATTGCGGCCCGCAATCAGATTGAACAGCATGGCCCCCACGGCATAAATGTCTGTGCGCGCGTCGACCCGCTCCCCCCGCACCTGTTCGGGAGACGCGAACTGGGGCGTGCCCAGGAACGCGCCCGTGCGCGTCAACGTGGCATCCGAGGCCACAGACTTGGCCAGGCCGAAGTCTCCCAACTTCAGGCGGCCCTGGCTGTCGAAGAAGCAATTCGAGGGCTTGATGTCGCGGTGCGCCATGCCGCGTGCATGGGCGGCGGCCAGACCGTCCAGCACGTCGAGCACGTACTCCACAGCGCGCGCCACCGGCAGCCGCTGCTCGCGGTCGAGCACATGCTTGAGCGTGCGGCCTGGCATCAGCTCCATCACCAGGAATGGCAGACCGTTGTGCTCGCCCGCGCCCAGCACGAACGTGATCCGCTCATGAGAAAGGGCTGCCGCCAGCCGCGCCTCACGGAAGAAACGCTCAACCGACTCGCTGCTCTCCAGCAGCCTGGCGTTCAACAACTTGATCGCCACGCGGCGGCCTGTGGTGCGATGGGCCGCCTCCCATACTACCCCCATGCCGCCCGAACCAAGCTCTCGCAGCAGCTCGTAGTCGCCCACCATCACGCCCTGGCCGGCCAGCGGTCCAGGGCCTCCTCCCTCCACCCCCACCTGCGTCTCTGCCAGATGTACGTCCGTGTCGGCCAGCCGGTAACCACAGTAGCCGCAGAAAGCCAAGGGCCGCTCCCCCGGCTGGAGCACGTTGTGGCATCGCGGGCAGACGATCTGCACGGCGGCAACACTCCTGGCGCACAGGCGGCAACACCCGCCCTCCGGCCAGTTTAAGCTGTTCGTGGCAGAGGAGAAAGCCAGGCCGGTTAGGGGAACTCGCCTGAGATTACCCCGCGCACTTGTTCTTGACTGCCCCGCCTGATACCTATCGGCTGCTGGGTTGCGGCCGAACACAGCTACCCATCTCGGTCGCCGGCTCCGGACCTCTCTCTTACGAAGCTCTCGAAGGAGTTTTCGTGGCGGCGCGATGGACGAGGCCAAAACGGTTGGAGGAGTGGCCCGTCATGGACCTGATTGGAGATGCACAGAAAGGGGCCGGACCAGGCGTTTCGTTCTGCGGAGCTGGGCGATCGGCGACGTGCACAACGGCTGGGGCATTCAGCAGCCCAGATCGCCGCGCATCCCCAGAAGCCATCCCCTTGGATCAGAAACCGTCCACCGCAACCATTCTTGACAGGTCTGTGCCCTGCGTTTGGGGCTGGGTTATTACGAGTATACGCAAGCGAGAGGCCTGTGCAGAGCGGGCAGCCCAGCGTGCACGTGGGCGACCCAGGGTTGGAATGTGGTAACCGCTACGCGGTCGGGATGGACCGCCCACCCGCACCATGGGGATTGAGCAGCAGCATCAGCGGCCCGTCGATGGGGCGAAGCCCTGGCCTGATGTTGGCAGAGGGGCACACCGAGTATTCAGGCCGACCGCATGGCTTGATCACCATGGGGACCGCCAGCTCGTGGCCCATCGGCGCCCGGCGCTGGCCACCGTTCGTTGGCCACGGTTTGCGGCCGACCTGGCTGCATCGACTCGACGGGCAGAACGCCCTGGGGGGCCGGCGACGCCTGAAGCACAGAGCGTCTGAACCGATCAGCCTGCTCGAACACGGGTTTGCCAAACGCAAAGTCGCCGGGAAGCAAAGACGCAAGAAGTGCTTGCTCGTCTACGCTGCGCCTTGGCGTCTCTGCGTCTTTGCATTTCACGATCGTCACTGCGTCCGGCGCGTTTCATCTCCCTCTCGGCGATCAGCTCTACAGGCCAACCAGGGAACATGTGTGTTCAGAGGCAGGACGCGGTATTGCCGCAGCTAGGGCACATGCCCCGCACACTGGCCGTCTGAAGCCCCGCATGTGTAAACACCCCTGCGCCCTTGCCTGTCCATGGTCAACCTCCCGATTGGCACAACCACGCGCACACGCCGCAGCTCGTTTGCGACTGCACCATGCTCTCCAGGGGCCAACGTGCGCCTCTCGGTGTGTCCAGGGTCACGCCGCGGTATTGCCGCAATGCTGCACGCGTGCCTCGTTCGTGCGTTCCGTTCCTCGAGCCTGTCGACCAGGCAGCGGCCCATCACCGCGGCCGCTTGGTTTTGTTCATCACCTTGTCTGAGCCGTCGGCTTTCTGAGCTTGCCCGCAGCTTGCTCAAGGCCAGCCCCTCAGCTCGATGGCCGCCGTGCGAGCGGGGCCATGCCCGGCCCGTCGGCGCACGGGCGATCGAGCATGGCGATCGGCACCTGAATCGCCTCAGCGCGATGCGGGCAGGCCCGGCGCTGGAGAGGTGAAGTGGCGCAGTTGCCGTGATGCATCACGAAGTCCACACCCGTTTGGTCATGCCGCGGTTGTGCACGGCGAGCGGATCCGCTGCGAACTGAAATCTAGCCGCGCATGTGTCGTACCAGCCGATGAGATTCCGGCAGGCCTTCCACCTGCTCGCGGACGCCGTAGAGCGCCACGTTTCCGGGCAAGTTGCTCTCGGCCAGCAGCGGGTTCGGTTCGCAGGCAACGGCGTGGCGGTGGGGACCGCAGGCGGGGATCAGGAGCGTGTGGTCGCCCTGGTTGGGCCAAACATCCACGCGCTGGAAGCCTCGCTGCACGTATCGTGCAAGAGCGTGCGGTACCGTGCGTTCCAAGACCCGTGCAGCACGAGGCGCGTGCCCAAAGCGCCTTTCGTCAATACGGGCTGCCCTCTGGCCCAGGCTCCGTCGCGACCTGCGAGCATGCGGTGCCACAGAGCTGGCGGCCCAGTACCCCGCCCACGTGGCCGCGGCGTGGCTCGGCCACTCAACACTGGTGGCTCGTAAGCACTACTGGCAAATCAGCGACGCAGACTTCGAGCGTGCGCTGACTCAAAAAAGTGGAGCGCAAAGTGGAGCTGCACTTCACGGAAATGCTTCGCAAGGCACGGAAACCGAAATTCTCGGTTTGCCACAAGTGAGTGCCCTACAAGGATGTGCAGCACGTTGCGGTGTAGTGCAAAACCACCAGGTGCCCCCTGAAGGACTCGAACCTTCAACCCTCTGATTAAGAGTCAGATGCTCTGCCAGTTGAGCTAAGGAGGCGTGAAGCTACTCCATCATAGCGTTTTGTGACGGTTGCTCAAGTCCAGATACGCACTTTTGGGGCACGGACCACAACCGGCAGCAGACCGAACGGAGCGGATCCGCCGCTCTGCCGCCGTGACGCACGCTACGGCTAGTGAGCCTGGTATGGGCCAGGCCGCTGGATTCCGTCCCCGTCTCGCCCTCGATGCGGCGACCTTGAACCGCTGTTCAGTAGCGTGGAAGCAGCCCCGCTGCGGCCGCGGCTCCGCGCCGCCGAGTGCCGCGGCGGTGCGGCCCTGCCCTTGCCTCTGGGCACCACCTGACCGAGCCTGCTCGTCGAGGCGGCAACGGAACCGCTCCGTTCGCCCCAGCTAGCGGCGACGTATCCAACTTACGGTTCGGCGGCAGGTTGGGTGCGAACATCTACACAGCAACGGCACTGCACAACCATTCTTGTCGGGGGCGGTAGCTTGCGTGTGGGGCGGGTAGAGTGCGCACGCAAGCGAGGTGAGAGATGGCGAGGCGGATTGATGTAGAGAAGTGGCGGTTGTGGGCGCAGCGCGTATGGCGGCTCGAGCAACGCGGCTTGGCCACGTGCAAGTGGTGCCGACGGGAAGGCCTTGCCGCGGGATCCGTTCTACCTGTGGCGGCAGAAGTTGCAGGCCCGCGGCGTGGTGCACCCCGGGCTTGAGGGGGCTGTCGCGAACGGCGCTGGGGGACGATCTGGCCCGGGTTCGCATACCGGCCCTGCAAACGGTGGGCGGCAATCGCGGCCACGACCGAGCGTGGCCCTCCCTCGCGGACCGGGGCGCCCCACGTGTGGCCTGGAGGGACGTGCTCCGTCACGTCCGGACCAGTGCAAACGGTAATCCCCCATCGCGGCCACGACCGAGCGTGGCCCTCCATGCGGGAGGCGGGCCCTCAACAACGCTGCACGAACCCAATCCCGCCAAACCAGCAAGGTCCGCCGACAACTGGTACCCGACACGAAGCCCGAGCCCAGACTGAACTTGTATTCCGCCACCGCTCTCCCTGCGCCCTTCCTGTCTCTCCTCCGTCGCCCGTGTTCGCCCGCCCCGGCGCGATGGTGCCGGTGTACGGCTACGCTGCCAGTGCTGGAGTCAGCGCGCTGGGCCCTAAAGCTGCTGTACGGCGCGGTCCTGGGGATCGACCCGTGCCAACTGCCCCCTCCCCGGCCGCCGCGTCTGCTCGACCAGATGAGCCAGATCCGGCTGGAGGTCCTATCTGGCCGCGAACGGAGGCGTGATACCGCCACTGGGCCCGGCAGTTCATCCTCTTTCATGGTAGACGGCAACCGCTCGACCTGGGGGCGCCCAAAGTCGAGCAGGTGCCATCTCGTTCTCAGGCCGGAGCCTGGAAACGAGAGAATACCCGGATCAGGAAGGGGCGCTTATCTGCCGGCTTCTTGCTTGCTGGCGGCACGCACCAGGGCCCAGGCAATGCCGCAAGAAGCAACCACGCCGATGCCGCCCGCCAGCGAGGCGGCCAACCAGCCGTCTCGCCAGCCCGGTACCGTGTAGTCAGCCAACACGGCGGTGGGAGGAGGAGCCTGCTCCACAGCTCGGAAGCCCAGGGCGCCGGCCACAGATTCCAGCCCGTCCGGCGATCGGCTGCCCAGCGGAGACAGAAACACCGCCACCGCCATGCCGGTTGCCAGGCCCAGCGGCAGCCACCGCCGCCATGACGCCGGTGCCAGCACGCGTTCTGTGGGCTGATACAGCAGCTCCGGGGCCGCACGTGACAGAAACGAGACGACCAATCCCGTGAGCAGGCCCTCGACCAGGCCGATCGCAGAGTGAACGATCGCCATGGCCGGCAGCACGGCCGCCATGGGGAAAGTCCCCGAGCAGGCCAACTGCACCGCGCACACCACCGCCGCCAGCGCCACCCCTAGCCAGCCGCCCAGCGTGGCGCCGGCAATCTGGCCGCGGACGCCCGCAAATAGCCTTCGGATCAGCAGGCTGCCGGCGTATCCCGCCCAGGGGCCGATGATGCCCAGATTCAGCACGTTGGCGCCCAGCACGGTCAGACCGCCATCGTAGTACACGAGGCATTGCAGCAGCACCACCACCGTCATCACCAGCATGGCAACCCACGGCCCAAGCACCAGAGCGGCCAGCGTACCCCCCATGAGGTGGCCGGCCGTGCCGGGCAGGATGGGGAACTTGACCATCTGGGCGGCGAACACGCAGGCCCCCATCATGCCGGCCAGGGGAACCATCCGCTCGCCTAGGCTGCTGCGGGCACGCGCCAAGCTCCAGGCGACCGCGGCCGTCGAGACGGCCGTGGTTGCCGCAGCCACAGGAAGGTTCAGCATTCCATCTGCAAGGTGCATGGGATGTCAGGTCGTAGGCTCTGATCGGCCTGTAGGGGATGGAAACGTGCCGTGGCCACTCCCAACAGGCTCACGCCTTGCGGAGAGGGTCAACGACCTCTGCCGGCGGCGGCCTAGGTGGTGATAACATGGCCGAGGCGCCGGCACAAGTTCAAGTGGCTCCCAGCCGCCAGCCGTCGGGCAGGATGGCGTCCTTGGGCACCACGAAGATGCCGTCGCTGAACATCCCCTGCGGGGTTTCCTCGCTGGTCTGCTGGCCGTGCTCGTTCACGATCCGCACGCGCCGGCCAATGCGGCAATTCTTGTCGATGATGGCGTGTTCGATCACCGTCTCGTCGCCGATGCCCACGGGCGGCACGCCGCGTGCCGCATGAGCGGCGATCGACTCCGGCGTCTCGTACTCGTCGTTGCCCAGGATCACGGCATTGCGGATCACGGCGCGGCGGCCGATGCGGCAACGCACGCCGATCACGCTGTGTTCGATCACGGCATCGGACTCGATCTGGCAGCCGTCGGCAATCAAGCTGTTGCGCACCGTGGCGCCGGCGATGCGCGTGGGCGCAAGGAAGCGAGGGCGCGTATAGAGGGGGGCCACGGCCGAGCTGAGGTCGAAGGGCGGATTGGGTTCGGCCAGGAGCACGTTGGCCTCGTAGAACGAGCGGATGGTGCCGATATCTTCCCAGTAGCCGTCGAACAGGTGCGCAATCACGCGGTGCGTGCGGATGGCCGCGGGAAAGATCTCCTTGCCAAAGTCGCGATAGTCCGTCTTGGTGAGCAGCTTGACCAGTGCGTCGCGGTTGAACAGGTAAATACCCATGCTGGCCAGGCACTCGCGGCCGCGGCTGTTCAGACCACGGCGGTCGATCCATGCCGGGTCGGTGCGCACCAGGGCCACCTCCTCGGGCGTTTGCGGCTTCTCGAGAAAGCCCTGCACGCGGCCCTCGTCGTCGATGCGCAAGATGCCAAAGCTCGCTGCCCGCTCGCGGCTCACAGGCAGCGTGGCGATGGTCACATCGGCCCGCGCGGCCTGGTGGGTGCGCAGCACCTCGGCATAGTTCATGCGGTAGAGCTGGTCTCCCGAGAGGATCAGCACATGGTCGAAGCCAGGCTGCTGCACCTGCCGCAGGTTCTGGCGCACGGCATCTGCGGTGCCCTGGTACCAGTCGCTATGCTCCATGGTCTGCTGTGCGGCCAGCAGCTCGACGAAGCCGCCGTTGAAATGATCGAAGTTGTACGTGCGGCGGATATGGCGATGCAGGCTCACGGAGTTGAACTGGGTGAGCACATACACGCGGTTCAGCCCGCTGTTGATGCAATTCGAGAGGGGAATGTCGATCAGCCGGTACTTCCCGGCCAGCGGTACGGCCGGCTTGGAGCGGTACTTCGTCAGGGGATACAGCCGCGTGCCTCGGCCGCCGCCCAGTACAAGTGTCAGGATGTTGCGCATGCAATGCCCAGTTTTGAAAGGAAGCAGCAACGGGCCAGGACGTGGCCCGCAGCCAAATGTCAAGTATCGCGGCGAACCGTTTGGCTTGCAACGGGCACGCCAACACACGCGGCACGAGACGGGCGCATCAGCGGTTCGGGCCGCGGCTAGCTGCGCGCCGCCAAGACGGCCAGATGCCCCACCCAGCCCGGGTGCGTACCGCGGCAGCGCGCGTGCCAGTCAGCCGGTTGTTCGGCAAACTGGCGCCACGGTCCGCTCCACCTTGTTGGGGGGCATTCCATCTCCCTCCACGCGGTCGAGGGCATAGGGGGCCACGACGGTTTCCCACCTCTCCGCGCAGCAGCGGGCGCCAGGCAACGCCCAAACATCCTCCTTTGCCTCCCCCACGCGAGACGCATCGCGCACTCAGCGCATGGCCGGGCCTGATCGCTGCCTGGCCCCCGGCAGACGTTACGGCGGGCGAGCCCCGCTCGTCAACAACGAGTGCCAGGGCAGGCATTCCGCGTTCGGGCGAGAGGTAAAAGTATTGCTCGGTGCCCAGGCCCCTGGCAGCGCGAACGGCTCTGGCAGGAGCGTGCCGGGCGGCATCTGCAGCATGCTGCCGCTCGTCTGTTCGTCGTGAGGCACTTCGACTTGCAGGTCCTCGTCGATCTCCAGCTCGCAGGCCGCCAGCCACGGCAGCGGATCCAACCGCGGCATAAACCGCCGCGGTCGTGCGAGGTCGTTTCAGGCACACCGATCGCGCGGCTGGGGCGATTCGGATTGTTCGTTCCGCTGGGCCTGCTTGCCATCGCGTACGGCCCCTGGGTAGTCTTTGCGGGCGGCAGGCACAGCGAGTGCACGGCGATTTCTGGTTCGGCACGTTGCAGTGGCACAACGCGGTGACGGCGCCGTACCAGGCATCGATCAATGCCGAGGATCCGATGCGAACCTCTGCGCCGGAGGGTCGTGGGTTGGCGGTGTTTTGGGGGGCGATCTGGGCGCGGCTCTGATCGTCACCCAGAGTGCGCGGCATGTGGGCCATGGGACGCCAGGCGTGGGTAGGGTTGGCAGGCAAAGCCCATTGTGGTGCCGGGCCCCTGCGGGCTAGAATCGAGGCCGATCGAAGGCTTATCTGCAAACGTGAGGTTGCTCGGCGCATGCCCGTGCGTGTCATCAAGGGGTTGGAGGAACTGCGCACCCTGGTCGGTCAGCGGCTGGGCGTGAGCGACTGGGTGGAGATCACGCAAGAACGGGTCCAGGCCTTTGCGGAAGGGACGGGCGACTTTCAATGGATCCACTGCGATCCGGAGCGTGCCCGCCGCGAGTCTCCCTACGGCACCACCGTGGCCCACGGCTTTCTCACACTCTCGCTGTGCAACGCCCTGGTGGAACGTTCCTTCACCATCGAGGGTGTGAAGTTGATGCTGAACTATGGCCTGAACCGCGTGCGGTTTCCCGCGCCGGTCAAGGTGGGCTCGCGGGTACGGATGATCTCCGACCTGCTGGAGCTGAAAGAGACGCGTGCGGGCGTGCAGGCGACCTGCAAGCATTCGTTCGAGGTGGAGGGAGAAGACCGGCCGGCCTGCGTGGCGGAGACGATCGTGCGGCTGTTTTTTTGAGGGCTTGGCGGCCGCATTGGATGACGCAACCGAGTGCGGGAAGCTGTTCAGGCCAGCATGAGGCGGGGCTCGTGCTGGCAGGGGAGCACCTCTCCGATGATGCAGGCGGCTGTATGCCCTGCGGCGTGCAGGTCACGCACGAGGTTTCCGACCGCCTCGGGCCGCACTCCCAGCAAGAGGCCTCCCGACGTTTGAGGATCGAACAGTATGGAATAGGCGGGCTGCTGCTGGAGAGGGTGCGGGCAATCGATGGCCGCCTCCGCGGCACGATTGGCAGGGGCCAGCGTGCTAGCCACGCCCGCGGCGGCCAGCTCGCCGGCGCCCGGCAGCAGCGGCAGTGCGCCCAGCTCTAGCCGCGCCGAGACGCGGCCGGCACGCAACATTTCCAGCAGATGGCCTGCCAGACCGAAGCCCGTGACGTCCGTCATGGCCTGCACGCCGTGCGTGCGTGCTGCCGCCGCGGCAGGCCCGTTGCTGAGGAGCATGGCTGCCACGAGCGTGTCGAACCAGTGGGCGCGCAACCGCGCCTCGCGGTGCGCCGCCAGCAGAATGCCCGTCCCCAGCGGCTTGGTCAGCACCAGTGCATCTCCTGGGCATAGACCTGCCTTGAGCGTGGCGGGGCCGTTCCCGGCGTCTGCCAGCACAGAGAAGCCGATGGTGGTGGGAGAACCTTCGATGGTGTGCCCGCCCACCAGCGTGGCGCCGGCACGCCGGAACTCTTCCAGCGCCCCGGAGAGCAGTTCGAAGAGGAGCTGCTCTTGCTGACGGGGCCGCCCAGCAGGAATGGTGGCCATTGCCAGGGCGGCCAGCGGGGTGGCGCCCAGGGCGAACACGTCGCTCAGGCTGTTCAGGGCGGCCACGCGGCCTACCAGCCAGGCGTCGTCCAGAAAGGCGGTGAAGAAGTCGACCGTAACGGCCACGGGCCGACCTTGCGGGCAGCGGACGATGGCCGCATCATCCGGGGCATCCAGCCCGAGCAGCACGTGCTCCGAGGGCGGAATTTCCAGCCGGCGGAGCACTGCCGAGAGGATGGAGCCGCCCAGCTTGGCGCCGCAGCCGGCGCACCGCATAGGGGGGGGAGAGGGGGCCGCGGTCGGCCGGGCGTCCCTCATCGCCGGGCGATAATCCTGGTACATGGCCATGAAGCGGCTGTCGATGCGATCTTTCAGCCGCCAGCACCAGCGGCCGCGCGCCGTCAGGCCCTTGTAGCTGAGAATCGCCTGGCCGTCTCCCATGGCCAACAGCGACAGGAAGCCCCGCTGCGGCACATAGGGCCGTAGCGGCTCTCCGCGCAGCAGCCGCCGAAGATTGTCCCACAACACCGGCCCTTGCCGCACGGCGTACACGCCCGCCTTGGGACGCGGATGGCCCGCCACGCTGCCCGAGTCTCCCACGGCAAACACCGGAGCATCGGCCACCGTTTGCAGCGTGGGCCGAGTGAGCAAGAAGCCCTGTTCATCGGTGGGCAAACCCAGGGTGCTCAACAGCGGCGGTGCCGCAGCACTGGTGGCCCAGATGGCCAGGTCGATGTCCCGTAGCGAGCCGTTGTCCATTACCAGGCGTGCGCCTTCGACACGCGCCACGCCGCGGCCCAGCAGCAGTTCCACTCCCCGGCGGCGCAGCTCGCGCTCTGCCAGGCGGGCCGTTTGCCGCGGCGAGCCGCTCAGCAGCGACTCCCGGCGATCGATCACCGCCAGGCGGCAAGCCGCCTGCGGGAAGTGGCAGCGCAAGTAATGGGGCAAGCAGAAGGCGATCTCCACGCCGCCTGCCCCCCCGCCCACCACCGCTACGTGCAGCTCTTGCCGCCCCTCC
>JAIMBC010000408.1 GCA_023511675.1 Pirellulales bacterium
CCTGTGGCATGTGGCGCTCGCCCAACGGCGGCCGGCATGCGCGGCGGCGTTTCTGGCCGCCTTGCTGGCCGCGGCTGCCGAGTTGGACGCCACTCTGCTGGTCGCCCCCCCCGGCCTGGAAACCGTCTCGATGCACGTGTTCAACCTCCTGCACTACGACATCACCGACCGCGTAGCCGCGCTCAGCCTCGCACTCTACGCAGCCGCCATGGCCGCGGGTGCGGCTGTAATGTACCTCTCCCACCGCAGCCGGGCCGGTTAGGCTCGTCTGATAATGAGCAGCGGAAAAGGGGCCGGGGTGGACGGCGAAAAGTGGGACCACCTGCTTTCAAGAATAGGCCCTCTGGCAAGCCGTCAATCCTTCAGCGTGCCACGCAAGCATTCTTGAGGAGGTCGGTAACTTGCGTGCGGGACGTGCAAATCAGCAATCCACCGGGGCGAGGTGGAGCGTGTCGAGGCCGTCCCGATGGGGAGATGTTGAAGGCTGGGGGCAGAGAGGACAGCCCAATGTGCGCCACCCTGAGTTGGGATCTGCAACCGCTACGCGTTTGGCAGCCGGCCAGGCACGACGGCACGTGCTACGCAGCCCGACTGAAAGCCGAATGCTGGCAGCTACAGCGGACACCTGGTTCTGGTAGATGTTTACGCCCGCAACGCGAGCGGGTGCCGCTACCCGCCCTTGCGGTATGCGAGGTGGTGCCGCCAGCGGAGGTTGTCCGTGGCGGGAAAGTCGGTGCGAAGATGGACGCCGCGGCTCTCTTCTCGATCGAGTGCCGCCTGCACCATCAGGCGGGCCGCCACCAGCATGTTCTGAAGCTGCCAGCCCGCCGGCTCCTGGAACTGCCGCCATAGCACGTATCCGCACCAGCGGTCGATCGTGTCGCACGCCTCCTGCAAACCGGCCGCGTGTCGCCGCACGCCCGCCGCACGCCACATCAAGCTGCGCAGCGAATTGCGAATGTCTTCCAAATCCAACGGTTCCTGTGCCTCCGGCAAAACGGGATTTGCGATCGGCAGGGCATGGAAGTTGTCCGGCCGCTGGCGTGCCTGCTCCGAGGCGCCCTCCCCGGCATGCGCCCCGAACACCAACCCCTCGAGCAGGCTGTTGGAGGCCAGCCGGTTGGCCCCGTGCAGGCCCGAGGAAGTCACCTCCCCCGCGGCCCACAGGCCCGGCAGGGAGGTACGCCCCGCGGCATCCACCTTCACGCCGCCGATCATGTAATGCGCCCCCGGCCGCACGGGGATCGGATCGCGCGTGAGATCCAGACCGAACTCGGCACAGATGGCCGTCATCCCCGGGAAGCGGCTGCGTACCATCTGTGGATCCAGGTGCTTCAAATCGAGATATACATTCGGATGTCGCGTGCGCTCCATCTGCGCCACGATCGCCTGGCTCACCACGTCTCGCGGCGCCAGCTCCGCCCGCGGATCATACTGCGGCATGAATCGCTCGCCATGTCGATCGACCAGGTAGGCCCCCGCCCCGCGAATGGCCTCGGTAATCAGGCTGCGGCTGCCACCGGCGATGTACAGCACCGTGGGATGGAATTGCATGAACTCCATGTCGCGCAGCACGGCTCCGGCGCGCCAGGCCAGGGCCAGGCCGTCTCCCGTGGCCACCGGCGGATTGGTGGTCTCGCGATAGAGCTGTCCGGCGCCGCCCGTACAGAGGATGGTCTGCTTCGCCCAGACCAGTGTCTTGCCGTGGCGGGAATGCCACACCAGGGCCCCGCGGCAGCCTCCATCATCGGTAAGCAGATCCAGCGTGAACGTATCGGGCCAGGTCTCCAGATGGGGCAGGTGGCGCGTCTGCTCGATCACCGCGCGCATCACCTCCTTGCCTGTGGCGTCGCCCAAGGCGTGCACGATGCGGTCATGGCTGTGGCCCCCCTCGCGCCCCAGGGCCAGCATGCCCTCGGCCTCATCGAACCGCGCGCCCCAGGCCACCAGCTCGCGGATTCGCTCCGGCGCCTCCCGCACCACCAGCTCCACCACCTCTGGCTCGCACAGCTCTCCGCCGGCAGCCAGGGTATCCGCCACGTGGTTCTCAAAGCGGTCCTCGGGCCCCAGCACCCCGGCAATGCCTCCCTGCGCAAAGCTGGAGTTCGATTGCTCCAGCCCGGACTTGGTCACCACCAGCACGCGCAGATCGGGATCCACGGCCAGCGCCGCGCGTAGGCCCGCCAGCCCTCCGCCGATGATCAGCACGTCCGTAAAGTAATGCGGCACACGCTTGGGATCGAACGGCACCAGGTACCGCGGCGCCGCCGACAGGTGCGCCAGCTTTTCGCTCCCGGCCAGCACGTCAGGCGGGGCAGGCGTGGTCATCGTTCGGGCGGCTCCGGCAATGCGGTTTTCAGTGCTGCGAGTATCAGGGCAAGCTGAGGTGGATCCATTAGATTATCAGGCGAGCCTGCCACGCGGTACCGCCGATGCACGCCAACCACAGAAACCGCGGACGAACGCCAACCACAGAAACCGCGGATGGACGCGGATGAACGCAGATACAATTCGAAGGGGAGGGGGGGACCGGCCAAGGCGGCGGC
>JAIMBC010000409.1 GCA_023511675.1 Pirellulales bacterium
GCTCCTTGGACTGCATGGGCGGATCATTGCGCAAACGGTTGGGCCGTACCGCCCATGGTAGGCACCCCAAGCGGCGGCAGCAAGCTGGCGCGGCGGGTGCCGATGCGTCTGGCCAGGGGTCGAGGGCCAATCGATTACGGCAGAAGTTCTGGCGGCCAGCCCGCGGGGAGGGAATCGCGGCGGTTGCCAAGCTGGCGATGCACCTCCACGTCGATGGCATAGCTCACCAGGTGGACGGAGCCGTCTACAAAGACAAACTGGGCCCCGGCGGGATGCGCACTGCCGAACACGTTGCGGTTATCGTAGCCTGGGGTATCGCGCCGCAGGCCGCCGTACTCGGGCCAGACCACGCGTGTGGTATCGTCGTTGGCACCGTGGTAGACGCTTTCCATGTCTCCCTGGCCTGCACCGTCGGTATAGTGGAGGGGGTCGAGTAGCTTCTCGCCTACCAGATAGGTGTTGCTGGTGCCGTCTCGTATGTCCGCAAGCGGGATGGCACTGCGTTGGAAAATAACGCCGTTGGCGGTCAGCTTTGACCCGCGGCTCAGCCACCAGTCGGGATCGTCTCCTTCGGCCAGCGTGTCAGGCTGATTGAAGGGCATGCCGGTGCCGGGTGCGTTGGGATTATCGTGGTCGCCGGCGCAGGCGGCATAGTCGCTCTTGGCCATCCGCGGCAGCCAGGGGGGATGGATGGCGGTGTTGACGCAGGGGTAGAGTTCAGCCCGCCTGCGGCTGGGGCAGTAGAAGAGCGCCAGCGGCGTGGTGAGCCGCTCGGTTTGAGAGATTGCGGCAGAGTGTAGCCCGGTTTGCTCCAGGTGGGGGAGGATCACGTACACCCAGCTACCCGGCTGCCGCTCCGCCTCACGGCCGGGGTAGGGAGGCCACTTCCAGCCCCAGCCGCTGGAGGGCAGGGTGCGCTTGCGGTCTGTGTGCTGGAGCAGTGCCAGGCCGATCTGTTTGAGGTGGCTGGCACACTCGACGCGGCGTGCCGCCTCGCGTGCCTGCTGCACGGCGGGCATGAGGAGCGCGGCCAGCAAGCTGGTAATGGCCACCACCACCAGCAGTTCCACGAGCGTGACACCGCGGTGCGGCATCGCGGTCTTGATCGTGCGGCTGTTCACGGCTGCGCGCCTTTCCGCAAGGCCCGCCGGCGCCGGGGGCTAGGCCAGGATTTCGTGGATCACGCGGCCGTGCACGTCGGTGAGGCGGCGGTCGATGCCATTGTGTCTGAAAACGAGTCGTTCGTGGTCGATGCCCAGCAGGTGCAAGATGGTGGCATGCACGTCGTAGACCTCGGTGGGATGTTCCACGGCCTTGTAAGACCATTCGTCGCTGGCGCCGTAGGTGAGGCCGCCGCGAATGCCCCCCCCTGCCAGCCAGGTGGTGAACGTGAAGGGGTTGTGGTCCCGTCCCTTGCTGCCCTGGCTGCACGGCATGCGGCCGAACTCGGTGGTCCAGATCACAATCGTGTCCTCAAGCAGCCCCCGCTGGTGGAGATCCACCAGCAGTGCGGCGGCGGGACCGTCCATGCTGCGGCCCATCTCTCCGTGGTCCTTGGCAATGTCCTCATGCGAGTCCCAGTTGCGGCGGGGGAAGCCATTGTCTGCCCCGCTCCAGACCTGCACGAAACGGACCCCGCGCTCCAGCAGGCGCCGGGCGATCAGACAGTTACGGCCGAAGTCTGCTGTCTCGGGCTCGTCCAACCCGTACAGGCGGCGGGTGTACTCAGTCTCGTCGCTCGTGTCCAGCACCTCAGGGGCACTGAGCTGCAAGCGGGCAGCCAGTTCATAGGCTGCAATGCGGGCTTCCAGCCGCGAGTCCTGTTCGCGGCCTAACAGGTGCTGCTTGTTGAGGCGGTGCAGGACTTCCTGTCCCTCCCGGTCGCTCTCGGGGGTGACCTGCTGGGGATCGGCGGGGAACAGATCCCTGATGGGATTGGCAGCGGTGGGACGGATCATGGTTCCCTGATGCGCGGCGGGCAAGAAGCCGGCAGACCAGTTGGCGGGTCCGTTGGGCGCAAAGCCCCGCGCATCGGGCAGCACCACGAAGGTCGGCAGGTTCTCGTTCATGCTGCCGAGGGCATAGGAGATCCATGCCCCCGCGCTGGGGAAGCCCGGCAGCACGAAGCCCGTGTTCTGCAAGAAGGTGGCGGGCCCATGGACATTGGACTTGGAAACCATCGATGGAATGAAGCACATCCAGTCCACGCACTCTGCCAGCCGTGGTACCAGGCTGCTCATCCACTTGCCGCACTCGCCGTACTGCTTCCAGCTCCAGGGGCTTTGCATGCACACGCCGGGAGTGGACTGGAACAACTCGACCTTCTCGCCCGGATCCCAGGGTTCGCCGTTGCGTTGGATCAACAGCGGCTTGTAGTCGAACATGTCGCACTGGCTGGCGGCGCCGGACATGAATAACTGCACCACGCGTCGAGCACGCGCCGGGTGGTGCAGCCCGTCGTGGTGCGGCTTCTCGCCCGGTCCGCCTGCCAGCCCAGACTGTCCCAGCAGGTGTGCCAGGGCAATCC
>JAIMBC010000410.1 GCA_023511675.1 Pirellulales bacterium
CCGGCAACACGTGCCCTCATACCTCCGGCGCCCTGAAGGAGCCCACAGCAGGTGCGCTTGCCCGTGCCGTTTCTATGAGGTAACCGTACACCGCCACCATTCTTGACGTGGTTGGTAGCTTGCGTGCGGGCGGGGAGGATGACGAGTGCACGCAAGCGAGGTGGAGTATGGGGGCCGATTGATCGAGAGCCGTGGCGGTTATGAGCGGAGCGGGTGTGGCGGTTTGAGTACAGCGGCTTGCCTGCGGTGGTGTGATGTCGAAGGGAACGCCTGTCGCTTGCGCAATTCCACCTACGGCGGCGCAAGTTGCGGGCCCACCGGCTCGCGCACCCCGGGCTTCAGGGGGCTGTGGCGAACCGCGTTGGGGGGCGATCTGGCCCGGGTTCGCTGAGGGGCCCTGCAAACGGCCAGCCACAATCACGGCCACGACGGAGCGTGACCCTCCCGCGTGGTGCTCCAGCAGGGGGCGTGGCCCTCCAAGGGCGAACGCGGCGCCGCATCTGTAGCCTGGAGCGATCGCCGCTTATCGGCCGCCAATCATGCGGACCAGCCTGCTTGAACGTTGACGTACGAAGTCAGGTTGTGCGTAGTTGTGGTCCGAGGCATCTGGACTTACGCTCCGAGCCGGCACGTGTTCAAGCAGCTTGGCGATGGAGGAATCGTTTGCAGCTCGCCGCGGGCCCTCTTGGCGGACCCATCCAAGTTCGTTTATACTTGGGGCCGTGTTGCCACCCCCGCCTGGCCAACCCGCCCACCACAGGCACAGGAGATGTTCGGCATGCCACAAGCAACACGCCGCCGCCCGACGCTGCACGCGTGCCGGGCCGCGCTGGCTGTGATCATGGCAATCGCCGCTGCACGGTCCGAAGGTACTGATCCGTTCGCTGCGGAGACAGGGGTGTTGCGGCTTGCTGCGGACCCGGCGCTAC
Source organism: Pirellulales bacterium (assembly GCA_023511675.1). Lineage (GTDB taxonomy): Bacteria > Planctomycetota > Planctomycetia > Pirellulales > JAIMBC01 > JAIMBC01. The sequence goes on from JAIMBC010000410.1 coordinate 930, forward strand.
TGCAACTGATTGCCGGCGAGCCGGGATGGCGTCTGCTCGTCACGGCCACGCGCCACGACGGCCGCGAGATCGACTGCACGCACAAGGCGGAGCTAAGCGTGGCCGACCCAGCCGTGGCCGCAGCAGAAGGCTTTGTGATCCGCGGCCTGACTGCCGGCAGAACGGAAGTGGTCGTCCGGTACCTGGGCAGCGAGACACGCGTGGAGGTCCAGGTGCGTGCTGCGGGCGCCGCACGCGTGCCGAGTTTTGAGCACGATGTGATTCCGCTGCTGAATCGCTACGGCTGCAATGCCTCCGCCTGTCACGGCAAGGCAGAGGGGCAGAACGGTTTCAAGCTTTCTGTGTTCGGTTCCGATCCTGCCGCGGACTGGCAGGCGTTGGTGATGGAAGACCGCGGGCGGCGCGTGTTTCCCGGCGTGCCCGAGCGGAGCCTGTTGTTGCGCAAGGCGGCGGGCATTGTGCCGCACGGCGGCGGCTCGCGCATCCCCATCGGCTCCCATGCCTACGGCGTGCTGCGGCAGTGGATTGCAGCCGGGCTGCCGCACGGCGGGGGGGGAGAACGCGAGGTGGTCGCCATCGAACTCGCACCAACGGAGCGGCTGCTTGCTCCCGGAGCGCAGCAGCAATTGCGCGTGGTGGCCCAGTACGCAAGCGGAGAGCGGGCCGATGTCACCGCGCTCTCGCGCTTTCAGTCCAACAACGAGGGGCTGGCTTCCGTGGATGAGGATGGGCTGGTCACCGCAGGCAACGTGCCCGGCCAGGCCGCGGTGATGGCAGCCTTTATGGGGCATGTGGCCACCTTCCAAACTCTGGTGCCGCTAGGCCAGCCCTCGCCCCACGCGGACCCGATGCCCGAGTACAACTTCATCGACCGCCACGTGAATGAGCGCCTGCGCAAGCTCGACCTGCCCGTCTCTCCGCAGGCGGGCGATGCCGAGTTCCTCCGCCGCGCGTACCTGGACATCATCGGCACGCTGCCCACTGCTGCCGAGGCGCGGCGCTTTCTGGCGGATCCTTCCCCCGACCGTCGGGCACGCCTGGTGGATGCACTGTTGCAGCGTCCCGAATTCGCCGACTACTGGGCGCTCAAATGGGCAGACGTGCTCCGCATCGACCGAGGCGCGTTGGGCCACAACGGCGCCTTTGCCTTCTACCGCTGGCTGCGGCAGAGCCTGGCAGAGGGCAAGCCTCTCGATGCGATGGTGCGAGAAATCCTCACGGCAGAAGGGCCTTTGGCCGAAGTGCCCCAGGCCTGGTTCTACAGTGCCATGCAGGGCCCGGGAGAGACGGCCAGCAGCGTTTCGCAAATCTTTCTGGGCGTGCGGATCGCCTGTGCCCAGTGCCATCATCATCCGTTCGACCGCTGGAGCCAGAGCGACTACTACGGCATGGCAGATTATTTTGCCCCGCTGGCCCGCAAGCCCACGCCTCGCGGCGAGGCGCTACTGGCAACAGGCCACGCCGAGACGCGCCATCCCCGCACGGGAGAGCTGGTCTTGGCGCACGCCCTGGGCGAGCCGATGCCGGCGGCGTTGCCGCCAGGAGACCGCCGCGCGGGGCTGGCGGCATGGCTCACGTCGCCGCAGAGTC
>JAIMBC010000411.1 GCA_023511675.1 Pirellulales bacterium
CAGGCGACACCACCGAATCTGCCGGGCTGTGGCCGGCAGTGGGGCAGATTGCGGGGCACGGCGCGATGTGGGGGGATGTGGATGGGGACGGCTATGCCGACTTGTACGTGGGCACGTTTGGGGGTGATCCGGTGCCCTATGGCTCGAAGCCCAACATGTTCTTTCGCAATCGGCGTGGGCAGTTTGTGTTGGACGCGCAACCGCAGTTGCAGCTTGTGGGCCGTGCCAACGGGGGCGTGTTCGCAGATCTCGACAATGACGGTGATCTGGACCTGTACGTGACCAACCACGCCATCGAGTACGAGGGACAGCCGCACTTTCAAACACCCAACGCACTGTTTCGCAACGATGGGGAGGGGCGTTTCAGCGATGTGTCTGAGACCAGCGGTGCCTGCCGCCGGGGAATGGCCTGCCGCAGTGCCTGCGTGCTGGATTTTGATGGGGACGGCCTGCTGGACCTGCTGGTGGGGGAGTGTTTCTTCCAGGGCGGACAGAGTCGTTCCCGCCTGTGGCGCAACCTGGGAGGGCTGCGATTCGAAGATGCGACGGCAGCCGCGGGTCTGCCGGACCGAGTGACGGGCTTCGGCGTTGCGGCTTGCGATGTCACGGAAGATGGCTGGCCGGACGTGCTGTTGGGCGGCCGGCATGGAGGTAATCGCTTGTTCGTCAACGACGGCCATGGCCGGTTTCAGGAGGTACCCGCTAGCCATGCCGACTTCTCGTGGAACTATACCGACACGCCCGACGATACGGCATGCGGCGTGTGCTTTGGCGATGTCAACCGCGATGGACTGCCGGACGTGGTCATCGGCTCCCATTTCGATCGGCCGTGGTTCACGGGCGGCGTGCCGCTGCGGCTATACCTTCACCGCGGGGTGCAGGAGGGCCTGCCACGCTATGAAGAGATCACGCAAACGGCAGGGCTGGTGCCGCTGCCGATGAAGTCTCCGCACGTGGAGGTGCAGGACTTTGATAACGACGGCTGGGCAGACATCTATACGAGCATTATCAAGTTTGCCGGCGGGCGGCCTTACCCGCTGATCTTTCGCAACGTGGGCATCTCAGATGGACTGCCGCGGTTTTACGAGGGGGCACTGGCCGTGAACGACTTTCCCAACGAGCGCGATCGCCAGACGGATGACGTGGTGGCGCTCTTCAACCGGATCCGGGCCGATGGACGCATTGTGTACATGGCGCCCGGCCCCACTGCGGACTACGACCGCGATGGAAGGCTGGACTTGTTCTTGCCGAACTGGTGGGTCGATGCACGCTCGCTGCTGTTGCACAACGACACGCCCGGCGGCAACTGGCTGCAAGTCGAAGTACGGGGGAGCGACGGCGTCAATGTGCAGGGGATCGGCGCGCAGGTCCGCGTGTACGAGGCAGGGCGGCTAGGCGAAAGCGAAGCGTTGTTGGGCGCTCGCGAGATTGCTGTGGGCTACGGCTATGCCTCGGGGCAAGAGGCGGTGGCTCATTTTGGCCTGGGCCCACAGAGCGAGTGCGACGTGGAGGTGCGCTTGCCGCACGGCAGGGGGCAGATCCTCCGCCGCCGCACGCCGGCGAACCAACGCCTGGTGGTGAAGTCGGGCGAGTAGGCGGGCCGTCGCAGTGCCGCTTCCGCGCACGTCGGCATCGGCAGCGAAGAGCGTGCGGCTATCGCCCTCCTCAAAGGTGCGCTGCCATTGCGGCACGAGAGACGGTGCAGCTATTCCGGCCCAGAAGTAGGTTCGGATTCTTGCTCTTCTCGAATCATGCGGCCCAGCCAGCGGCCCCACACCAGGTAGTGCAGGGCCGCCATGGCGAACAGCGCCGCAGCGGCTGCCACCGCAAAGGCTACCGCCGGCAAGAGGGTGGAAGCAGCCAGCACCACAAAACCCCCCAGCAGCACGCTGCCCAATGCCATTGCCAGGGCCAGCGAAAGACAACCTCTTCGGGGCGGTTCGCTGGTGGTGGGGCGTTCCAGGGGAGGCATGGTACCCGAGTTTAGAGGGTGGCACGCAATGCAGCCAGGGGCTGGCGAGCACGAGAGCCTTGGGTTGTGCGTGGTGGAGGGTACGCAGGCGGAACCTCCCATGCGTGTACCGCGGCCGCCCCGAGATGACCCACATGCAGAAAGGCCCAAGCAACCCTAATAGCAACAACGCCCTGAGACAGACTCAGGCGGCCTGTCTCAGGGCATGTGCTCGAACGGCCAGGAAAGCAACAGGGCCTTGCGGCCGCCTCCTGGAGGGACTCCGCTGTTACTCTTCCAGCTCGATCTCCACCAGCGGCTGCTTCTTGCCGGGCTTGATGGTGATGGTGACGCTGGCCTTGCGTATCACGTTCTTGTGGATCCCCTGAGCCTTGAACGTGTACGTCCCCGGCACCACCTCTTTCAGGGTGAACTTGCCGGCAGCGTCCGTCTTGACCGGCCCACGGC
>JAIMBC010000412.1 GCA_023511675.1 Pirellulales bacterium
CCACCGCGATCTTCTCGCGTAAGATCGTCGGCAGCGTCTGATGTCTATTATAGACAGCATCGCCTACGGCCTGCTCCGCCGCGGCGCCGACGTGACCATCGCCAGCCGCACCCGCGAACGCGCCAACCGGCTGGCCGAAAGCCTGGGCTGCTCCGCCATCGATTGGGGGCTGCGGCATAACTCTTCCTACGACCTGCTGGTCAACTGCACGCCCGTGGGCATGCACCCCAACGTTGACGAGACCCCCTACGACAAGGGATATCTCAATCCCTCCATGGCGGTTTTCGACACCGTGTACAACCCGGAGAACACGCTGCTGGTGAAGGATGCGCGCTTCAAGGGCTGTACGGTGATCACGGGTGTGGAGATGTTTGTGAGACAGGCCGTGCTCCAGTTCAAGCTGTTCACGGGCATGGAGGGGCCGGCCGAATTGATGCGAGACGTGCTCAAGCGGGCAACTAGCCCGGCTCGCTGGTAGTGAGGCCGCGGATGGTGCTCTCGCTCATCGGCTACCGCGGAAGCGGCAAATCCACCGTGGCACGCTTGCTGGCCTCTGCTTGGGACTGGCCGTGGCAAGATGCCGATGCAGCCATCGAGGCACTCGCCGGGCAGTCCATCGCCATGATCTTCGCCGAGCATGGAGAAGCGGCGTTCCGCGAGCTGGAAACGCGCGTGCTGCGCGAACTGGTGCGGCAAGACAGGCTGGTGCTGGCAGCGGGTGGGGGCGCGGTGCTGCGTCCCGAGAACCGAGAGCTGTTGCGCGCCGCGGGCAAGGTTGCCTGGCTGCGGGCCGATGCGGCCACCTTGCTGGCGAGACTCGAGGCGGATGCCGCCAGCACCCTGCGCCGCCCTCCGCTGACGGACCTCGCGCCAGCAGAAGAGATCGCCATCCTGCTTTCCCAGCGCGAGCCGCTGTATCGCCAGTGTGCCGACGTCGTGGTGGAGACGGCGGGCAAGCCTGCCGAGCGCGTTGCGGCGGAGCTGGCGGAGCTGTTGTCTGTCTGGCGCCAGGGCGGCCAGGACGGTGCCGCAGGGGTGCCGTGAACGTGTTCGAGGCGATGGCGTTGCCGTGGCGGCTGGCGGCCATGTTCATGGCTGGGCTGGTGCTCGGCAGCGTGGCGAACGCAGGCATCTACCGGCTGGGATATCGGCCGCGGCTGCTCAGCCCATGGCTGCCGGGCCACCCGCGCGACGAGCGTAGCTGCTGGCTGGATCGCTTGCCCGTGTGGGGTTGGATCCGGCTGCGCCGGCAGGCCGCCTTGCACGGCCGCGGCTGGTGGCTGCGGCCATTGGCGGTGGAGATCTTCTGCGGGCTGGCGGTGGCGGGGTTGTACTGGTGGCACGTGGTGCAGCTTGGGCCAGTGGCCCAGCTTCTACCGCCTGGGGTGCCGCCGCGCGTGGTGCTGCGGGAGCTGATGTATCCCGTGTTTGGGGTACAAGTGGTGCTGGTGCTGTTCATGATCATGGCAGCATTCATCGACCTGGATGAAATGGTGATTCCGGACAGCGTCACGGTGTGGGGGGCACTGGCGGGCTTACTGCTGGCGTGTCTGCTGCCTGGGGGACAGCTTCCCGACCGCGTGCAGCTCTTGGCCAACACGGGACCTGGGGTGCTGAGGCAACAGGTAGTGAGCCTGCACTTCCGCTCGCCGCAGCCATGGCTGGCGGAGTATGACGGGCCCCTGGGCTTGGGCTTGGGGCTGGGCTGTTACGCGGCATGGTGTCTGGCGTTGCTGCCGCGTTTGTGGAGACCGAGCAGGGGCCTGGGGCGCGCGGTGCGGATGTTCTTTGCCTACATGGTGCGCAGCGGCGAGCTACCGCGGATCGGCCTGCTGCTGGCGTGTGGGGCGGGAGCGATTGCGGCGGTGTGGTCCGCCGGCGGTGCACACTGGCAGGGCCTGCTCTCCGGCCTGGTGGGCATGGCCGGCGGCGGCGCCCTGGTGTGGGGCGTGCGGATCGTGGTCACCTGGGCCCTCCACCGGGAGGCCATGGGCTTTGGGGACGTGACGCTGATGGCCATGGTAGGCGCCTTCCTCGGCTGGCAGGCGGCGTGGTTGGCGTTCTTGCTTTCTCCGTTTGCGGCCGTGCTGCCCTCGCTGTTGCGGCTGCTGCTGCGCGGCAGCCGCGAAATGCCCTACGGCCCGTACCTGTGCCTTTCCAGCCTGGCGGTTTGCCTGTTATGGGGCGTGCTGTGGCGGTACACGCTCCCCATGTTCGGCCTGGGATGGATCATGCCGGCGTTCATCGCGGCGTCGCTGCTGCTCACGGCCGCCGTGCTGCGCGTCTGGCGCAGCCTGCGCGAAAGAGGCGGCGCGCGGGAACAAGCGTAACCGCCGACTTGGGCTGCCATCACTGGCAAGTCGTACCGCCGCCGGCCCCCCAAGCCTGGGCCCGCTGC
>JAIMBC010000413.1 GCA_023511675.1 Pirellulales bacterium
CACTATGGCTGTGTGTCTGCGGGTTGCCTGCGGCGGCCACACTCGCCGCGATAACGGGGGGCGAACCGCGAACTTCGACGAACGGCATGCAGCATGCGGAGCAGACTCTGGTATCTGAAGCAGTGTAGCCTGTTCGAGCACCTCACGCCGAGCGAGGCCGACCGCCTCGACCGGTGTGCCCTGTTGCGCAACTTTCCCAGTGGCAGCCTGGTGTATGGGCCCAGAGAGTCGGGCGAGAGCGTGCTGGTGCTGGCGGCAGGCAGGGTGAAGATCAAGGACATTACCCCGGAGGGCAAGGAGACGATCCTTGCCTTCATCGAGCCGGGAGAGCTATTCGGCGAGTTGGCGTTGCTGGACGGCGAACCGCGCCGCGAGTACGCAGAGGCCATGGAGGCTTGCCGCGTGCTGTCGCTGCCGCGCGAGGAGGTCCAGCGCCTGCTGGAGGCGCGGCCCGACCTCACGCTGCACCTTACCCGCCTGATCGGCCTGCGGCGCCGGCGCAGGGAGAATCGGCTGCGCAACGTGCTGTTTTTGCCCAGCCGCGAGCGGCTGATGCGGCTGATCTACGAACTGGCCTCCAGCTACGGCGAGCAGGTGGACGGAAAGTGCCACATCCGCCTGCCCCTTTCCCACCAAGATCTGGCCAGCCTGGTGGGCCTGACGCGCGAGACGGTGACGCACGTGTTGGGGCAGCTACAGGCCGAAGGGCTGGTGCGTACGCGGCGGCGCAAGCTGGTCGTGCTCGATTGCCGGCGTCTGGCGGCAGCCTGCCACGAGCCGTTGCCCGTGTGCGGGTCGCGTACGTGAGCTGGCGACAAACAATGCTGTTCAAAGTGATCCAGCTCACGGAACCCTCGGCCCAAAATGCCGGATACTAAGAAGTGTCAGAATATGCCAGTTCGGGAGCGTGGCGGTTCCCATCGCGCCCCCTTGATCGAGGTTCCTTATGCTTGCTGTGTACACAGACATGACTCCGGAAAACGAGTTCGGGCCCTGTCCCCCCGGTGAATTTGCGCGCCTATCGCAATCTTTGCGGGCACGCAAGAGCCGTCGTGCCATGTTGAGATCGGTAGCGGCCGTGGCGGCCTGCGGAGCTGCGGGTACGCTTCTCTGGCAATGGTTCGGCAGTGAGGGCGAGCTGGAGGCCAATTATGCAGGTATCCGCTGTTCTCGCGTCCGGGCGCTCGCGGCGGCCTATCTGCGCGGCGAACTCGCGCAAGCGCAGCAGCAGCAGATCAAGCTGCACGTCGCCCAGTGCGAACGGTGCCGCCAGCTTCTCCAGTCGATGGGCGCCCGATCCTGAGCTGCTTTTCGCGCATGTGTGACGGGGATCACAGACGCGCGGGTCATGCTGGCCGACAATGGCTGGTGTGGCGAGCGGCATGGGGTGCTCGCCCGTCCTATCACAGGAGAACCAACATGTTACGCCTGTTCTGCATCGCTCTGGCCCTGAACACAGCCTGCCACGCAGCGCGTGCGATCGCCGGCCAGCCCGCGCTGGGCGGCCACTGCGTCGTCTGCCTCTACGAAGCCGGCAAGCTCGTACCTGGAACCGCCGAGTATGCGGCTATATTCGACCGCCAGACGTACTTCTTTCCCGGCCAGGACGAGCTGAACATGTTCCGCGAATCGCCCCAGCGCTACGCGCCGGCCCTCGGTGGAGACTGCGTCGTGTGCTTCCGCGAGATGGGCGTGCGCCAACCGGGCAAGCCGGAGTTCGCCTACAAGTACAAGGGACGCCTGTACCTGTTCCCCGGCCAAGAGCAGCTCGACGCCTTCAAGGCAGAACCCGAGAAGTACGCCCAGGCCGACCTGGCCTATGGCGGCTTGTGTCCCGTATGCCTGCTGGATGCAAAACAGCGCGTCCGCGGCAAGCGCGAGTTCGCCAGCGTGTATGATGGGCTGACATATCTTGCCGCAGATGCCGATACCCAGTCGCGATTCAACGCCGATCCGGCGCGCTACGCACCTGCATTGGACGGACTATGCGTCGTGTGCCTGAAACACGGCAACCAGCGCGTGCACGGTTCGGTCGACTTCTGCGCATACCACAAGGGACGCATCTATTTGATGGCGGACGAGGGCGCACGCCGCGCATTCCTCGCAGCGCCTGGAACTTACGCCGATCTCGATCTGGCCTTTGAAGGAAACTGCGTGGTCTGCAACGTGCTGGCCGGCAAGCAGGTACGGGGCTCCCGGGAACACGTCTCGGTTTATAAGGGCCAAAGGTACCTGTTCCCCGGCAGCAAGGAGCGCGAGATGTTTGACGCCGATCCGCAGCGGTTCGCGGCTGTCGCCGCCAAGCAGGCGGCGGGGAGCAATCGCCGCGGCGCGGCGAAACACGAGGTGGCGGTCGTGGGCCGTACTGCCTGTGCCGGCT
>JAIMBC010000414.1 GCA_023511675.1 Pirellulales bacterium
GGTCTGGCAGGTGTGGGTGTTTCTGGCCCTGTTTGCCGGGTTCGCCATCAAGGTGCCGCTCTTTCCCCTGCACACCTGGCTGCCGCTGGCACACACCGAGGCCCCCACCGCCGGCAGCGTGGTGCTGGCCGGCGTGCTGCTCAAGATCGGCACGTATGGGTTTGTGCGCTTCTGCCTGCCGCTGCTGCCTGATGCCACGGCGATGCTGATGCCCTACTTGCTTTGGCTGTCGGTCGCCGGCATCGTGTACGGGGCGCTGGTAGCCCTGGCCCAGCGCGACATCAAGCGGCTGATTGCCTACTCCAGCGTGAGCCACCTGGGCTATTGCATGTTGGGGCTGTTCGCCTTGAATCGCCTGGGCATGCAGGGGGGGCTGCTGCAAATGGTGAACCACGGCCTATCCACCGGCGGCCTGTTCGCCCTGGTAGGCATGCTGTATGAGCGCTACCACACGCGTGAGATGGTGCAGCTTGGCGGCATCGCGCGGCGGCTGCCGCGGCTGGCAGCGCTGATGGTGTTCTTCACACTGGCGAGCATTGGCCTGCCCGGCCTGAACGGCTTTGTCGGGGAATTCCTGGTGCTGCTGGGCATGTTCCGCCGCGCTTTCGATGCGCCGCCGGCGGCCTGGGCCTGGCAATGGCAACTGATCGCCGTGGCGGCCACCGCCGGCATTGTACTGGGGGCGTGGTACATGTTGTGGCTGGTACAGCGCGTGTTCTTCGGACCGCTGTGCGAGCCGGACCGTGGGGCTCACGCGGCCCCGCACGCGACGGGTACGGCGGCGTCACACCGTGCGGACGATGAGAGCGTCTCGAGCTTCGCGCCGGCCGATCTCAGCCTGCGCGAGCTGTGTGCCCTGGCGCCGCTGGCGGTGGTGATCCTGTGGATCGGCCTCCTGCCGCAACGGTTCATTGCTCCGGCACAAGCGGCCCTCGATCAGGCGCTGCAACTGCCCGCCGCCCGCCTGGCGGAAAGATGGCAGCCGGCAGACAGAGATCCGCATGTCGCTGCACGCGTTCCCCCCGCACACGAGGTAGCCGGCCATGTCGACTAACACGCTGGCACTGCTGATTCCCGAGATGCTCCTAATCGGTACGGCCGTGCTGATCTACCTCGGCGGTGCGTTTGCACCCACGCCGAGAGTATGGGGATGGCTGGGAGTGCTGGGCGCCGTCGCGGCGCTGGTGCTAGTGTCCATGGGCGGCCCGCCGGCAGGTAATGTGCCCGGCCCGCTGGCCGCCGACGGACTCGCCTGGCTGGTGCGATGGTTCGTGTTCCTGCTTGCCGTGGCCTTTGCCCTCTCGGCCGCCACAGCCGATGTGCGGGAACATCATGCAGAGTATGCCGGAACGTTGCTGGTAGCCATGGCCGGACTGGCCATCACTGCCGCCGCACGCGAGCTGGTGTTGCTGTTCGTCGGCCTGGAACTGGTTAGCATCCCCACCTATGTGCTGCTGTATCTGGGCCGGCGCGATCAGCCAGCTCAGGAGGCAGCGGTCAAGTACTTCTATCTCAGCCTGCTGGCATCTGCCTTGTTGCTGTATGGGTTCAGCTTCCTGTACGGCATTGCCGGTACGACCAACCTTTCTGGTCTGTTTGCACGGCTGCAACCTCACCTCGGGCAGACAGACGGCACGTGGCTGCTGGCACGCCTGGGCTTCGTGCTGGTGCTGGCCGGCCTGGGGTTCCGCCTGGCGGCCGTTCCCTTCCACTTCTATGCACCCGACGTGTACCATGGTACCTCCAGCAGCAACGCAGGCCTGCTGGCTGTGTTGCCCAAGGCGGCGGGCATCGTGGTCCTGGTGCGCGTGCTGGGACTGGCCATGCCGGGAATCGGCGAGTTTGCCTGGCGGGTGGTGCTGCCCGTGGCGGCACTGACGATGACGGTGGGCAACCTGCTGGCGCTGCGGCAAGACCACGTGCGGCGGCTGCTGGCCTACTCTTCGATTGCGCACGCCGGGTACATGCTGGTAGGCATCAGTGCCGCGATGGTGGCCGCGCCGGTGAATCCCGCGGCCATGGACGGCCTGGCCGCGGCGGTGATCTACCTCCTGATGTATGCCGTTGCCGCGGCGGGCTTGTTCGCCACGCTCGCCTGGCTGGGTGGAGAAGGCTGTGAGATCGAGGGTGTGGAGCAGCTTGCTGGGCTGGGCCGCACGCATCCCACGGCCGCGGCAGCGCTGGCCGTGTTTCTGTTCAGCCTGGCGGGTTTGCCGCCTCTGGCCGGCTTTTGGGGCAAATTCTCGGTCTTCGCAAGTGCGCTGGCCGCCGTGGCCGAGGGCTGGCCGCAACGTTGGCTGGTGGCCCTGGCGGTGCTGGGGGTGGTCAACGCCGCCGTGGCCGCTGCTTATTACTTGCGGCTGATAGGCAT
>JAIMBC010000415.1 GCA_023511675.1 Pirellulales bacterium
CCGCGGCACTTATGTGGTGGCGGCCAAACCCGAGTTCGAGCTTTTGGCACATAACGTGTTTGCCGACGACGAGAGCCGAACCAATGCCTCGCTTGCCCCGGCAGGCAACAGGTTGTTGCTGCGGAACGACCGCTATCTGTATTGTCTGAAAGCCGCCCCCTAGGCCAGCAACCTGGCCGCTCGGGCGCCTGCCACACGCCATGGCGTGCCAGCGGCGACAACAACCGGATCGGCCGCGGCGGCTCCTGCTGGTTGCACACCGATTGCCCTGGCTTTTCATGCCGCAGGTGGCAGTTCGCCCGCGCGGCCAGCGGAAGTTTGAGCACGCCAGCGGCCACCGTTCGACGGTGCGGCAGGCGGCGTTGTGCCGGTAAGTCAGGCGGCCGGATGCCCTCGCCGTTGCAGGCAGCAGCACCAAGCCGCCACGGCGTCCTGTTGCATGCACGCCGCAGCACATCGCGTTACGGGGCGAGCGCCTCCAGGACCAGCACGGTGGCGTCTCCACGTCAGCGGCGGTAGGATGGAAGCGGCGTGAACTCCCCTCTTCGAGGGGGGCAAACGTGGTGTCAGCTTCCGTGTGAAGCGCGGCACCAGGGCATCGGCACGGCAAGTCGAGCGGGCACGAATCAACTTGCGTGTGTGCTTACCCGGCGCAGCGAGACAAACGACGCGTGGTGCGGAGTACGGCCATGAGACGCGCCAACCTGTCGGTGGCAGACTTGCTGGCCGCATGCGGCGCGTTCGGCGCGGCCCTGGCGGTGGGGCAGATGTGCGAGAGCGAGCTGTTCCTTCAAGTCTGGCTCGGCGCCGCCATGGGCTGCCTGTTCTGGATGGTGTGGTTGTGCCGCAGCGCCCCCTGGCTGATCGCACCGGGCATGATGTTCGGCGGCGTGCTGTTCTTGTGGGCCAGTAACTTGCCAAGGTCGCTGTCGTATATGGCCCGACAGGATGTGGGTCTTCTTTTGCTGGCACTCTCCTCCTGGACGCTGGCCGGAGCTGGCCTGAATCTGCTTCGGCACCGCCACTGGGGCAGGGGAGCGGCGTCGCTGGCAGTTTCGCTGCCGTGGCTGCTGATGCACGCCGGTTGGGTCATTGCGGCCGTGAAGTGTTGCTGACACGCTCGACGCTCCTCGGTAAGGTCGGAGTTCTCCCAGCCATCGGCTAAGCCATGCATCTGGCAGATCAGCCACGTGCCTCCGGACCGGCGCGCTGACGAACAGTTGCCCCTGCCGGACCGGGTGCAAATGGGAAGCCCATTGGGGGCGTTGAGGAACGCGAGGAGGGGCAGCCACCGCAGCAACGGGGCCGTGCCACCACGAGTCCGGTGTAGAACTCAAGGGGGCAGCAGAGCCTCTCAGCGGGGGCTACATGCCGCAAGCGGCAGGGTTTTGGGGCCGCCTCTTGCCAACGGCGTGGCAGGCCCCCCTGCACCTCCCAGTGGCGGGGTTTGGGGGGAGAGCCGAGGGCCGAGGCGGCATCAACGCAAAGCACAAACTTTTCTGAAAGGTCTCCCTTCAGAGTGGTTACTTGCTGGTGTGTGGATGGACTGTCACATCCAAGCAGGGAATGCGCTTACAGAATGAGCAGAGAATGCGTTCACGAAATGAGGTGTACCATGAAACGGCCAAAACTACGCTTGGAGGTTCTGGAAACCCGAAATATGCCATCGGGCATGGGAGGGTTTGCTTGTGTTCCGCTCGCGTGCGCCCCCCAGGCGCTGGACTGAGCAGTCCTAGCCTGGCGAGCCATGCCCTGAACGTGCCTGTCACTCACGGCGGCGTGGTTGATCCCACCGCATTTGCCGCGTACGTGACGCGAGCAGGTTCACAGGTCAGCGTCCCCGACGGCGGCACAATGATCCTTGGGGGGATCCGGGGAACGGTAGATAAGGATGAAACCATATGGGTAGATGGATGATCACCTAGCGAATGCCGCGCGGGCGCAGGGGAAGTCGGCAAGCACCTCGGCCGTTACGACCGGCGTGCGGCCACACGCTTTTGGGCGCGGGCCTGCGCCACGAGGCGGTCGCGGATGGCCATCAGCTCGGGCGTGTGTGCAGGGCGGCTGCGTGCCGCGCGGAGCTGTTCCTCGGCCACTTCGGCATCGAGTTCTTCGGCAGCAACGGCGCGGTTGGTGAGGATGGTAATGGCGTTGCCCACCACCTGGACAAAGCCCCCGTCCACATAGTAGCTGCGTGTGCGGCCCGCAGCGCGGACGCGCAGTTCTCCGTACCCCAGCCGGCCGATGAGCGGGCTATGCTTGGGGGCGATGCCCAGCTCTCCGTCGTAGAGGGGCACGGCCACAAAGTCGACCGTTTCGTCCAGCACGGTGGCTTCGGGCGTGACCACGGCGCAGCGCATGGC
>JAIMBC010000416.1 GCA_023511675.1 Pirellulales bacterium
TGCTCAAGGCGGAGCATGACGCCGCGGCGCAACTGTTGGAGCTGGTGCGTGCGCGGGGGGTGGTGCTGCGTCCGCTGGCTGCGGGCGAGGGCTTGCAGACGCGCGAGGGCTGCCGGCTCAGCGTATTGCACCCGATGCACCGCGAGGACTACAGCAGCGATAATGCCGCCAGCATGGTGGTGCTGCTTGAGTACCACGGGCGCCGCGTACTGCTGCCTGGTGACATCGAGCCGCCCGGCCTGGACGACTTGCTCTGCGAACTTCCCATTGACTGCGATGTTGCTCTGGCCCCTCACCACGGCAGCCGGCACAGCCATCCGCAGGCCTTTGCTGACTGGTGCACCCCCGAATGGATCGTGATCAGCGGCGGCCGCCAGCACGACCCGCGGCAGATGGCGTCGATGCATGCCCGCGCAGGCTGCCAGGTGCTGCACACGGCCCTGCATGGTATGATCGAAATCCACATCCGCGACGGCACCGTTAGCGTCAGCGGTTTCAGGCAGCCCGCACTACCGTAATCAGCCAGTACCAGAAGCACACCCCTGTGGAGCGTGGTCGATGGGCGTACGTCTAGTGTTTATCGTGGCGCTGATTGGCGTCGCTGTCGCGGTAGCGGTGGTACTGCGGGCCATGGCGCTGGGCAGCCGCCGGCGCGACCAGTGACGTTTGTCCGTGCAGGCCGGGGCCCGCCGCGTTCTGCACGCCAAGAATCTACCCGATCCCCACCCGACGATGCAGGCTGGCTTGCCGCCTGATCCAACACTCCCCCCCTTGCCCCGAGGGAACAGCAGTTGATGCGGCCACGGCCGCCCCTACAATGCCGCCATGCACGTCGCACTCATGGTGACCTGCCTTGCAGACCTGTTCCGGCCCAGCTCCGCACAGGCTACCGTGCAACTGCTGGAGCGGCTGGGGCACACGGTGAGTTGTCCTCCCCGGCAAACCTGCTGTGGCCAGCCCCTCTTCAACAGCGGCTATCTCGAACTGGCCCGCGAGCAAGCACGTTTTACACTCGATGCGTTTGCTGATGCGCCCCTGGTGGTCGCGCCCTCGGCTTCCTGCGCCGCCATGGTGAAGGTCGAGTATCCGCATCTTTTTGAGCAGGACGACCTCTGGCACGCGCGAGCCAAGGAGCTGGCCGAACGCACATGGGAACTGAGCGCGTTCCTTGTCAAATACCTGGGGGTGTTGGACGTAGGGGCACGATATGAGGGACGCGTGGGCTACCACTGGGCTTGCCATTTGCGTGGACTGGGCCAGAGCGACGAGGTGGAGCAGCTCCTCAGACACGTACGGGGAGCAGAATACGTGCCCCTGGCGCGGCAGGATCAATGTTGCGGATTTGGCGGGTCTTTCTCCGTACGATACCCGCACATCTCTACGGCCATGGCGGCCGACAAGGTGCAGTGCATTTTGGCAGCCGGTGTGGATGCGCTCGTTTCGACCGACACGGGATGTCTCATGAACATCGGCGGGCGGCTGCGCCGACAGGGGCGGGAGGAGATCGAAGTGTTCCACCTTGCCGAGCTGCTGCTACGGCAATGAGCCGTTGGCGGGGAAGCGGGCAGGGGGCTGGCCGGAATTCGCTCGACAACCCTATGGAAACAGGTACAATCAGCCGTTGGCGACACCTCCAGTTCGGCCGTCTGGCTAGAACCGAAATCGAGTTGTGCCGCTGACGTTCGGTGGATACGAGGGCCGTTCCGGCAAGTTGCGTTCGATCTCTAGCAGGTGAGGTCGCCATGGCAAGAGTTACAAGGTTAGCGCGTACCGTAGTCGGAAGTGTGGGTATTGCCGTGCTCGTGCTGGTCGCCGCCGGCTGTGGCGCCAGCTTTGAGCCGTTCCCACAGCCGCAGCAACAGCAACAGGTAGCAAGCAACGCCCCTGCGAATGCTGGAACACAGCCCGCACAGCCTGCTGCCAGAAGTCGCCCTCGAGCTGGCCGAAGATGCTCCCGGCTCCCCAGGCCTCCCAGCCGAAGCGGGTCAGCGGATAGCTCGCCCGATAGAACCGGCTCGGCCAGCCCTCGCCAGCCAGCTCCCAGCGGGAGGGAGGCCGGTTGCCGCCACCCCTTTTCTGAGCACGTCGAAAACCTCGCGGGCCCCTTGGGTAGGACATGTCTTGCCACTGGTACAGACGAATACGTGATGCCGATACTGGCCCATAGCCCTGGTAGTAAAGGTTCCTTTACCGTCCGCCGCTCCGCACTGGTCGCTCCGTGCCTCGATCTACCGCTGGCTGCGCTAGGGGAAATTCCGATGTAAGTTATCGGAGTTCTCTCTCGAGAAGGAGGAGTG
>JAIMBC010000417.1 GCA_023511675.1 Pirellulales bacterium
GCAGATCCTGTACGCCTTCGATTAGGCGAACGACTGCTACCTGAGGTGCAAATGGTCTTCCGCCCGCCCCGCTGTCGATGCCTGGCGCGCCGTTTCGATAACCAGACAAGGGACCGCGCGCCCGGGCTGGGTGCGCACACTCGGTACCGTGCCATCCCCGAGAGAGACGCATTTTGCCGGGCCGCGGCCCGGCGGGAGCAAGCACGTGGAACTCAACCGCAACCATTACTTTGTGCTGGGAATGTTGCTGCTGCTGATCGGCATCCAGTTAAGGTTCGTCGATTCTTACGTGCTAAACGAACCCAGCACCCGCTTCCTGGCTGCGCGGTTTGGCTCGGCGCCGCAGGAACAGGGCCTCCGCTTGCCGCTGCTTTCTCAGGGGCCCATGCCACGCAAGGTGATCACGCCGCCAGAGTGGCTGGGATGGTCGCTGATGTCCATCGGCTCGGTGCTCATGCTGCACAGCCTGGCGATGAAAAAGCCTGCCTAGCGCACCGCCGCCACCTGCGGTGGCTGTGTCCCTTGCCCGGCCGGCGCGGCCGCAGTTGACGCCCCCGCGCTATGAGCGGCCGCCTGCAGGCCGCTCCACATAAGCGAAGACTCTGTTACTTGCCCAGGAGCCGGCTTGCCCAGGAGCCGGCCCCCGTTCCACACCGCAGCCTGGGCGGGAACGGCCCCTGCTTGGCACGCGGCCTCGCTGGCACCACGCGGCAAATAACTCCTACGCGGGCAACCCTTTGCCGGCAGTTCCAGCCATTCTGGAGATCCGCGGCCGACTCACCACCCTTGAAGGCTGGCTTGCCCGATCGCCGCAGCGGCCGCCCTCGTAACGGCGGCCAGCGCTAGCCGCTGGGCTCTGCACGCGTGCCCTCTGGTCTGCCTCCTCGCGCGGGACCGCAAGGGCGGCGGCCAAGGCTCCGCACGCACGCCCCACCCAAGGCGCTTGGGAAGCCGTCATAGCGCGGCTGCCCAGCCTCCGCAGGCGCGCGCCAGCCGTCCAGTTAGAGCAGTGCTGGGCGCGTCCGGCCTTGTACCCGCGCCGGCCCCACACTAGCGATACCCATAGGCGGACCTCTCCTCCTCGGCGTAGAATGATGTGCTGATCGCCCTGTTCCCCGGTGCCTGGAGGCACCATCATCCTCGGATTTCTGCCGCCGTGTCTGGGCCTGCCGCATTGTTGCCGATTGTCGAAGCTCCGCGCCCGCTCTCTGCACATGCGGCCGTTCCCCTGCCCATGACCCCCGAAGAGGTGCAGGCACGTGGCTGGTCGGAGGTCGATGTCGTCTTCGTCACCGGCGATGCCTATGTCGATCATCCTAGCTTTGCCATGGCCCTGTTGGGTCGGCTGTTGGAGGCGGAGGGGTATCGCGTGGCTATTCTCAGCCAACCCGACTGGCGCTCGTGCGATGCCTGGCGCCGCTTCGGGCGCCCCCGGCTGTTTTTCGCCATTAGCGCCGGCAACATGGATTCGATGATCAACCACTACACGGCCAACCGCAAGCTTCGCAACGACGATGCGTACAGCCCGGATGGCCAGATTGGCCGCCGTCCCGATCGTGCCACACTGGCCTATTGCCAGCGAGCACGCGAGGCGTACAAGGGCGTACCGGTCATCGCCGGCGGCGTGGAAGCCAGCCTGCGGCGGATCGCCCATTACGACTACTGGAGCGATACAGTCCGCCGCTCCATCTTGCTCGACGCCAAGGCCGACCTGGTGGTGTTCGGCATGGGCGAACGAGCCATCATCGAAATCGCGCGCCGCCTGGCGGCGGGAGAAAGCGTGAAACAGCTCCGCGACCTGCGCGGTGTGGCCTACCGCCTGGGCGCCAGCGAGCCGCGGCCGGAAGGCCCTGACCTGATCGTCCTGCCCAGCTACGAAGAGGTGGTGCAAGACAAGTATGCCTTCGCCGAAATGACCCGCCTGGCACACCTGGAAACCAATCCCCACAATGCGCGGCGGCTGCTGCAAGCACACGGCCGCGAGGCAGTGGTGGTCAACCCTCCTGCACTTCCGCTTAGCCAGGCAGAAATGGACCGCGTCTACGGCCTGCCCTACACACGCAAGCCCCATCCCAGCTACGGCAGCCAGCGCATCCCCGCCTATGAGGTTGTCAAGAACTCTGTGCAAATCATGCGCGGCTGCTTCGGCGGCTGCACCTTCTGCTCCATCACGGCTCACGAAGGCCGCATCATCCAAAGCCGCAGCCCCCAAAGCGTTTTGCAAGAGATCCAGCGAATGGCCGCTGACCCACAGTTCAAGGGCGTCGTCAGCGACCT
>JAIMBC010000418.1 GCA_023511675.1 Pirellulales bacterium
ACCGGCACCGTCTTCCTGGACGAGATCAACAGCACGACCGCCAAGCTGCAAGTCAAGCTGCTACGTGTGCTCCAAGAGCGCGAGTTCGAACGCGTCGGCGACACCCAAACCATCCGCGTCGATACACGCGTCATCGCCGCCAGCAACCGCGATCTGCTCGAAGAAGTCGAAGCCGGCCGCTTCCGCGAAGATCTCTACTACCGACTGAATGTCGTCTCCATCTATCTCCCCCCCCTTCGCGAACGACGCGAGGATATCCCCGCGCTGGCCGCTCACTTCCTCAACGTCTACAACGAAGAAAACGACCGTTACGTGGTGCACATCCAGCCCCAGGCCATGGAGGCCCTCCAAGATTATCACTGGCCGGGCAACGTCCGCGAACTGCAAAACTACATCGAGCGTGCGGTCGTCATGGCCAGCGGCGACGAACTCACCGTCGAACTCCTGCCCGAAGCCGTCACCAGCGGCCGGCAGCCACGCCTCAGCCGCCTCCGTACCGCAGATCTCGAAACGCTCACGTACGAACTCGTCCAGCAAGGCCTCGCCCAGGCCGGCCCGCATGACGACAACCTGCACAGCCGCATCGTCAGCCGCGTGGAACGCGAACTGATCGCCCAGGTCATGGCCGCCTGCGATGGCGTTCAAATCAAGGCCGCGGCCCGCCTGGGCATCAACCGCAACACCCTCCACAAGAAGCTCAAGGAATTCGGTCTCGATCAGCAGCCCGGCTAGCAACCACCGTTCCCACACCGCGCCGCAGCCCACCTGACCTGCTCCCCTCTCGCACCCAGCAGGCTGGAACCATGCGATCTGTTCCTTGTGTGCGTTGGCGTGCTCCCCTCTCGCACGCAGCAGGGCGGCTGCGCGACCCACGTGCTGGCCGTTGGGGCATCGACGAGGCCCGCTGCCCGACCAATCTCGCGGCGGCACACGCTTCTCACCCTCTCCACTTTCCGCGCCCCTCAGCCGCAGGCGCAGCAAAAAACCCCCGCAAGAAGCGGGTCCCAGGGGGGCAAAGGACTCCGTTCCTTAGCGGGGGCAGAGGGCAGCTTGCGGCGCGGCGCACGACCTGTCCCGCCCGTGAAAGCGAAGCGGGCGCCGGCTTCCTTGCCAGCGTCCCTGCGCTTCGCGGGCCGCAGGCCGACGTGAGTCGGCCCCCATGCAGGCCCTTCCACGTGGTCTAGTTGATTCTTCGTGCGTCCGCCCCGGCTGCTGCCGGTAAGCAAGAGGCGGGAGGATATGTCACGTATCGTGGGGCCGTCAAGGCCAGTATCTCGATGATCATCCAAGACCGTAGAACCCCAGGAACCGTGCAGCCGCAGAGCCGGAGCAGCCGCGCGTCTTGAGCAAGTGCAGAAGCGAAGCAACACAAGCGCGCCGAGACGCAGAGGCGCCCAGAGCAGCATAAACCGCCCGGCGCGGCTTGGCGCCCTTTCGCTTACCGCAGTGCTCCCGCGCGGAGTGAGTGGCTACGGCTGGCCGAACCACGCATCAGGCTGCGCTACCGTGCATGGCGCTACCGTGCGCGGCGCGACCGCAACACGTATTACTCGCGGCGGAGTGTCAGCAAGCTGGCCCCAAGCAAGTTGTAGGCCTCCGAGTCGGGCGGCCCCAGTGTGGCAGTCAGAATGATCACCGCACCATCTGCATGGGGCAGGCTGATCCCTTGATGCCATAGCTCCTTGCCATCAAGCGTGCCGAGGAAGCGGAATCGCACCACTTCCGCATCTCCGACCAGGCCGATCTCAGACTGGAAGTTCTTGGCCTGGCTCCCATACACGAAGGCATCGTAAACCTCGCGCTCCAATGCGCTAAGCCGCACCACACCGCCGGCCATCATCGGTGGAGTGTACAGGAGAAGCACAACACACTCCTGTCTTTGCTCCGGAGCAAGGCCGACATATCCCTGCGCCTCAGACTGGGGATGGGGAAGCACTTTTGGCAAGTTTTGCATGGCCACCATGCCCGGCGGCAGCCGAAGCGCCACACCACGAAAGGCGACTTCGTTTCCCAGTTTGGCGACAAGTTGCGGGTCGGGCTGCCACACCGGCTTGGGTGGCAGTTGCGGTTGCGGGGGCTGCGCGGGCAGCGCCGGCGCGGCGGCTCCCTGGGGCGGTATGCCCCCTGCGACGGGCGGAGGCACGGTCCGGCTCGAGCCAAGAGAGGCAAATACGAGGACGGCAATCATGAGCAGCACCAGTCCCCCTGCACCGCAGCAGCCGAGAACAATCCACATGGTGGCAGACGCTGCGGGACGGTGGGCTGC
>JAIMBC010000419.1 GCA_023511675.1 Pirellulales bacterium
ACTTGCAGGGGCTGGCGTACAAAGTGGGCTCCACCAGTACCTGGAGAATGGGACAGTCAATTGGACGCAGCTCCTGGCGGACATGATGTTCGGCCTTGCCTTGGGCGCCATCAGTGGCGGGATCAGCTCGATACTGCCGGGTGCGGGTCAAGCAGTGCGCAGTTCGGTGGACGATTTGTTCTGGCCCGGCGGGGGCATGGCCCTTACGCTGCCAGGGGCTGGTGCCGTACCAGCGGTGGCACCGGTTGCTGGCGGCCTAAGCCCTGCGGCTCAAGCGCAACTCCTCGGCGGCCTAACGGCCTTCTCCGTCGGCCAGCAAGGCGGGTCGAGCTCCGAAGAAAACCCGCCCTCCCCCGAACCCTACCGCGGCGCCACCCCGGAAAATGTTGATGCTCGAGCAACGGGGCCAGTGTGGGACGCCGCCGCAGGGAGATGGCGTGATCCAGCCACGGGACGGTGTGTTGCTGAACCCACTGGGCCAGGATGGAGGTTGGGAGGCCATCATAGTCCTCAACAATGGTCTGACAGAATGGCACAGCGTGGCTGGACTCCGCAACAGATTTCCGAAGCAATCGCGAACGGTCAGCGCTTCCCGGCGACGAACAACGTCAACCCAGGAAACGCAGCCACAAGGTATGTCCGTCCAACAACGGGGCGATCGGTAATCACAGACAATGTGACAGGAGAAGTGATACATGTCGGAGGAGACGGCTTCTTATACTGATACGGTTGACATATTTGTCCCCCTTCTGAACGAAGGCACTGATGTCGTTCGACCTACGAAGGGGGTTCCTCTTGGAGGAATGAGATACAAAGTGCTGCCAATTCCTGATTACTTGGCAGATTTGGAAGAGTGGGAGTTCCCACCAGGCAGCGTTGTCGAATGCAGA
Organism: Pirellulales bacterium; assembly: GCA_023511675.1. Classification (GTDB taxonomy): domain Bacteria; phylum Planctomycetota; class Planctomycetia; order Pirellulales; family JAIMBC01; genus JAIMBC01. The sequence goes on from JAIMBC010000419.1 coordinate 891, forward strand.
ATCGAGAGAAGAGAAGGAAAGCAGGTGTTGGTGGCTTGGCAGACGGCAACGGAGTAAAGCCAGCCTCCAACGATTTTGCCCCGGTGTCTCACTGGTAACCGTACACCAGCACCAGGGGGGCTGGGGCAGGTGGGGGCGCCCACGTCGGCGCCGAGGGGTGGAGGAGGGGGCGATGGCGCACGGGGGAGGGGGGATGGGGATGGTGAGTTCGCCGAACGTGGACCGGCCGTTGCTCGGTGGGAGCTGGCGGCCAGAGGGCTGCGGGCGGCCAGTTGGGTGCGGGCGGCGTCCTGAACCGGGACGCGCGGAGGGGTCGCTTTAACCGACCGGCCTAGTCGTTGGCAGGAGCGCGGATGGGCACGCTGCAAGGTTGAACCGCACACGTCGTCGAACGCGCGGGCATATGCACGCTGATAGCTTGGGACACGCAGGCAGGCCAACGCGCGCGGACATGGGAGGACCAATACGTCGAAGTGCGCGGACCGCGACACCTTGAGGGCGCGAGGCGCGTGGAGGCACGTGTGGAGACAGTTGGACACACACAGGCCGCACCGCCAGACCATCAACACTGAAACGGATGGGCGGGACGGATCAGGGCGCGGCCGCACGCGACAATGCGCGAGAGCAGCACGCCACGACCATGCCCGACGGCGGCAGGCCGGGACCACGCGATGGGACACAATACCTGTACGCGCGGGCATGCCGCGTCGCGCAGCAATGCGGCGGCCGCGCGAGGGACCCAGGCAGGGCTGCGGAAGGGACGTAGGCGAGGCATCCGCCTTGCGGCTCCGGCGCCCGACGACGGATCAGCGTGCCGTCCCCGCGCGCGACGGCGCATCAGCGCCCCGTGCTCGCACCCAGCGGCGCGTCAGCCTTCCGGCCGCGCATGCAACGACGCATCACCTTGCCGTGCTTGCGCGCAACGATGGGTGACCTTGCCACACCTTTGTCCAGTGGCGCATCAGCCTTCCGCCCCTCTGCCCAGCGGCGGATCATGGATCGGGATCGCGGGGGCGGCGGTGCGCACGCCCGTACATGCGACGCTCGACCGGGGTGCAGTCCCGCTGGTGCGCGGGAAAGCCGGTGTTTCTCGGCGTGCCGATAGGCCAAAGGAGCGGGAGTTCCCGGATTGCTATTGGTGAAAAGGGCGTCCCTTCGGAAACTGAGGTTTTTGTTGGTTCACGAAGACCCCAGAAGGAAAGGACGCCCACATGCGATACGGTACTCTGTCTCAGCTCGCGTTGGCAAGTGCGATTGTCAAGGTGCTGGCGCACATCATCCAGCAGATCTGCAAACGTGCCAGCCGTTTCATCCAGGCTGGTCCCACGCCGGAGACGG
>JAIMBC010000420.1 GCA_023511675.1 Pirellulales bacterium
CGTTACACGCCTCAAGCCACAGAGCCGCCCTTTGCCCGTACCGGCGGCCAGCGACCATGCCGCGGCGGGCAGGCCGCCGCAACTCCGATGCTAGCTTCACGGCTCCGCCGCCGCCGTGCCGCTCGGCTCTGCCGCCGCACTCTGCCGATTGCGTGCCACATCGCGCAGCAGTGCATGCCACACGATCATGCCCGCGCCGCAGACCAGCATGCTGTCGGCCAGATTGAAGTTGGGCCAGTCGTAGGTCCAGCCGAACAGGTGGATGCGCACCAGAATCCAGTCTCGAACCGCGCACTGCAACGCTGCATCGCGCTCTGGATGGCTGGCCAGCCCCAACCGATCGTAAAGATTGCCCAGGATGCCCGCCAGAATCAACGCCAGCGTGATGGTCAACCAGGCATCCCGCGCTGCCCCCCCAAACACGAACCAGTACACTAAGCCCCCGCCGGCCAAGACCGACAGCAGGGCGAACAGCCAGGACAGTCCTCCCCCCATGCCGAACAACGCCCCAGGATTGAGCGCCGTTTGCAGGCCGATCACATCGTCCCACAGCCAGCGGGTAGGCCCAGAAGGCTCTCCCAAGGTGCGGAAGGCCCACGCCTTGCTTGCCAGATCTGCCGCGCAGCCGCCGAGCGAAATCAGCAGAAACAGGGCAAGGCGTTCAGGGCACCGCCAGGCCGGTTTCATGGCGGTGCGGCATGTGGTACGGGGCATGGTGCGGCAGACAGTAGCGGATTACCCCCCTCGCGTCAACATAGGGCGCATGCCCTGGCCGAGCACCTGCTAGCAGCTCGCGACGGGGAAAGCTTCTGTCCGGCGTGAACCAAGAAGGCAGGATTGGCCTAGCGCCTCTGCTCAATCTTCGTGGCGCACTTCACGCACAGGGTCGAATAGGGCAGTGCATTCAAGCGGGCTTTGGGGATCTTTACCTCGCATTCTTCGCAGATCCCGTACGTTCCCTCCTCGATCCGCTCCAGGGCTTTCTCAATGGCGTTGAGGGTATCCTCCTCCGTCTCCATCAGGCTGAGCGTAAACTCCTGTTCAAAGTTGTCGCTGCCCAGATCTGCCATGTGGATCGGCATTGTGGAAAGGTCGCCACCGTCCCGCCGGTTCTTGTTGAGTGCCGAGTCGGCAAGGTGGTTGACCGCCCCACGCAGCCGCGTGCGCATGGCTAGCAAACGCTCTTTGTACTGCTTCAGCTCAGCCTTCTTCATCAACAACCCTCCTCAAATAGCGGGTGACGGAAGCACGCATGGCACTAAGATCCGTTATTTTAGGTAGCTAGCAAACGGCTTGTCAAACGGCCGAAAATGCTCGCATTGCCGCCCTGTGCGCTGGGCGCCGTGCAGGGGGCGCTGCGGCAAGAGGGTTGACGACAATCGCCAGACGAGCTGCGCCGTATGCAGCGGGCGCTGCCGCACGCGGTACTCGTACTATGGTCGCCACTCCCTGCTGAGCCGTGTGCAGGGGGCGCTGCCGGCGGAAACAACATGCCCCGCCCTCTGGCGGCCAGGTTGCACGCATCGGGGGAGGCTTCGTCGCGCCGGATGGGCCGGAGCCAGCCGCAAAAGCAGAGGGGGGGCTCCTGCTCCCCTGGCCAGAGGCGAGGTGCGCGCAGGCCGCGGCCTTCCGCCGCTTGAAGCACAGACCGGGCCGGGCGTAGACTACCGCAGCCCAGCGCACCAACCGCTCCGCAGCCGATCCGCACGGCCATGAGTGCTTCCACCCTCAGCGATTACGCCTTTCAACGCTGCATCTACCCGGCCTGCGGAGCTACCTACGGCATCGATGAGGTGCGCGTAAGCTGCTCGGCATGCGGCGGCTTGCTGGATGTGGCCTACGATTGGGACCGGCTGCCGCCTGCCGCATCCTGGGCACATTTTGAACAGAAATGGGCGCGCCGGCAGGATCCCCTCTGCTTCAGCGGGGTGTGGCGGTTCCATGAACTGCTGCCCTTTGCGGCCCCCGAGCAGATCGTCACGGTAGGCGAGGGGCAGACGCTGTTGCACGCTTCTGCCGGGGTGGCTCGCTACGTCGGCCTGCGGGAAGGCAGGCTGTACTTGCAGTACGAGGGGATGAATCCCTCGGGCAGTTTCAAGGACAACGGCATGTCGGCCGCCTTCACGCACGCGCGGAGCATCGGCGCGCGGCGCGCGGCCTGC
>JAIMBC010000421.1 GCA_023511675.1 Pirellulales bacterium
GGGGCTGCCGGCACCAGCGCGCAGTGCCGCGCTGCACGACTAGACGCTGCCCGCTTTCGCTTCGCCAGCCCCTGCCCCGACCAACTCCGGCTTTTCTTCCTTTTCTCCCTTGCGCTGCTGCGCGGCGGCAGCGCTCTGCAGGCCGATGAGCACCGCCTCCGACAGATGCCGCAGGATCAGCTCGATCGACCGGATACCGTCGTCGTTGCCCGGGATCGGCAAGTCGATCAGGTCCGGGTCGCAGTCGGTATCGATCAGGGCCACGGTGGTGATTCCCAGCGTGCGTGCCTCTTTGACCGCGTTCTTTTCCTTGTTGGGGTCCACGATGACGAGGCACTCGGGCAGCCGGTTGAGTGTGCGAATCCCGTTCAAATTGCGGAACATCTTGCGGTATTCGCGGTTGAGCGCTGACTGCGCCTTTTTCGAATAGGTGGCGATTTCCTCGCTGTTGCGAATCCGCTCGACCTCTTCCAGCCGCGACAGGCGGCTGCGGATGGTCCGGAAATTGGTCAAACAGCCTCCCAGCCAGCGTTCCGCCACAAACGGCATGTGGCAGCGCGTCGCCTCCCGCTCGATGGCCGGGCCGGCCTGCTTCTTCGTCCCTACGAAGAGGACCAGCGACCCTTGAGCCGCGACCTGAGCCAGGTATTTCTTGGCCCGCAACAGCCCGCGGATCGTCTCCCGCACGTCGATGATGTGGATCAGGTTGCGCCGGCCGAAGATGTACGGCCGCATTTTCGGATTCCACCGGCTGGCGCGATGGCCGAAATGCACCCCCGCCTCGATCAACTGCTTAACCAATACTTCGGACACGCAATCAGTTCCTCCCACACTAGGCCGCTGCACCCCCACCACGCCCATCCACGGCACATCGCCTGGCGCAACAGGGCGGCTCGGGGCTGGCCACGCAGCCAGCCCGCGCAACCAGAGCCGGAAAACCGTACATCCTATCGCCATCAGAATAGGGGGTCAATAACGCCCAGCCGGCGGGCGCGGGGCCGTGCGGGGGTGCGTGGGTACTCGGACATGTCGGAGCTTTCGTCGGTGCGGCGCGTGCGGCATTGCGTCTGTGCGAGCGAGGGGCCGCGCTTCCCATACTACCCGACTGGCGCGGCAAGGCTCGCCCCACGCTGTTGGCCGTCGAAGGGGGCCAGCCGCTGTCAGAACCTCAGCAGCCCCGCTCAACGGAGACCGTATAGGGCGTTCGCGGGGATGGGCTACCTCTCGCAGTCGCTGGCACCCAGTTCATTCCTCTTCTACGCACAAGAAAGGCGCCTCGGCCCTGCCCACCCGCCTGTTGCCAGCATGGCAGCATGGCCAGGCGTGTGACGCATGCCAAGCCGGAGCGGTCCGTGCGGCAAAGCGCCCAACGTGAGAGCCAGAGCGTAGTCCTCCGCTCCAAGCACTGCCTGCCATGCTGCGTTCCTGCCGTGGCCGGGCAAGAGACGAACTCCGTCTGCAACCGGGAGCGTAGACCGAAAACACTGCCTCCCCAACCGGGAGCGAAGCCCAGAGGCACCGCTTGCCGGACGTGACCCGGCGCCTGGCTGCCCTCATCAACATGGCTGACCGGTCCCGTGGTCTTGCAGATGTACGGCTCGGCCTGCCCTTGCCTGCTGCCACAGCCTGCCATGGCCGGGGCGTGGGCCGAGTGGTCGGGGTCGATCACGGCGTCAAGACTGCCTGCCAGAGCTGGGCCGTTGAGCAGCGCACTACCACAGGGGCATCCCCACTCACATTCTGCGAGGCCGCCCCCGTTTTGGCCGTTTGGGCCGAGGATGGAGCGTGCGGGCAAATGCTGCCAGGTGCTCCAGCCGATCGCCGTACGTGGTATAGGGCATGTCGGACCTCAGCGCGGGAGCCAGGGCCCGGCCTCCCACGGCTACGGCAATGCCTTCCGCCTCGGCCACGCGATAAAGGGCCTGGTAGGCGTGAAGAAGTGTGGCTTTAGACTGAGTGTGGTGGGGAAACATTGCACTAATACTGCTTGACA
>JAIMBC010000422.1 GCA_023511675.1 Pirellulales bacterium
GCCGCTCGATCTGTTCCGCGCCCTTGAGCGCCGCGAAGGGGCCGGGACGCAAGCGGCTGCCATGGAGGCGTGCCGCCAGCGCGCGGGCCAGCGTCTGATGGACCAGCGAACTCTTGCCCGAACCGCTGACGCCCGTCACGCAGACCAGCACGCCCAGCGGGAAGTGCACGGTGATCTGTTTGAGGTTGTGCAGGCTGGCACGTTCCAGCACAAGCTGGCGCTTGGGATCGGGAGGGCGGCGCGGCCTTGACGGCGGTTTGGCGGAGGAAGCCAAATATCTGCCGGTGGGAGCGTCAGCCTGCTGTGCGACCACGGCCGGCGGGCCATAGGCAACAATGTGCCCGCCCTCAGCCCCGGCACCGGGCCCCATGTCGATCAGCAGGTCTGCCGCACGCATGATTGCCTCATCGTGCTCAACGACCAGGACGCTGTTCCCCTGGTCTCGCAAGGCCTGTAACGCTTCGATCAAGCGGCCAGTGTCGCGGGGATGCAAGCCGGCGGATGGTTCGTCGAGAATGTAGCACACGCCGACCAATCCGCTGGCCAGAGCCGTGGCCAGCCGGATGCGCTGCAGCTCTCCACCGGCGAGGCTGTCCGCCGCCCGATCAAGGGTTAGGTAATCCAGGCCCACGTGCAACAGGAAGTCCAACCGCCGCACAATCTCGCAGACCAGGGGGCGGGCCACTGCTTCTCTCTGGGAGTCGAATTGCAAGCCCTGGAAGAACTTGCGGGCACGGCTCACAGACAGCGCGCAGATCTCATGGACGCCCAACCCGCCCAGCTTCACGCTGCGTGCCTCGGGCCGCAGCCGCGTCCCGCCGCAAGCAGAACAGGGGGCCGGATCGTCGTTCACTCTGCCCAGACCCTGGCAGCCTGGACAGGCGCCATAGGGGCTGTTGAAGCTGAACAGCCGGGGCTCGATTTCGGCATAGCTTGTACCGCACTCGGGACAAGCAAACCGCGTGCTGAACAATTGTTCCTGCCAGGCATCGTGACCTGGCGGCTGCCAGCAAGCCGCCATCAGGCCATTGCCCAACTTGACGGCCAGTTGGATCGAGTCGGCGAGGCGGGAACCCAGCTCGCTGCGGATCACCAGGCGGTCGGCCACTCCCTCTACCGTGTGCCTGCGGCGCGGATCAAGCGGCGGCACGGCATCCAGTTCGAGTATCTGGCCATCAACGCGCACGCGCACCAGCCCGGCGCGTCGTGCGGCCTCAAAAGCCTCGGCATGCCGTCCGCGCCGCCCGCGGATCAACGGCGCCAAGATTACCAGTCGAGTACCAGCCGGCAAGGCCTCTAGCGTGCGGGCCAGCTCCTCGGGGGATTGCCTTCTTACTGGGGAGCCGCACTGGTGGCACGCCACATCGCCGGTGCGTGCCGCCAGCAGCCGCAAGTAGTCGTGAATCTCGGTTACCGTGGCGACCGTGCTGCGGGGATTCTGGCTTGCCGTGCGCTGATCGATGGCGATGGTGGGTTCCAGCCCTTCCACGAGGTCCACGTCCGGCCGCTCAAGCTGGCCCAGAAATGGCCGCACGGATGTGGAAAGGGTCTCGATATACTGGCGCTGCCCCTCCGCAAACAGCGTATCGAACGCCAGTGAACTCTTGCCCGAACCGCTTGGCCCGGTAATCACCACCAGGCGGCCTCGCGGGATGTCCACGTCCAGGTTTTGCAGATTGTGCATGCGCGCACCCCGAACGGAGATCACCCCCCATGGCTCTGTGGCAGATGGAGCCGGGCCTCCGGTTGGCGCGTGTGGCGTTGGCTGAGCCTGCAACATGGCGATGTGTGTGTGCCGGCCCCCAGCACGAGCTTGCGGAAAGGGCCAAACTGGCATCGTGCCACAAAGAGGCCGTTGGGTAAAGCGAGGAAGCGAGGCGTGCGTGAGCTTGACTTATGGCGGCTGGGTCCGAACGATGATGAGGCTTGAAGCGATGACGTCGGCCGACGCGCTCGACAACGCAATGGCAAGGAGAAGGAGACCATCGTGAGGGACGAGGATCTACGCGAAATGGTGCAGTCCGGCTACGCCTCAGTAGCCAGGGAGGGCATCCAG
>JAIMBC010000042.1 GCA_023511675.1 Pirellulales bacterium
TCTAATTGGTCGGCTGCGTCAGTTGTGTAAAAGAGACAGGCCGCGGGCGGCCTCGCTCTGTTCCACGTGCCGGGTGGCCGCGGCCAGCACGCGCAACGTGTAGCCCACAGGCGCAAGGATGGCCAGCGCGTCTGCCCCCGCCATCAGCAGCCGTTGCAGCAAGTCGATCGCCTCGGTCCGCCGTCCCTCGAGCGCAGCGGCAATCATGTCCCAGGCCGTGCGTTCGCGCCAGGAGCCAACAAACCGCTCGACCAACTCGGGTCCGATCTGGCTGCCGCCCGCGGCCGCCGCCAGCTTGCCCAGCTCCTGATGCAAGATGCCCGGCTCCTGCCCGACAAGATCGAGGAGTAACTCGGCCGCAGCCGCCGAGAGCGTTACCTCGTACCGCTGTTTGGCCCAGGCGGCCAGCCACGCCTTGAGCTGGGCCGCCGCCGGCTTGTCGCACGATACGGCCAACCCCGCCGCAGCCACCGCTGCGTACAAGTTGGTGGTCGCCGGCCAGCGCTCCACCGCCAGAATCAACACCCCCTCGGCGGGCCGCTCCACGTACTTTTCAAGCTGCGGGCGATGGCTGGAGACGAATTTATCCGCATCCTCTACCACCACCACGCGACGGCCACAAAACAGGCTCAAGGTGCGCACCTCGGCCAGCACGTCGCCCAGCGACGCCGTCTCCCCTTCGTAGCGTGCGACGCCAACCCCCGCCGTGTCAGCCCCGGCCGCGCGGCAGAGGGCCACCACCGCCTCGTGGCGCAGAAAGGCATCCTCGCCAAACACGACGCACACCGGCGGCACGCTCTGCGGCGGCCTGACCAGCAGCTCCAGCGCGGGCACGCTGGCGGCCTTGCTCGACTTTTGTCTTGCCATCGTCGGCCCAACATACCAGCCGCATCCGCCCCCAGCCAGTCTTGCCCACAGGCCCCAGCCGTCGCCCCGTTTCCACCTGTACACCTGCCGGATGCGCATCTTCGCGTGGCGAAGGCAGCCGGGCAAAGCCGCAATGACTCCCGACGCCTTGCTGCTGCCTAAGCCCGATCACGAGTCGCGCGTGCCGGCCATCGGTCGCGCAGACTGGGCCACCTCTGCCTAGGCGCGAGGATGAAACCGCCGATGCACGGCCTTGAGGCGGGCCGCGTCCACATGCGTGTAGAGCTGCGTCGTGGCAATGCTGGCGTGGCCGAGCAGCTCTTGCACCTTGCGCAAATCTGCCCCAGCGGCTACGAGGTGCGTGGCGAAGCTATGCCTAAAGGTGTGAGGGCTTACCTTGCCACTAACGCCCACCCGGCGTGCATAGCGCTTGACGAGTTCCCAGATGCGCTCGCGGCTGAGCCGGCGGCCGCGGCCGGAAAGCAACAGCCATGGCGGAGGCTCTGCTGCCCGCGCAGCCAGCTCCGGCCGTTCCTCGCGAAGATACCGCTCCAGCGCCGCTACGGCCTTACGTCCCAAGGGCACCAGCCGCTCTTTGTTGCCTTTGCCGCGAGCGAGCAACGAGGCGTCATCCCAGCGCACGTCTTGCAGCCGCAGCCAGGAGACCTCCGAGGCGCGGCAGCCTGTGGCGTACATGAGTTCCAGCAAGGCGCGGTCGCGCTTCCAGTGGGCATCCCCGGCAGTGGGGGCTGCCAGCAAGCGTTCGACCATCTCGGGCGAGAGCACGGCGGGCACGCGCTGCCACAGCTTCTGGCTGCCCAGCAGCTCGGCCGGATTGTCTGCCAGCACTCCCTGGAGTTGCAGATAGCGGTAAAACAGTTTGAGGGAGACCAGGTGGCGTCCCAGGCTGGCCGGAGCCAGCTCCTGCCGGTGCAGCCAGGCCGCGTAATCGGCCAGGTCGTTGACTCGCAGTGCCCCCGGCTGCCTGCTGCCCAGCCAGGCATAGAACTTTTGCAGGTCGCGCCGATAAGCGGAGACGGTATTTTCCGCCAGGTGGCACTCGCTGCGGAGGTAATCGACAAACGCACGCAGCCAGGGATGGTCCGGTGCGGCGGGGCTGGGCGGCCGCGGCATGGTGGCCTCAAAACGGTGGCGGGGCGAAACGGCCGCGTACACCGCGGCTCGCCCGCGTGCGGTATCGGCATTATCGGCACTTGCCGCCAGGCACTTGTGTACGCCTCGGCCATGCGCGGCCGTAAGGCGTGTCAGGTCCGGCAGCAGCCGCAAGTGCTAGAATTGCCCGACGGCGCAAGCCGGTGCAAAAGTACCGGCCAGATCACATACCAAGGGTTGCACGGCATGAGAATTCTGGTCACGGGCGGTGCAGGCTATGTTGGCTCGCATGCGGTGCGCCGTCTGATGGCGGCCGGGCATGAGGTTTGGGTCTACGACGACCTCTCTCGCGGACACGCTGCTGCCGTGCCCGAGGGACGCCTGCTGGTCGGCTCGCTCTGCGAACAGCAGTGCCTGATCGATGTGTTTCAGAGCCATGACATCGAGGCCGTGATGCACTTCGCTGCCCTGACTCTCGTGGCGGAGTCTGTGGCAGACCCCCTGCTGTATTACCAAAACAACGTGTGCGGCAGTCTGTCTCTGTTGTCGGCCATGCGCCGCTGCGGCGTGTGGCGGCTGGTGTTCTCCAGTACCACTGCCGTGTATGGGGCTCCCCAGCAGCAGCCCATCTCGGAAGACGCGCCGCGGCAGCCCATCAACCCTTATGGCACCAGCAAGCTGATGGTTGAGCTGATGCTCGAAGATGCCGCCGCGGCGTACGGCCTGGGATTCGCCGCCTTGCGCTACTTCAATGCTGCTGGGGCATCCCCGGCCGGAGACCTCGGCGAAGACCACTCTCCCGAGACGCACCTCATACCGCTTGTGTTGCACGCTGCCATGGGGCGCCGCAGCCACGTGACCGTGTTTGGGGACGACTATCCCACGCCCGACGGTACCTGCGTGCGCGACTATGTGCATGTCGAAGATCTGGCAGAGGCCCACCTGTTGGCCCTGGAGCGGCTCCAGCCCGGCCAGGGCCTAAAATTGAATCTCGGTACGGGCCAGGGGTACAGCGTCCGTCAGGTGATCGAAGCCTGCCGCCGCGTGACTGGCCGCCCCATCCGAGCCGAGGTAGGCCAGCGGCGTCCTGGCGATCCCGCCTCTCTGGTCGCCGACCCCAGCCGGGCAAAGCAGGTGCTCGGCTGGACACCCCACTACACCGATCTGGATCGGATTGTCGAGACCGCCTGGCGCTGGCACAGATCTCATCCCCAAGGCTATGGCCAGTAGCAGACGGAGCGTTGAGGGCGGTTCTCGCAAAGCCGCTCGACTGCGGTCGAGCGGTGTGGCCTGGGAACAAGGGAATCGACATGCCGCAGCCAGTCGGTACCTGCTCGCTGGCGGCGGTTTCCCCATCCCACGTGTGCCTACTACAATTGGCTGATGCGCTGGGAACTGCTTGCTGAGATCGACGGCTGTCTGTTGGTGTGCAAGCCGTCTGGTCTGGCCACGCAGGCGCCGCCGGGATTCGAGAGCCTGGAGGCGCTGATCAAGGCGTGGCTACGGGATCGCAACGGCGAGCGGGAGCCGTATCTGGCCATCCCCCATCGGCTCGACAGGCCGGTGTCAGGCGTAATGGTGTTTGCCACGCAGCGGGCCGTGGCCCGCAAGATCTCGCGACAGTTCGAACGCCGTCTGGTGCGGAAGACGTACTGGGCCTGCGTGCAGGGAGTTGTCGTACCAGCGTCGGGAACCTGGCACGACCATGTTTACAAGGTACACGGTCAGCCGCGTGCGGAGATCGTCTCGGCCGAGCACCCTCTGGGGCGCGCGGCCACGCTGCATTACCGCACGCTGGGAGGGACGCCTTACGGTTCATGGCTGGAGATCGAGCTGGAAACCGGCCGCACGCATCAGGTGCGGGTGCAGGCCGCCTCGCGGGGGCATCCCGTGCTGGGAGACGCACTCTACGGCAGCTCGATTCCCTTCGGCCCACAACATGCCGACGAACGCCTGCGCGGCATTGCGCTCCATGCACGCAGCTTGCAGTTTGTGCATCCCAACTCTCGGCTGCCCGTTCACGCGATCGCGCCCGTACCGCCGGCATGGCACGTGCTGGGAGTAGCCGCCGACGAGCGGCCAGCCCCGCACCCCGGATAGTAACAGGCAGGACACCGGCGATGGGCCTGGCACTCCGCCGGCGTCAAGGCGCCCGCCGCCACTTTGCTCGGTGAAGCACTGCTGCGAACCGCCGCAAGGGCAGGCGGCCTCGGCGCTGGGACGGGCGCAACATCTGCGTGGCGTCCCCGCACCAGCAGGCCTCGTGTTGCTCATGATGGCGAGGCACGCGGCCCCCTGCGCCTTTCCTGGCTCCACCTGAGTGCTTGACCGGCTTGCCACGGGTGGGGAAACTGAAACGACGCACGAGCTTGGCGTCTGGGAGCGCACGTGGCGATACGTTTTTTGTGTCCATTTGGCCATCGGCTGCTGGTGCCCGATCATCGAGCGGGCAAGAAGGGCCGTTGCCCCGTGTGCCGGCAACTGGTGATCGTTCCGGTGCTGAACCCCGTCAGCAGCCGGAGCGCGCAGCGGCCCGCAGAAGGCGGCCCCGCAGCACCGGGAGGTAAGCTGCCGCCCGCCGAGCCACTGCCCGACCAGCCGCTGCCCGGCGAGCCACTGCCGCCCGATCGCATCCCCGAAGCGGGATTGGACGATCAGCCTCAGGCCTGGCTGGGATTTGATAACGTGCCGGGCGGCCAGGTGCCGCCTCCCAAGCGCATGCCGCGACACCTGGGTAGCGTGCCCGACCATCCCCCCTGGCAACGCCGTGGCGGCAAGGACGTGGAAGCCGTGGCGGGCGACGTGCTGCTAGCACCCCTAATTGCGGCGGACGACAAGCCTCCCGCACCGGTGGCGTCATTCTCTCGCTCTGAAGCAGAAACCGTATCGGTGCGGGTACGGTCCGCCCCCCCCGCGGGCGAGCGGCCCTCGGCTCGGCATCCCCCTCCGCCGGCGGCAGAGCGCCCCGCGCCGCCTCCTCGCCAGCCACGGCCAGTCCGCCCCGCTCGTCTTCCAAGCCCCGACCACTTGTGGGAGCCGGCCGGCGCGTCTGGGCCGCATGGCCAGCCTTCCCCGCCCGCTCCACAGCGGGACGATCAGCCGGATTCTCGTGTCCTGGTGCCGGCGCCTCCGCACGGTAAGCCGACGCCGCCGCCTGTTGTGGCGGCCACTCCGCACGCTGCGCCGGTCCCTGCGGCTGAGATGCCCTTCGCTCCCCAGGGCGCGCCAGTTCCTCCGGCTGGCACCTCGAATGCCACGCACGGGATGCCAGCCCCAACGGCTGGAATGCCGGCATCTTCCGGTCAACCCGTGTTGCCGCCCGGCTCAGCTCCACAAGCAACCGCGCCGCCGGTAGTACGGCAGGAAGGCAACAAGGCGGTCCTGCCGCCGCCTGTCCCCGCAGCGGCGTCTTCGCAAGCGGCTCCGTTGTTTTCCAGGCCGCCGGCTGCCGGCATGTCGGGGCTTCGAACGAACACGGCGCCGAAGCAGCAGCAGCACGTGCGGCGGAACGCATGGTTCCAGCCGGTGCCCGTGGGCACGCCGCTGGCAGGCTGGCGTGCTCATCCCGATGCCCTGCAAAACGCGTACTGGCTGGCGGTGGTGCTGGGGTTGGTAACGCTGTTCAGCGCCGCACCCTTGGTGAATCACATCGAGCTGCAACTGGCACCCGTTTGGGCACAGGCGTTGGCGGTGCTGGTGGCCGTGCAGCTCGCCTACGTGGTGTGGCTGGCAGCGCTGCCTGATGCGGCCACGCTCCGCGTAGGGATGATTCTGTTTGCCGCGGTCGCCGCCGCCTACGCCCTGGTCACCGCCGCAGTGTTGGCCACACCCGCGGAGAAGTCCCCCATGCTCGATCTGGGGGAGCTGGGACACACAGCCTGGATCTGGTGCGGGGCCAACGTGGTGGTGATGGCGCTGATGAGCTTCTTGTGCGGCCACACGGGCGCAGCGTGGCGTCAGCGATGAGGAGCCGTCTTCTCGCTTATGGCCTGTGCCTGGCGGCTTGTCTGGCAGCCGCGGCTTGGGGCGGCGAGCCATGCCCCAATGTGTTGCTGGTGGTAACGGACGACCAGCGGTGGGACACCATCGCTGCGCTCGGTAACGAAGAGATTCGCACGCCTCATCTGGACGCATTGGTGCGGCGGGGGATGGTCTTCCACAACGCTTATTGCATGGGGTCGATGATTCCCGCAGTGTGTGCTCCCAGCCGCGTGATGATCATGACGGGCCGTTCGCTGTGGCGGATCCCGCAGCATACGGCTGCCGCATATGCGGGGCCCACGCTCGGCGGAGTGTTTCGTGCCGCCGGTTACCAGACGCTGTACATCGGCAAGCGCCATAACACATTCCTGGCCGGCAACGAGGCGTTCGAGACCGTCGTGTATCACGACGATGCGGAGCCCGCAGCCCGCGAGCGCTCCAGCCAGTTCATGGCTGAACGTACCCTCCCGTGGCTCCGCCAACGGCAAGCGGACGGCGAGCAGCGGCCCTTTCTCATCTACCTCGGTCCGCCCGTGCCCCACGACCCGCGCGTGGCTCCGCCGGAGTTCATGGCACTCTACGATCCCGCACGACTCAGCCTGCCGCGCAACTTCATGCCCACGCACCCCTTCGACAACGGGGCGCTGCGGGTCCGAGACGAGCTGCTGGCCTCCCATCCGCGAACGCCGGAGGAGATGCGCCGGCACCTGGCCGATTACTACGCCGCCATCTCATGTTTCGACCACGAGCTGGGCCGCATCTGGCAGGAGCTGCAACAGGAGGGCGCGCTCGAACACACGGTGGTCGTCTTCACCAGCGACCAGGGTTTGGCCGTGGGCGGCCGGCACGGACTGATGGGCAAGCAGAATCTGTACGAGCATGTGAAGCCGCCTCTGGTGCTCGCCGGGCCCGGCATTGCTCGGGGCGAGTGCATGGCGCTGGTGTATCTCTTTGACCTGTTCCCCACGCTGTGCGCGCTGTGTGGTATGGAGCCGCCGGCTGACCTGGAGGGGCGCAGCCTGGCGCCGCTATTGCAGCAGCCCGCAGCGGGCCTGCGGGAATGGCTGTTTGCCGCCTATGGAGATTGCCAGCGGATGGTGCGCGACGAACGCTGGAAACTGATTGCCTACCGTGTGGGGACAGAACGCCACACACAACTGTTCGACTTGCAGGGGGATCCGGAGGAGCTAACCAACCTGGCCGAGGATCCAGCATTTGCCGACCAGCGTGCCAGGCTGGAGGAACTGCTCATTCGTGCCCGCGCCGAATTCGGCGATCCCTCCCCGTGGGAATAGCCTTGCTGGTGCGGGGCGGCCGCAACCTGGCTGCCTGCCGCACGCTAGGAACCGGCCACCGTGCTGAAACTGTTGAAGCTGTAGAACGTCTGAAACGGCAACACGCCATAGATTCCCTTGGTGAACACCAGCTCGATGAAGTTGTCGAGCACCAGGATGGGAGACTTGGGCACCACCACAATGTCGGCGTCGTTGAGCCAGATTTCGTCACAGGGACACGGCCGCTTGCCGTAGAGGGCGCCGCGGAGGTCGAGCATGGTCGCTAGCAGGCGCCAGTCGTCGCCGCGGCGAAAAACCACCACCTGCCGGAGGTTCGCGCCCACGTTCCAGCCGCCGCCCAGGCTGATGGCTTGCATCACGGTGGTGGGTCCTTCCAGCCGATAGCGGCCGGGGGTCTTGACCTCGCCCACGACATAGATGAAACGTGGTGCCCGCTCAAGCAGAATGGGCGTTACCTCGATGCCCTGAATCTGCTGTGCATACCGCGCGTCGATCTCGAGCTTGAGTTCTTCCAGCGTCAGGCCCTGGGCCGGTACGGAGCCCAGGCCGGGCAGGCCGATCGTTCCCTCGGGGGTGACGACCGCTCGCCTGGACTGGCCGCCGAAGCCCTGGCGGCTGTCCACGGTGGCCCTTAGATCCTCCAGCTTGCTGTTGACCTTGAGGGGCGTGACGGTGATTCCCGGTACGCGGAAGTACTGTTCGTAGAGTTCTTCGAGTTCTTGCCGCAATTGCTCCACCGAGCGGCGCGTGGCCTTGACCTGACCCACCAGCGGCAGCGAGATCATGCCGTCGGGCTGAATCACCACGTCGCGCTTGAGCGGCTCTGCCACGGCCGACTCGATGCGCAATTCGTCTCCCACGTTCAACTGGTACGGCTCGGAGAGTTCTTCGCGCGTCACACGGAATACGAGTTCCAACTGATCGTCCACACGCAGCCGGTACTCTGGCACGTGGGGCAGGCGGTCGTGGCCCACGTACTCGCCCTGACCATACACCTGCCAGGGAATAGCGCTCATGGCATCCCAGCCGCGAGGAGAGCAACCGCATGCAGCACAGTCGATCCCCTGCACGGGGCAGGGGGCGGCCGGCCCCAGTGCCTGACAGAGCTGAATGTCGCCTACGCTGGTCTTGCACTGCGACGTGCGGTTCAAGGCCCGCGCCGCCGACGGCCGTGGGACCTCACGCTGCCCAGGCTTGTTTGGTCCCTGGCCATGTGCTGGCGCCGCCGGGAGCGGCTGCTCAGAGCTGCGCGGCTTCGCCTGTCGGCGGCGGTCTACTTGGACGCCGGCGGATGCAGACCCAGACTCTCCGGCTGGCCCCTGAGCGGGAGGGAAGACCACAGCGGCAAGGGCTGCTGCGGCGCAGCAGGCAAAGGTCAGTGCGGCTCGCCAACCATGGTGGGGGAAGGACTCACGGCCAGACATGATCAGCACTCCTGAGGGGCATCATCGCTTGTTGGTCTTCGGGGTGGCCCGGCCCCACGAAGGCCACGCGGGCGTTTTCGGAGATTTTGCGGGCTGCACCTGGGCGGGCTGAAGAGACTGCAATTCGGTGGGAGGCCGGGCGGTGCCGGCGAACACTTCGGGAGAAACCCAATCGATGGCTCCGGGGCTAGCCGTGGGGAACGTGCCTTTTCGCGCCAGCCGGCTTGCTTCTGCCGCGGCATGGCGTGCCAGGTCGTGCCGGCCCAACCGCGCTTGAACCAGGGCCAGGTTGTGCCAGATCTCAGCACGGCCCGCCGCTTCTGCCGCTGCCTGTAACAGGGCACACGCCGTGTCGTAGCGGCCCATGCGGGCCCAGAGCACCGCCAACTCGTTGGCCGCCAGGGCATGATCGGGACAGGTGGCCAGGGCTGCCTGATGATAGACCATGGCCTTGGCCTCCGCGGCGACGATTGGCGGCGTCTGCTGGGCCAGCACCATGTAGAGTTTTCCCAGTCCAAACAAAGCCCAGCTTGCCGCAGATTCGCCCGGCGCAACTTCCGCCAGGCGTTCTTGTGCGTAGGTATGGTAGCGCGTCATGGCAGCCAGGGGCTGGAGGTTCTCCACGTCTTGCCCTTTGCAGACAGGCGTGCCATGGCTGCGCACCACGCGGGGAACATCGATCACAGCCGTGCCTCGCGGCACAAAGTCCTCAGCCTCTTCCAGGGCCTTGAGGCCGGCAGCCAGGGCCTGGCTATGAGTGCGGCCACCCTCCTGTACGTCCAGCGCCTCTGCCAGCAGCCGCAAGGCCGCCAGGAATTCCTCCCGCGCCGAGTACACCGCCCCGCGCGAGGCCAGACTCCACCCCCGCCGTATGCGGCATAAAGCCTGATCCGCCACCACGTCCATGCCAGGGTGACGTTGCGCTCGCCCCCCTGCGGCGGAGATGGGCTCCCCCTCACTATGCTCCCCCTCGCTGTGCTCCATGGCTAGCGGCTCGCTCGGCTCAGGCGAAAGTTGTTCATCCGGCACGGCCGCAAGTGGCGGCTCCACACGCACCGCTTGGGACTCTTCCAGCGGCTGGTCCAGACATTCACCCCCCCTCACCGACAGCGGCTGTGGAGGTTCAGCAGGCGGGAGCGACTGAGGCTCGGCTGGCCTCTGCGCCTGGGATGGCAGCTCGTCTCCCTCGGCAGCAGGCGGGCCATTTTCCGGGCCAGCAGCATCGCGCTCGCCTTCGGCTGCAAGCGGACGAGCCGCCTTTTTCGGCTGGGGCGGGCCTGACGTTGCTGGAAGTGCGGGCAAGCCCGCCGCGGAGGGGCCATCCGTCGCTTGCCGTGGGGCTCCACTTTCCAGCCTCGGCCCACGCACCCTCTCTGGCCAGAGGTGCTCGGGAATCTCCGCACGCCTCAAACTGCGGTCAGGAGACACGGCCGGCTCATCGTCCAGGGGCGCGGGGTAACAGCCTACCACCCGGGCCGTAGGCAGCGGCTCGTCGTGGCCGGCCAAGATGCCCCCGGGCAAATGGTTCTCAGCGCCCCAGCGCCCTGGCCCCGACGCCAGCAGCCAGCTCGGCAGCCTTCGCGGCTCTGCTACGGCAGCGCCAGCGGCCTTTGAGCCATTCTCTCCGTCGCCGCGGGCCGGAACCAGGCGCTCCGGGCCGCACGCGACGGACGGATTTGCCTCCATCTTTGGCCGTGGGCCAGGCAGGGCGGCCCCTTGTGAACAGCCGCAGCAGAGCAGCAGCCCCCAACAACAGCACCCCCACCCCAGGACAGGCCCAGGACGATCCATCATGGCGTGCCTACCGTTCTCCGTAACGATTTGCCCTGCCGCAGGCGCGGTCCAGGCGTAACGATCCTGTATGTGCATCGACGGCCCCGCGCGGACGCACATAGCAAAAGCCGCTCGCCCAAACAATCAACGCCGATCAGCACCGCACAGGCCGCACGCTCGGCAAATACGGCACCGCCGCGCGCCGCCCGAACGCATGGCCCATCCACTCTGCCCACGAGACGGGCGCGGCCACCGGCCTGCCGATGAGAGACGCACTTCCACCCGCCTGCCCAGCCCCGGCACTTGCATCGGCCCCTCACAAAACCGCCTCCAGCCCCCATAAGGCCAAGTTTGGGGGCCAGCCGTGCGAGTTCCCCCCATCGGCCCATCACAATACCGCGGCTGGACGGGGCCCGCACGAGGCGGTCGGCAGCAGGCTGAGCGTGCGGGCTGGACGTGCGATGGCAGGAGGTCACGAACATCGGGCAGCCATCGCCGGGTGCAGATGATGCTTAGTCAAACCATTTGCACCGCTGCACCCTATCGGGCCAGAGAGGAGTATTTGGGCGGGAGGAAGTGGGGAGCCGCTCGCCAAGTGTGGCGGACCTGCGGGACTCGCTCAAGCCGCCGTGTCGTCGGCAGCCGTATCCGAAGACGCCGGTGCGTGCCGTGAACGCCGCAGGGAACTGGCTTTGAAGTGAGGCGCAGGAACGCGGGCCGGCGCTTCCAGCACCCGCAGTACGTACTTGGCCGCTCGGCGCGTTGCTCCATCCATGCCCACACGAACCTTCAGGCGGGCCAATCGCGCCATGCGCTCCCGGCGCGCTAGCGGGTCCACCAGCCAGCGAATGATCTGCGCCGCCATCTCGCCTGTGCGATCCTCGCAGGTAAGAAACTCGGGGAATAACATCTCGTCGCCGCCGTCGCGATGCGGGTCAAAATCCGCCGCCCGGCGCACAAAGATGGTGCGAGCTGCCAGGAGGTTTACCAGCGTGATGTACTTGACGCGGCGGAACCAGCCCTGCACGCGATAGGCCACGCGCCCCAGCCGGTACAACACCACGGTAGGGCGGACGTGATACAGCAGCTCCAGAGAGACGGAGCCGGAAACTGCCAGGCAGCACTCTGCCAGCTCGATGAGTTCAGGAGTTCGCCGCACGTGCACGTCCAGGGGGAGGTGGCAGTTTGCGGCGAGGCGGCGGGCATATTCGGCGTGCTGGGGCTTGAACGCCGCGATCGCGAAGCGGACATCCGGCACCGCCATGTGAACCAGGGTGGCCGCCTTCAGCAGCCAAGCCAGATTCTGCTCGACCTCCTGGGTACGCGAACCAGGCAGGATGGTGACCAATCGCCCCGGCTGCCTGATCTCTCGGTCCAGAAAGGCCTGATCCAAACGCCTGTGGCGGCATTCATCGAAGAACGGATGACCCACAAACACGGCCCGGCAGCCGCGATCCCGCAGCCAGCTTTCCTCGAACGGCAGGCTGCACAGCACGTGATCGACGTAGCGGCGCATCTTCTTCACACGCCAACTGGCCCACGCCCAGATCTGCGGTGGAGCAAAGTAGAAGACAGGAATACCGTGCGCCTTGGCCCGCCGCGCCATCCACCAGTTGAAGCCGGGATAATCGACCAGTACCAGCGCGTCCGGTCGGTGGAGCCGAAAGTAACGGTCTGCACGCCACAAGAGCAAGAGAAACTTGTGCAGGTTGAGGATGGCTCGCAAGAACCACATCACGGCCAGGCTGGTCAGGTCGGCATGCAGATGGCAGCCGGCACGGGCCATCTCGGGGCCGCCGTAGCCCACACAGCGAATGCCTGGTCGACGCCGCTGCAACTGGCGAATCAGGTTCGCCGCATGCAGATCGCCGCTCGGATCGCCCGCAGAGAAAAAGATCTCCATACCCGATCCACACCCTCCGTGCTGCCTGGACTGCCTGGGCTCCACAGGGGCGGAAGTATCGCAAAACCCTGCCAGCGACAGAAGGCCGGCTGACGGGATGCAAAGGCCGAAGACCGGCTTTCCAGATGTTAAGCAGGCATTGGCGGGAGCGGGCCCCACCTCATCGGGGTCGGGCCACCACCAGCGGCCAAAGGCTGGGCAGCGGTTATGGCCGCCACGGCGGGCTGCCGTGTTCGGGTTCTTGAGATTGGGTGTAAGGTGGAGCCTTACCGCTTGAAGGGGGCGTGCCCAAGCACACCAGGCGGCCAGCACGTCCTCGCCAGAACTCCGCGGGCGATCAAAGAAGCTGGAGAAGGTTCCCCTGCCGCCGGGCGACCGCCTGGGCGGGGCCGGCAATCAAGGGTACTGCAAGTGATTCCGCTGCCGCTGCCCCTTTAGCAGGGCGGTGGCGGCTGTGATCTTCCAGGCACGCCGGCCGCCATCTAGGCAGCCCTCGGTGGCTCCAAGCTGTTGAAACCCAATTAAAAGTTGGCTGGCTGGGATGTTCTTGCAAAAGAACGTCGCTCACCCGTTGAGGCTGCCGAGTCGTCTTTGTATTCATAAGTCTGTTTGTGCCAACGATTTGGCACGAATGTCGTGCTTTGGGCTGCCCGGCTTGACAACGTGGCGACGGGTTGTAGAATCAGCCTCAATTGATACTGAGTCTCAGTTTAGAAAAGGAACCGGCCACGATGTCGAGTCGCCGTCATGGGTTTACGCTGGTCGAATTGCTGGTGGTCATTGCCATCATTGGCGTGCTGGCGAGCTTGCTGTTGCCCGCCGTGCAGTTTGCTCGAGAGGCCGCCCGGCGCACCCATTGCAAGAACAATCTCAAGCAGATGGCCCTCGCCACGCTCAACTACGAGAGTGCCCTGCGGGTGTTTCCCCCATCTTTTTGCATCCTTCCGGGTAGCACCTCCGCGCAGAACTCCGGCGGCCACTGGTCTGCGCAGGCGCGGGTGCTTCCCTACATCGAGCAGCAAACGATTTACAACGCCATCGACTTCCGCATAGGTTACGCCCTACAACCAGACATCGCCATCCTCCGGGTGCCGCAGCTTATCTGCCCTGCGGAGATGAACGACCGTGTGCGGATGGGGGGCACTCCGGCCCGGCCCATACACTATCCCATCAACTACGGGGTGAACATGGGCGTGTGGCTGGTGTACGATCCCAACACACAGAGGGGCGGTCTGGGGGCGTTTTTTCCCAATAGCGGTTTGATACCCTCATCGTTCCGGGATGGGCTCAGCAACACGCTGATGCTGGCGGAAGTCAAGGCATTCACACCCTATTTTCGCAATGCCAATAATGCCCCGCCCTCGCCCCCGCTGGACCCCGCTCAGATCTGTGCCCTGGGCGGCCAGGCCAAGTTGGGGCCTGTTCTCGACAACAACACGGGCCATACCGAGTGGGTAGACGGCAGGTCGCATCAGGCGGGATTCACCACTACCTTTGCGCCCAACACCGAGGTGCTCTGCAGCGTGGCGGGGATTGTCTACGACGTGGACTATACCAGCATGCAAGAAGGCGTGAGCCTGACCGCCATGACCTATGCGGCGGTGACGGCGCGCAGCTATCATCCGAACCTGGTGAACGTGGCCATGATGGATGGTTCGGTCCGCTCGATCAGCGACAGCATCGACCTGGCCACGTGGCAGGCCCTCTCAACGCGAGCACTCAGCGACGATTCGGGCAGCGAGTGGGCCGCCAGCGGCCAGTAGCTGCGGCGTCAAATCGCCAACTGGTCGAGCCTTCCCTCACAGGGCTGGATCCTCGGTCCCCTCAACCAGCGTGGCCTGCGTGGAAGATCTCGCCTTGTTGGCCGCAAACGCCGGCATGCGGGGAAGGTGATCAGCAGACCGCGGCAGCGTAACTCTTCACGCCTGCCCACGCGCTCACGCCGGCACGCCGGGATACAAGGTCCGCACTCTTGACCGACCCATCGACGACTGTTTATACATGAGGCGTGCGCCCGCGCAGTACCCCTGTTCCCGTTCTGCGCGGCCTGACCGGAGGCCCACCCATGCACTTGCCCGTGAGCGTAGCTGCCGGGGCAGGGTCGTTTCATTGCGCCGCAAGGCGGTGGTTGTTGCTGGCGGCGTTGCTTGTGGCGGGCAGCTCGCGTGCCTCGGAGCCCGCGGGGGCTGCTCCGCGTTTCGAGCGAGACATTGCGCCCCTGCTGGCGGCGCACTGCATGGGGTGCCACGGCCTGCACGAGCGGGAGGCGGGCCTGGACTTGCGGAGCGTGGCTGGCATACTCCGGGGTGGAGACAGCGGCCCCGCGGCAATTGCGGGCGATGCTGCCGGCAGTTTGGTGATACAGCGGATCGAGCGGGGCGAAATGCCGCCCAACGGTGCGCCTGGTCCTTCCGCAGAACAGCTTGCCAAGCTGGCGGCGTGGATCGCTGCGGGGCTACCGGCGGATCAGCCGGACGTGGTGTGGAGTCCGCCGCCGGTGACGGAGGCAGATCGGCAGCACTGGGCTTTTCGACCGTTGGCGCATCCCCCCATTCCGCCAGTGCGGCATGCGGAGCTGGTGGCTTCGCCCATCGACGCCTTCTTGCTGGCTCGGCTGGAGGCGGCGGGGCTGGCCTTTTCCCCGGAGGCCGAGCGGCAGACCCTTGTCCGCCGCCTCTGGCTGGACGTGGTGGGCCTGCTTCCCCCGCCAGAGGAAGTCGATGCTTTCTTGGCAGACAGTTCGCCGAACGCGTACGAACGGCTGGTCGAGCGGCTGCTGGCCTCGCCAGGGTTTGGAGAGCGCTGGGCCCGCCGCTGGCTGGACGCCGCCGGTTATGCCGACACGGTGGGCTTCGATGTGGACGCCACGCTGGTCATCACCAGCGAAGGCAAGTGGAAATACCGAGACTACGTCATTCGCTCGCTCAATGCGGACAAGCCGTTTGATCAGTTCGTCGTGGAGCAGATTGCTGGCGACGAGCTGTACGATTGGCGCCGGGCCGAGCACTTGACGCCGGAGATGATCGACGCCCTGGTCGCCACCGGCTACCTGCGCACAGCGCGGGATTTGACGCACGAGGGGGTAGGGGTGATCCCGCAGAACTTTTATGGCATTGTGCACGATACGCTCGAGATCGTGGGTACCGGTCTATTGGCCCTGACGCTGCAGTGTGCACGCTGCCATGACCACAAGTTCGACCCGTTACCTCAGGTCGATTACTACCGGCTGATGGCCATTTTCGCTCCAGCCTACAACCCGCAGGACTGGCGGGCAGTGGTTCCGTACGAGCCGCAGGTGCAAGACCGGAGCGTGCCCGACGTGGGCCTGGCGGAGCAGGCCGAGATCGAGCGGCACAATCGAGAGATCGATGCGCGCGTGGCGCTGTTGCAGGCCGAAATCGCCGCGATACGCGGTCCGCATGAAGAGCGGCTGCGCGAGACGCGCCTGGCCGGCCTGCCCGAGCCCATTCGGGAGGACGTGCGTACCGCCCTGCAAACTCCGGCGGCAGAACGTACCGCCGTGCAGCAGTACCTTGCTGACAAGCTTGGCCCACTGCTTGCCGTGGGAGCCGACGAGGTGGCGGCGGCGCTAGCCGAACAGGAGCGTGCGGCGATTGCTGCGCTGGAGCGAGAGATCGCCGCGGCCAATGCCGGCAAGCGGCGCTGGGGCAGGATTCAGGCCCTGTACGATGTGGGAGCCGTGCCTGCGACCCACGTGCATATTCGTGGCAACTACGAGACGCCGGGGGCCGAGGTTCAGCCGGGCTTCTTGAGCGTGCTGGACGATGATGGGGACGCTTTGGCAAATGTGGTCCCGCCGTATGCCGGGACCAGCGGCCGGCGCTTGGCGCTGGCGCGGTGGTTGACGCAGCCGGAGCGTCCGCCCGCCGCGCTCATGGCACGCGTGCTGGTGAATCGCGTGTGGGCGGCGCTGTTCGGCCGCGGGCTGGTCGATACGCCGGACAACTTCGGGCGGCAGGGAGAGCTGCCCTCGCATCCGGAGTTGTTGGAGTGGCTGGCAAGCGATTTCATCGAGCAGGGCTGGCGTTTGAAACATCTGTTGCGCACGTTGCTGGTCTCGCGGGCCTATCGGCAGGAGGCCATCGTGCGGGCGGGCCGCGAGCCCGATCCGGCCACGGTGGACCCGGCCAATCGTTTGTTATGGCGCATGCCGTTGCGGCGGCTGGAGGCGGAGGCGGTGCGAGATTGCCTGCTGGCCGCAAGCGGACGTTTGAACCCTGCCATGGGCGGTCCGCCGGTGATGACGGCAGCCCAGCCTGACGGCTCGGTGGTTGTGGCTCGCGACAAGCTAGCGGATCCGCGCGACGAGTTTCGTCGCAGTATCTACCTGCTGACGCGGCGGGCCTACAATCTTTCGCTGCTGACAGTCTTTGACCAGCCGCAGATCGCCACAAACTGCGTGGCGCGTACGGCGTCTGCCGTGCCGCTGCAATCTCTCACCATGCTCAACGACGCGTTTGTGTGCTCTCGATCGGAAGGCGTGGCCGAGCGTGTGGAAGCATGCGCCGCCGAGCCCGCGGGGCAGATCGCAGCGGCCTTTCGGTTCATCCTGTGTCGGCTGCCGAACGCCGACGAGCAGGGCTGGTGCGCGCGGTTCCTGGAGGAACAGGCCGCATTGTACCAGGCGTCGGGAGCGGCTCCCCAGGCGGCGCGGCACGAGGCGCTGGTGCAGCTCTGCCACGCTTTGTTCAACAGCAGCGAGTTTCTGTACATCGAGTAGTCCCGAGAGACGTGCGCCCCGCCCGGACACGGAACATTCGCCATCATGTGCCACGACCGTGCTCACAACATCGCCCTGGCGCCGGCGTGTAGGCGCAGCGAGTGCCGTACCCGCCGCAGCCGGCAGACCGCGCTTGTGCCATTGCAGACATGAAGCCGCAGTCCGAGACCTACCATGCATCCCTTCCGCTTTGCCAGCTCCTCCCCACGTGCCGAGTGGGGCGACGTCCCTGGCACCACGCCTGTCCGCCATGCCTGGGCATGTTTTACTCGCCGCGACTTTTTGCGCACGACGTCTCTCGGCTTCGGCACGCTTGCGCTGGCACACCTGCTCGAAATGGATGCCGGGCGGGCTGCCTCGGACACGCTGGCAAGCGGCCCCGGCGGCAACGACTTGCGCCCGCGGCCCGGCCACTTTGCGCCACGGGCAACAGCGGTGATCTTGCTGCTGCAAGCCGGCGGTCCCAGTCAGGTCGATCTGTTCGACCCCAAGCCGGAACTTGCCCGCCGCGACGGCCAGCCCTACCCCGGCGAGGTGGAGGTGTTGCAGCCCGGCAGTGAGGAGAAGAAGCTGGCGGCCAGTCCCTTCCGCTTTCGACCCCAGGGACAGTGCGGGATGGAGCTGAGCGAGCTGTTGCCCCACATCGGCTCGGTGGCAGACGAGTGGTGCCTGATCCGCTCGATGTTCAGCGATAACAACAACCATCCCCAGGCCACGCGCTGCTTGAATACGGGCAAGGTGTTTCCCGGACGGCCCGCCCTGGGCGCATGGGTGAGTTATGCGCTGGGCAGCGAGAACGAAGAGCTGCCGGCGTACATCGTGCTGCGGGATCCCACCGGCTACAACAATGGCGGCACCACCCTCTGGGAGAATGGCTTTCTGCCGGCCCAGTTCCGCGGCACGGAGATCCAGTCTCGCGGCGCTGCCGTGTTGAACTTGCATCCACACCAACAGCGACCGCCGGGTGTGCAACAGAAGACCCTTGAGCTGGTGGCACGCCTCAATCAAGAACGGCTGCGGCTGTTCCCGGGAGAGAGCGACCTCGAAGCACGCATTCAGAATTACGAACTGGCGGCGCGCATGCAGCAGGGCGCCGAGGCCGTGCTGGACCTCAGCCGCGAGACAGCGGCCACGCGTGCACTCTATGGGCTGGACAACGAGGTGACCGAGAACTTCGGCACACGCTGCTTGCTGGCCAGGCGGCTGGTGGAGGCAGGGGTGAGATTCGTGCAGGTCATGGTTCCCATCAGGTCGGGCGGCGCGCCGTGGGACCACCACAGCGGCCTGAAGAAGGGGCTCGAAGAGCTTTGCCCCCAGGTGGACCAGCCCACGGCAGCATTGGTGAAGGATCTGAAGCAGCGCGGCCTGCTGGATCGCACCATTGTCATCTGGGCCGGCGAGTTCGGCCGCCTGCCAATCTCCCAGGGTGGCAACGGCCGGGACCATAACCGACACGGTTTCAGCCTGCTGCTCGCCGGCGGCGGTTTTAAGGCCGGCTATGTCCATGGAGCCACCGATGAGTTCGGCTACCGAGCGGTCGTGTCACCGGTGAGCTGCCAGGACTTGCTGGCGACGCTGCTGCATCAGCTCGGCCTCGATCACACGCGGCTGACGTATCGCCACCACGGGCGCGAGGATTCCCTCACCGACGCGCCGGCCACAGGCGCGCGCGTGGTGCACGAATTGCTGGCCTAGCGGCGGCACGCCCTCCCCTCTGCCCTGGCATTGCTCCAGAATCGTGAGGACGCGCTGCGGGCGCTCAGAGCGCAGCCGATGGGCACATGGGACATCGCTCCGAGTGATGGCTTCATGTCCATCGCGGCGGCCGCTACACACCACCCGCCACGCGGCCTGAGCCTGCGACGCGCGGCCGTGCCGCCGCTCTGCAGCCTTAGGTCGAGCGGGGGCAGCCGCTCGTCCCACTGCCAGACGGAAGGTCATGCACAACGGCCGCAGCGTCTGTTACGCTGCGCGAATGCTCTACAGGCCCCTTGGCGAGTGGCGTGGTGCTTTCACACACAACGGCCGCAGCGTCCCTTGAGCAGCACCTCTGTCAGTTGGCCGATCACCGAACGTTTGCTGCCCGGCGCGGGCTGGATTTGGATCTGCACGTCGCTCAGACAGGCCACGCTGCCGCAATCGAGGCAGACGAAATGGGGATGGTCCAGCGTGTGCGGCAGCCCCTCGCGGCGCGCTTCGAACCGCCACACATGGTCGCCCAGTTCGCTGCGCGTGACCAGCCCGGCCTCGGTGAGGTCGGCCAGATTGCGGTACACGGTGGCTCGATCGAAGCCCTGGCGGCCGAGTTCTTCAGCCAGTTCCGCATGCGTCACGGGGCGTCCGGCGGCTTCTAACCGTTGCAGCACGGCCACGCGCGAGGCCGTGCTGCGCAAGCCCGCGCGGCGGATGCGCGCTCGAACCTCGTCGGGCGTGGGGGCAGGTTGTGGCTTGCTCATGATTTCTGGTAGGAGTACGAGTCAGCCCAGGCTGGCATCAGCTAATCTACTCCACGCCGACCCAGAAGGGAAAGGTGCGCCTGCCGGCTGGCCCTGCCGCAGCAGGCCGCGTGCACACCCCTGGCGGCCCGCTCGACGGAACTTGGCCATCAGCACGGATAAGCTTGAGAAGACGTACCCAACATGGTCCACGGGGCGAACTTCTCGCCAAACAGCGGCTGAGCGGCCTGGGCCGCCGCCGGCGCCCGCAGCGGCCTGGCCCGCCTCTGCCATCTCTTTGTGGAGGCACGCGGAGCAGCCTCGTATGGCGGCGGGGATGAATCTGGCGGCGCCCCTCGTTGCCGAGGGCGCCCCTCGTTGCCGAGGGCGGCGGTCGTTGTGGGCAGCGGTCTGCCGCAACCACGCACCGGCTGGAAGCTTTGCCTGCCAGGGCGAGCCTGATCTCGCATGGCCCCGTAGCCCCCTCCACCGGCTACACCTGCACGCACGGACCGGATGCTGTGGAGGCGGCCGTGGGGGCGGTCTCGCACCACGTCAATAGGGGGTACGGGTGAAGGGCTGTTTGCCCAGCACGTCGCTCACCTCATAGTCGGTCATGATCCACTGATCGTCGACTTTGCGGAAGTGGACGCGAAACCGCCGCATGTAGTGATTGAAAGGAGCCTGCTGTTTAGGGTCGGTAAAGGCCACGCGGCCGATGAACTCGGCCGTGGCCGTGGGCGGGCTGCCGGGCTGCGAGGTGACGCTCAAGTCTCGGTATTCAGCCTCGCGGATGACCACCAGGCCGATGGCAGAGTCGACGCGCCGCCGCATGTCGCGTGCCTGGGGGTCGATGAACTGCATCAGGCGCTGGGCATCGTTCTGTTTGAGGGCCAGTGCCACCTGGTCCAGCGTGGCTGCAATCTGCTCCTTGTCTGTGACCACCAGGTATTCCACCAGCACGGCGGCTCCCATCAGTGCCAGCAGGATGACGATGGGTACAAAGGTTACCAGGCGGCCCGTGCGCACGAAGAACAGGACGAGCAGGCCTTCCAGCAGCAGGCCGGCCAGCAGCAGCGGGCGCACGTCTTCCAAGAGCCAGCTCATGTGGGATCTTGCTGCCGGTGCGACGGGGAGCAGCGGGGGCCTTGGCGGGAACGCAGCCATCCGGCGGCGAGGATGCAGAGCAGCAGGCCCAAGAGCACGGCGAGCGTTTGCCAGGGAACGATGGCCGACGGCGGGGCCGGCTGCTCGTTCTCCGGCGGCGCCTGGGAGGGGCGTGCCGGCGTGCCATAGGCGGCCTGCTGGCGGGCCTTGTAGGCGCGTTCCAGACGTTCCTGCCGCTGACGGTACTTGGGGGCAATGGCGAACAGCCCCAGCACGGCGGCCAGCGCGAAGAACAACAGCCAGATCCAGGCTGACTCGGCGGGGCGCGGAGCTGCCTGGCGGTTCGGCGTGTTGGGTGAAGGGGATGACATCGGTAGGGGCGCGGGCCGCAGTGCCCGCGATTCGACAGCCACGGTTGATGATAGGCTGCCGATTCGGCCGGCAACAGTGGGTCGGCACCTCGTCAAGCCGCACGGGAAGCCCCACTGCAAGGGGACCTCGCGGTCATGGGAACCCTGCCGTAAGGGGGGCCGTGCTGTAACGGGAGCCGCGCCGCAACGGGGCGGCTCAGCAGCCCGGTCTGCGGCAGGGCAGGATCCTGCCCTGCCGCAGCAGGCGAGGAAAAGAGGCCCGTGCCCAAGCCCGCTTTCTGGCCGATTGCCAAGGGGGAGCGAGCCGCCTATGATTCGTCGGGCCATCGTTTCCAGGGTGGCGAACATCGGCATGGCACCATTGGTGATTTGCGAACGTAAGGGCCGCTGGGCGGCAGACTGGCGCCGGCTTGCGGCCTCTCAAGGAGAGGGCTGGCCGCGGATACGGCTGGTCGAGGTGCGCACTGCGGCCGACTGCCTGAGCGAGTTGGATCGTGCGCCGGCCGCGTTTGTGTTGCTGGAGTGCACGCAGGAGTCGCTTGCCGCACGTTTGCGGCTGCTGGATCAGATCGATCGGCAATATCCCGAGGCGATCTGCGCGGCGGCGGTCGAACGTGTGGGGGAGGCGTGGCATGCACTGCTGCGAGAGTTCGGGGCTGTGCATGTGGTCGGTTCGCCCCTGGGACTGCTGGAGCTGGCGCGGATGATTGGGCGGCGTGGGGCGTGCGGAGAACCGCCAGACGAGCCGCTGCGCGAGCGGATCTGGGCCAGGCTGCCATGGCCCGAAGCGGCGGGGAGAAGGGGAGGCGGTGTTTCGAGACCAAGCTAGGGAGCATGTTGCATGTCCACGGGAGAAGTCGAGTCGGCCGTGAGGGCGGCCTTACAGGAGCTAGCCGATCCGGAGACGGGCCGACCGCTGCAAGCGGAGCAGGTGCGCGAGGTCCGGCAGACGGAAGCGGGCCTGCACGTCCGCGTGGCCCTGCCAACGTTTGCCGCCCCGCTGTGGCCTGAACTGGCGGCGGAATGTGCCGAGCTGGTGCGCAAGGCGTTGGGAGATGCGCAGCCAGTGCGGGTAGAGATTGTGCCCTTTCCACGACCGGCCCCAGAGATGGGACAGATCGGCCTGCACGCCAAGGGCGTGATTGCGGTCGGTTCGGGCAAGGGGGGGGTGGGCAAGAGTACTATCGCCGCCAGCCTGGCCTGGGGGCTGCACCGCAGCGGCTGCCGCGTGGGGCTGATGGATGCAGATGTTTACGGGCCCAGCATCCCCCACCTGCTAGGGGTCCACCAGCGGCCGGAGATTGCCAACAATCGCATCCAGCCGATCGACCATCACGGGCTGAAGGTGATGTCGATGGGTTTTCTGGTGCCGCCCGGCGAGGCCGTGGTGTGGCGCGGCCCCATGCTGCATGGAGCGATCACCCAGTTTCTCCGCGACACCGCCTGGGGAGAACTCGATTACCTGATCATCGACTTGCCGCCCGGGACAGGCGATATTGCACTGACACTCTCCCAGCTTCTGCCGCTGACGGGGGCCATCGTCGTCTGCACGCCTCAGGATGTGGCCTTGCTGGACGCCGTGAAGGCCATCGCCATGTTCCGCAAGGTGAACATCCCCGTGCTGGGAATGATCGAGAATATGAGTTATTTCGTGTGCCCCGATACGGGAAAGCGCTACGACATTTTCGGCAGCGGCGGGGCACGCCGCCGTGCCGCGGAACTGGACATCCCCTTCCTGGGCGAAGTGCCCATCAACATTCAGATCCGCATCAACGGCGACGAGGGGGATATCGAGGGTAATTTCCGGCCTGACGCCGGCGCCACCTACTTCGAGGAGATCTGCCGCACCCTCGTCCGCAACCTGGCACGCCAGGCCCGCGCCGCGCCGCCGCTGCCAAAATTGACCGTGCTATAGCCTGGCGGTCCGGTTCCCAGGATCCCGGCCCGTTAACCCCCGGGCAAAGCCGCGCTGCAAGGTCAGCAAGACTCCAGACGCCCAGCCACGCAAATGAGACGCAAACGAGGCAGCAGCCGTGAGAGCTTTGTCTAGCCTCCCGCAGCACGGCTTGATCTCAGGCAGCCGGTGATGTGCCGTTTCGTTGCCCAAACCGCCCTGACACGTGGCGATTTGCAGCGCCCTGGCTCGCTGTACGGCGACGCGCCCAGCACGCCTGATGCTCGGCGGTTTGCCTCCGCCGTTTGCGGCCCCAGCCTGCAACCCCCGTTACGGAAAACTGTACTCGCGGTTGGCAGGGTCGAAGTCTCGGTCCGTCAGCCCCACGTTGAATTGCAGGTTCAGGTAGGTGTACTCCTCAACCAACTCCGCCTCAGGTTGCCGGGCACGAGACCACTCGTAGGCCGCGTAGTGCACCGGCAACTGCCACTCTTCGTCGATGTCGATCCGCACCCGGGCCAGGCGAAAATCCCCCTGCGGCGCGTCCTGGACGATTTCCAACCGGCGACAGGGACGGCCATCGATCTCGGGCCCAGGACCGTATGTCAGCTTGCACCGCGCAGCACGAGGCTCATTCTCCCCCAACGCCACAAGCTGGACCAGCAAGTTCTTGATGCCCGCCGACGTGATGGGATGGCGATTGCCGTTCATCGCCAGATAGCCCGTGGGATCCAGACGGACTGTCCCCACCACCTTGCCTGTCAAGCCCGTCGTGTGGGCAATCAGCATGCCATCGTTCTGGCCCTCCACGTAGATCGCCTCCTGCCCTTTGAGGTCGTCTGGCGCCTCAAATCGGGTGTACACGCTGAACGGCTCATGGCGGATCTTCATGAACAGGCGCTGCTCTTCTCCCAGCTTGCGGCCCACACGCTCGCGCTTGAGGAGGGTACAGGTATAGTCCTTGATTTCGGCTGCTCGCTGGATGCCTTCCCTCGCCAGATCGAGGGCCTGCTCCAGGGTCAGCCGGCGGGGCTTGATGGGGCGGCGAGCGGCCCCACCGCTGGCAGCGGCGCCGCCGGTTTGCGTGGCCGCTGCGCCATCGCCGCCGCCGGCGGCATGCTGGAGAGACGCGTCGGGATCGGGGGTGCCGCCGGCGTCTGTGGCGCCAGGGTCGGTGGCGCCGGCGGCGGCGCTGGGGTCGGGGGCGCTGCTGTCATCGGCCGGGCTGGTCGGCGCGGGAGGATCGGCCGTCTCGGAGGCGCGTTCTTTGCGCCGCTTCTTGCGCTTGGCGAGCAATTTGCGGACCAAGCGCCCTGCGGGAGGCTCTTCTGCCTGGACCTCGCTGCGCTGCTGTCCGCGGGCAGGCTGGCCGCAGCCCGCAGCGGCCAGCCACGCCGCCAGCGTTGCTACCAGGCAGATGCATGTCAACCGCCGGCTCGTGTCCATGCTGTCGTACCTCGCATTGCCTGCATTTCCAGTATCCCCACTTCGCCGCGCAGCGCATCATAGCCGGCGGGGCGCGTTGCTGCCAACCTCAGTTCGTGTGAGGTGAATCGCCCCCGAATCGCCGGCATTGCCCCGCGCGCCCAGAAACATTCCCCATGCCGGCCTCTGGCTCCGGACGATGGCCTGCACATCGATGGGCAGCCTGCCTTGCCCCAAGCGGGCATACCCTGCCGACAATGCTGTCAAGGTAGCGGGTACGCCGGCTGTGCTTACCGGCCTGGTCGGCCATGTTCCTCGCTGTTGGCATGCCTGGCGGCATGCGCGGGCTGGCGTATCGAGCATGTCCGTGCCATGACTGACGGCGAGGGAACCACCCCTGGGGCCCCGAGTTCAGCCTCCTACATGAGGCGTCTCGGCGATGGGGGGATGCGGGGGGCAGTCGGCCAGCCACTGGCAAAGCTTGCTCATGGCCAAATCCGCAGCAGGTACGGCGCCGTTCAGGCGGTATTGGCCGTTGGCGAGGGCTGTGTGCAGCCGCCGGATGCGATCCTCCATAGCTGCCAAGATCTGGGCCGCTTCCGCCTCAGTCAGCTCTCGGGAGAGCAACAACACCTGGTGCGGTGTGCGTTCGCGGCGCAATTGAATCAGCCGGCCTCGCTCGGCCTTGAGCAAAGCTCCGCCCACGAACGCTCGCCGCAAGGCATACTGCGCATTGAAGTGGTATACGGGATCCGCCCCGAAATACAGGCTGGCCGCCTCTCCCCGGAAGCCTACGACCACCGGTGCAGCCTCTCCCTCCAGCTCCAGCTCCGCGCGCACGGAAAGAGCAGTGGCCTCTCGCAACAGGTCTTCACGATCCTCCTCCTCACGCGCCATCGCTCATCCACAAGAGCCCAGAGGACAAGTCAGGCGCCACACTCTCGCACCGGCTGCGTCCGGGCTGCCGTGGTGCGGCGGGGCGCCTGAACAATCGATGGACCAGAATCTCACAGGATGTGTACGGGCCCACAGGCCGAGTCCAGCACCGTGCCGCTTGCCCAGAACTCCCGGCGCACGTAGGCCAGCCCCACCACGCCGCCCAAACGGGGCGAGCGAGCACTCGATGTGACCGAACCGGCGGGCTTGCCCGCCGCATGCAAGGCCTCGCCCGGCCCGCATGCCTCTGCCCTTGTGAAATGGACGCGTACCAATTTCTTATTCACGTGTCCCAGGGCATCGATGCGTGCCACGGTTTCCTGACCCAGATAGCACCCCTTGGTAAAGGAGATTGTCAGATTGTCTCGATTCACTTCCTGGGGCAAGTTCTGCTCTGTAATGTCCACATCATACCAGGGATAGCCAGCCTCGATACGAGCCTGCTCGAACGCCTCGCTGCCGCAGGCGACCGCCCCGGCGGAGAGCAGTTGCTGCCACACGGATACCAACTCCAGCGCGGGCACGCTCAGCAGAAACGCGGGTGGCTCGATCCAATCCAGGCAACGAACTTCCACGGCCCCCTGGGGGCGGCTGAACTGCGCGTGGGCGAGCCGCGTGCGGGGGAGTTGATCCTGGGCGCCGCCTACGGTGCGTGCCAGGCACTCGGCCGCCTGCGGGCCGGCAAGCAACAGTTCTGCCCATTGCGGTGCGCGGTTGGCCAGCAGCACCTGTTCGCGGATCAGATAGCGGTCCAGGTGTGTGAGGAGTTTTTGGGCCTGGCCGGGAACGGTCTCGAACACCAGCGACTCTTCACCGGCGAACACGGCTCCGTGTGCCAGGATGTGGCCGCGGGCATCGAGCAGGAAGAGTTCGCAGCCCTGTCCCGGTTCAAGCCGCCGGATCTCGTTGGTGCAAAGGCCGTGGAGGAACTTGATCCGGTCCGGCCCGCGCAGCTCGATTTGGGTGCGATCTGCCACATCCACCACCGCAACCGACGCGTGCAGCGCAGCATACTCCTTCTCGCTCGAGCCATAATTTGCAGGCGGCGCGTCTCCGGCAAACTGGGCCCCCAGCGACATCTGAAGCTGCCGCAGTGCGTCCAGATGATTCATGGCTTCAGGTTGGTGGCAGGAGGAATCGGCAAACCAGGCACCCTCGCAGCGCTTCCTCTGCTCGGCAGGTGGAAGACGCCCGGGAGAAAGTGTTGCGAAGCGGCTGGTAGGGGGATCACGAGCGCCGCTGCCAAATCGTATGACGAGGCGCAAGCCCTGGTCAAGCAACCTCGGGGCACGGCTTGGGAGCCATGAGCGCGGCCTTGTGGGCAGCGCACGGCCTTGAGCACAGGACCAATGCCTTGCGGCCATGGGCACGGCCCTGAGGCGTGCCACGCCCCGAGGCCGCGCGCGGTGCTGTCCCGCCAGCAAGCGGCGGCTGGCACGTGCTTGAGAAGATGGGCTGCTGCACGTGCATGGCCCGGACGCTGAAAGCGCTTGGGACATCGCCGGCTTTTCGCGGTCCGCGTCGGCGGCTATGCCCGCTGGCGCGCCAGACGGCGGCGGTCGGCCTCGCTCAGTACGGCCTTGCGCAAACGAATGGCGTCGGGCGTGACCTCGACGAGTTCGTCTTCCTCGATATAGGCCAGAGCCAGCTCCAGGGTGAGCTGGCGCGGCGGCTTGAGCAGGATATTGCGGTCGTTTCCCGCCGCGCGGATATTGGTCAGTTTCTTTTCCTTGGTCGGATTGACATTCATGTCCCCCGCCCGGCTGTTTTCTCCGACGATCATACCCTCGTACACTTCGTCCCCGGGAGCGATGAATAGCTCGGCACGCTCCTGCAAACCGTCCAGGCTGAAAGCCACGGCGCGCCCACGCACTGTGGACACCAGAACGCCGTTGGCACGGCCCGGTATCTCTCCCTCCTGGGGACGATAGCCGAGGAAGCGGTGGTGCATGACGGCCGTGCCCTGGGTAGCGTTCAACAATCGAGTCCGCAGGCCGATCAAGCCACGTGCCGGTATGGTGAACGTCAAATGCTGGTAGCTGCCGCGCCCTTGCATGGTTTGGAGCTGGCCACGGCGCGACCCCACCAGCTCCATGACAGGGCCAAGCCGTTCCGGCGGCACCTCGACCACCAGCGTCTCGAACGGCTCTTCCACAATACCGTGCCGCTGGTGGGTGATTACGCGCGGCTTGCCCACCGAGAGTTCGTAGCCCTCGCGGCGCATGGTCTCGATCAGCACGCCCAGATGCAGGATGCCGCGGCCGGCGACCACGAAGGCATCACTTCCCTCCAGCGGGCGGACGCGCAGGGCCACGTTGCGTTCCAGCTCGCGCCAGAGGCGGTCGCGGAGGTGGCGGCTGGTGAGGTACCTGCCGGAGCGGCCTGCCAGCGGAGACGTATTGACGCTGAAGATCATCTCCAGCGTGGGGGGCTCGACCTCGAGCCGCGGCAGGGCTTGCGGACATAGGGGGTGGCAGATGGTGTCGCCGATTTCCACGTTGTCGAGCCCGACCACGGCGGCAATGTCCCCCGCCTCCGCCTTGGGCACTTCGATCCGCCCCAGCTTATCGAACAGGAACACGGCCTGGGCTCGCCCCGGCAGGCAGCGTCCTTCGCCCTTGATTGCCAGCACCTCTTCGCCCGCACGCAGCGACCCCGCGTGCAACCGGCCAATGGCGATCCGACCCACATACTCGGACCAATCCAGCGTGGTGACCAGCATCTGGAGAGGGGCCTGGACATCCGCCTGGGGCCCGGGGATTTCCGCCAGAATCATCTCGAACAGTGGCTCCATGGAGCGACCCGGCTCGTCGGGTGCATGCGTGGCGTACCCTTCCCGAGCACTGGTGAAGATGTACGGAAACTCCGCCTGCTCGTCGTCCGCCCCCAACTCGATGAACAGGCCAAACACCTCGTCGAGGGCCTGCTGGGGGCGTGCGTCGGGCCGATCGATCTTGTTGATGACCACCAGCGGCCGCAGGCGGTATTCCAGAGCCTTGGAGAGCACATATCGGGTCTGAGGCA
This sequence comes from Pirellulales bacterium, assembly GCA_023511675.1. Lineage (GTDB taxonomy): Bacteria > Planctomycetota > Planctomycetia > Pirellulales > JAIMBC01 > JAIMBC01. Next base: position 28,290 of record JAIMBC010000042.1, read on the forward strand.
TGGGCCCCTCGGCGGCATCGACCACCA
>JAIMBC010000043.1 GCA_023511675.1 Pirellulales bacterium
TGCCGTAGAGGAAGATCGTGAGCGGCCGGGAGGCCGTGACCTTCGGGTCGAGCTGGCGGATGGAGCCGGCGGCGGCGCTTTCTTGGCTGGCGTGGGGCTACGCAGACCTGGTTGCCCTGAGGCATGCAAGGCACGCCCCGCCCCCCGCGCCGGGCCCCTCCGGTCGCTCTGGAACCGCTCGAAAACCGGCCTTGCTTCGAACGTGCCAAGCTGGCATGCTGCGGCTGCTTGTTCAAGAATGTGGAACGGATGCGACGGTGTTCTCGGCAATTCGAGCACGTGCCGGCAAGGGAAAGACCTTCCCGTGCTACCAGCGCGAAGGCGTTTTTTCGGCAGGGGGCCGGTTGGCCGCCATTGGAGGAAGCCGGCACGACCCTCAGCCAGCTCAGCTCAAGGGAGACCGCGTGCTTGTCATGCTGGCTGCCGTGCTTTGCACGACGGCCGCGGGGTGGGCGTATAGCCGCTTCCTTGCAGAGCCGCAGCGGCTATGGGGACGGATGGACCACGACCGCAATACCCACTATCTCGCGGGGCTGCGGCTAGGGCTGGACTTGCGGCACGGTCGGCTGATCGACGCGCTGCTTGACGTGCATCGCTTGCGCACCTGGCCTCCGCTGCACCCCCTGCTGGTCGCCGCAACGACGTGCCTGGCAGGGGCAGATTACCGTTGGGCCGTGTTGCCCAACGTGGCGGCCTGGGGCGCGAGCATCTGGCTGATGTTTCTGATCGCCCGACGCGTCAGCCCCTCCGCCGGCACGCTGGCAGGGACGGCGGCTGCCTTCTGGATGCTCACCAGCCCGGCGCATCGGGCCTTTGCCTGCGACCTGATGCTGGAGTCACTGGGCACGATGCTCACGCTGCTGGCAGTACACTCGTACCTGGCGGCTCGGGCGCGCGGGCAGGGGATGAGCCGCATGCTCGCCCTTTCTCTCACCCTGCTCTTCTACGCCAAGTACAACTACTGGCTGCTGGCACTGGCGGCGGTGGCCAGTTGCGAAGCGGCACGCCACCGCGCTCTGCTGCGAGGCCTGGCCGCCTCGGGAAATGTCGCGGGCTTGGGCCGCTGGCTGGCACGGCAATGGCGGCGGCCCTTGAGCTGGATGTGCGGAGTGCTGGCTGCGATGTGCGCTGGTTCCTTGGTACTGGGACCGGAACCCAGGGTCGTTTGGGGCGACCTTCGGCTGGGCGGTATGAACCAGAATCTTTGGCACCTTGCCTTTCTTGCCCTGGTTGCTCGCATCGCCGTCCATTGGCGAGAAGAAGGTGCCCAACTGTGGCGGCGTCTGCCGCCTGGCAGTCGCGTGTTTGCGCTCTGGCACGTGGTACCCTCGGCAGCCTGGTTCTTGCTGCCCAAACGGCTGGGATATTTCGTCTGGTACCTCAGCCCCGAGAACGGGCCCAATAGCGAGGGCGGATGGCTCGCGGCACTCAACTACTACTGGGCGTGCGCGCAAGACGATTACCATGTCACAGCCTGGACCCTGGCGGCCGCAGCCAGCCTGGCGCTGGCAGCCTTCTGGTGTCTGCCGAAACTCCGGCCTGGCGCGGGGGTTCTGCTGGCACTGCTGGTACTGGGGACCGTGTTAGCCGCAAAGCATCCCAATCGCAAGAGCCGCTTCCTGCACACCTGGCTGCCCGCCGCCTGGGCAGCCGCCGGGGCGGGACTGGCCTCTCTGGCCAGCGGCGCGGGCCGCGGTGGCTACGCACAGCAGGCAGCGGGATGGTGCGCCGTAGCGGCACTGTGGGCCTTGGGGTCGCGCCATCTGGCCGATCGGCCCGCCGTCCCTGACAGCGGCAACTGGCCGTTTGAGAGTTCCCTTGCCGTTTCAAGACAGTGGCTGCCGTGGTTGCGTGAGGGGGAACCGCACGCCATCTTTGCCAACCTACCTGTCGAGGACTTCGCCACCTGGACCTATTTGGCAGCCTTTCCATCCCGCCACCCGCCCGAAGTTGTCAAGCGCCTGATGGGACCGCACCCCAGCATCACCTCCCAGCGATTTGAACATTGGCTGCAAACCACCAACGTGCAACGACTGGTGTACCTTGACGTGCACCCCGCCTCTCCGCTGTACTTTCCCGGCTTCGCCCTCTACCGGCAGGTGGGAGAGTTGCTGGAGCACCAGACCGTTTTCCGCCGTTCGCGCCGAGTGTCCCTCGAGCCATGGCACTGCACGATCTCGTTGTGGGAGCGAGCGCCGCCTTCCCCAACGCGGAGTGCAGCAGTTCCCGTTTCACCGCACCGATACGTCAGCCCCTGATCACCCGGCGTGGCTTGCCGCCTGGTCTGCCTTGGCCGCCCGGCACATCCGTGACACAGCAACGAACCTGGTGACGCAGTCCACCTCGCTTGCCTCGCCGCTGGTTTCCCTCACGTGTACGCTGCACCCCCAGTGGTCGACGAACTTGTTGAACGGGGCGTCATCCGGCCCAAAGCGGCGCACCTCGCCCAGAGGAGCTTGCGCCGTCTGCCGCCTGAGCTGCTCGCCTACGAAGCAGCCTGGCTCGATGCGCTGCGTGCCGAGGGAGAGCTAACTTCTTGGCAAGCCGGCATGGCCGCAAGCGGCCAGGCCGCTGTGCTGCGTGCAGGTCCGTTTGTGCTTTTGCGCCCGCTGAGGTACGTGGGCTATGGCTGGTACTACCATGCCCGCCATGTGGAGACGCACGTCCAGCAGATGGTTCTGGTTGCCGAGCCGAGCGGGACAGACGGCATCAGTGAGCAGGCGGCGGCCAGCCTTGTGGAAAAATCGTCCCGGCTGGAGACAGTGGGTCTGCTGCCTGTGACGGAGGCGGGCATCGCCCAGGGGCGGTTCTGGGCGGCGGCGCGGCTGGTGCCGCATACGTCGCTGGCGGAATTCCTCGCACAGTACGGCCGCTTCTCGCCGGAGCTGGTGCTGCATGTGGCCCGTTGCATGGTCCGGCCGCTGGCGCTTTGCGAGCGGCTCGACGTGCCGCACGGCGATATTCGAGCAGAACAGGTGCTGCTTTGCGATCACGGCGAGCTGCTGCTGGCCATGCCGGGAGTGCGTGGCCTGCTGCGGCCAGTGGAGAGCGCCTTGTCAGGAGATTGGACGCCCGAACTGCTGGATGGCGTGGCGCCGGAACGCCTCATGCATGCGGCCCCCCCCTCTATGCACAGCGACCTGTATGCCTGCGGCATCTTGTGGCGGCACATGCTGGCCGGCAAGCAGCCTTGCCCGGGGGTTACGCCGGCTGCACGTCTGGCGGCATGCGAGCGGCTAACCAGCGACAACATGGCCAGTCTGCGCCAAGAGCTGCCGGGCGCGCTGTTGGAAGCGATCGAGCAGTGCACGCAGTTCGATCCGGCTAACAGGCCGCACAGCTTCGTGGAACTTGCCTCTCGGCTGGGGATGCCGACCGCAGCAGGGCGCGCGGCACTGGGCAGGGCCATCAGATCGCAGCGCGGGCTGGCACGCTGGGTGGCAGACCGTGGCGACGCAACGTCCAGAGTGCACCTGGTCCTTCGTGCGGCTGCGGCGGCCATCATCTGCCTGGCGGTAGCCCTGGTGGTGATCTGGCCCAGACTGAGCGAGCCTCCCTCTGCAAGAGGGGACGCGGTGAGGGGACAGGGGGCCAACGCCTCTCCTGGTGGCGACACGCGAGAACGGCAGCACGGCGCACGCCATACCGCGGACCCCCAAACCGCGGTCGATCAATCCGCTAGTACCCAAACCACAGCCAAGCAAACCACAGCCAAGCGAACTGCGCCCAAGCAAAGTGCGCCCAAGCAAAGTCCGAACTCGCAAACCCATGGCACGCAGACGGCAGGGATTCAAGGTGAGGTGACGCACACTGCGCGGTCTCGAGCCGCGTCACGGCGGCCGCCGCGCGGCGTCTCCCCCCCCGCAAACGAGCGTCCGCAGCCGCTGCCGCCGTCTGGCGGTGAGCTGCCAGACGAGGCATCTCCAGGGACGGAGGCGGCGATTGCAGAATTGTTGCTGCCGCAGGATCGGCTCAACGACTTGTCCCACCTCGAACTCAAGCCCGGCATGGTGGTGCGTCCCGCCGGGCGGGGGCGGGCGGCCGTGGCCGCCACAGAAGGCACAATGCTGGTGGCGGCCGAGGACGTGCGGTTCGTGGACCTGGACTTCGTCCCCCCTCCGGATGGCTCCGGCGGGTACTCTGTGCACGGCCGGGCTTCCCAGCCCCTGCCAGAGCCTCCCGCTCCATTGCTGCGCATTGCGGCATGGCAGGCGAGCTTCCAGGGTTGCACGTTCTACCAGCCCCAGCCGCAGTCGGCGGTCGAGTGGGATCCGCCCGCTGGCAATCGTAGCGACATGAACACTGGCAAGATCCAATTCTCTCGCTGCGTGTGGTACACGTCTGGACCGGCCATTCGCTGCCTAGCTGCTCGCTCGATCGCGCTTCACATCGCCGATGCCCTGATTGCCGGCGATGGGCCTTTATTCGAACTTGCTGCCTGGCCAGACAGCGAGGATCTAATTGCCGTCCGATTGCACCAGGTGACATTGCGGGGCGTGCAAGCCGTGGCGGCCTGCCCCGTGGATCCGCAGCCCGATCGGCCCGGACGGCTCGCCATCCACACCTCTCGCTGTGCCCTGGCGTTGGGCCATGACGGGGCGCTGATCCTGTTTACAGCGCCGCCCCACCCCTCCTGGATCGATCACATCTCCTGGCACGGAGAAGAAGCCGTCTTGCATGCTAGCGTGCCTGTGCTGGCGTGGCGGGGGCGGGACGGCAAGGCACGGCCGCTGGAGGGCAATCCGCAGGCCGTCCGAGGTCTGGTCCGGGGAGAGCTGGATTTCGCCGGACCGCCCGACGACCTGCCCCTCGGCTCCATGCTGCGAGACGTTCGCGCACCCCTGCGCGGCACGCAAACTCCCGGTGCGTCCGTCGCCACACTGCCGAGGCCGCCCGCAAGGTAGGCCGCAGCAGGGCATTGCCCTAGCCCCTGTCTGCACAGCGGGCCGACTGCCCAGGCGCTACCCGCGGCGCGGCTCTCCCCTCCGCCGCCGAGTCTCGCCTGCTCACCAGGCGCTACGGCTGCTGGTACGTCAGGAACCAGCAGAAGAGGCCCCTGCGGCACGCTGCGGCCACCCCTGGGTACAACACCGGCAAGGCCCGGCTGGCGCCGCTGGCGTGCCGGCCAGCCACGCACACGGCTCGGCCGGTGCAGGCTTGTCGCTCGGTTTTTTGACTCCCTGCCAGCGCCAAGGTAGGGTTTCAAGAGCACAAAGCAGGGGCACCATCTACATAATTGCGATGCCGGGGGGGCGATCGGATGAGGCGATACGTGAAACGATTCTTGCGCCGCAGCGATGCAGCCACAGCCGTTGAATACGCCGTGCTGCTGGCATTGATTCTGATGGCCGTGTTTTCGTCGATTCTGTTTGTGGGCGGGCAGACGGGCGGCATGTGGGGCGGCATTCAAAACGATCTCACATCCGCCGGACTGGGAGGGAGCTAGCTGCCCCCGCGGCGGAAGACTTGATACCACAGGATGCCAACCAGGGATTTGGCATCTTCGATACGACCGTCGCGGGCCATCTCCACTGCCTCCTGCCAGGCCACGATCAGCGGCTCGACCTGCTCGCCGCCAGCAGGCTGCGCCTGCCCCGGCTCTAGCTCCGTGGCCAGGAACAGGTGCATCTGCTCATGCAGGATGCCCGGAGACATGTAAAACACCGCCAGCCGCTCCCACCGAGCTGAGCGAAAGCCCGTCTCTTCCAGCAGCTCGCGGGCGGCCGTCGCCTGCGGCGCCTCCCCCGGCTCCAGAGTGCCGGCGGGCAGCTCGATCAAGGTCTTGCCCACGGCATGTCGGTAGTTGCGTACCAGGCAGACGTGCTGCGCATCGACCATGGGCAAGATCACGGCCGCGCCGGGGTGGAGGATGGTCTCCCGTTCGTGCCAGGCGCCATCGGCGGTGTGGTAGCCGTGCCGAACCACGCGGAACAGCCGGCCGGCAAACAACAGCTCAGGTTCGTTCATGGCAGGGTTTCGGCACGTTGCTCAACGCTGCGCAGAGTGCTAAGATGGGCGGTGGCTGCTGTGCATCCTATAGGCGGTGTGGCGCGGTTTCTAGGTGCCATGCACGATCTGCAAAACTGGAGCCTGAGTCTCGGCCGCTACACAGGTGTGCATGTGCGTGTGCACATGCTGTTTCTGGCCACGGCCGCGGTTGTGTTCTACCTGGCCGGCCGCAGCCAGGATCACATGCTGATCTGGTACGTGGCCACCGGGCTGTGGATCCTAGCGCTGAGCACGTTGCTCCATGAGATGGGCCACATCCTCATGGCCTGGCAGGTGGACGGGCAGGCGAGCGAGATCGTCCTCTGGCCCCTTGGCGGGCTGGCCTTCCCCCGCGTGGTGGACGAGCCGCGTAGCGTGTTGGCCGTGGCCGCGGCGGGTCCCCTGGCCAACGCGGCGATCTGTGTGGTGGTGACCCCCGTCATTCTGCTGGGAGGCGGAGAGGTCGCTCCGCTCTTCCATCCCCTGCGCCCGCCCGTGCCCGATACTGACGGCATCACGTGGGTGCACGCTACCTCTTTGCTGTTCTGGATCAACTGGGTGCTTGTGCTGGTGAACCTGTTGCCCGCCGTCCCGCTGGACGCAGGCCGCTTCCTGCACGCACTGGCCAACCGGCAACTTGGCAGACGGCGGGGCGCGCTGTGGGCCGTGCGCAGCGCGCAGGTGTGTGCTGTGGGCCTGTGCGCCGCCGCGGCGCTCACCTATCGGAGCCATCCGCTGGCTTTCTTGCCGCTCGTGCTGCTGGGGATGTTCCTGTTCTGCAGCGCCCGCACCGAGGTGCAACGCCCCAGGCGCCCCGATGCCGAGGAAGAGCCGGCGTACACCACGGCCGGCGATACGCCGCTGCTGAGCGACTCCGCAGCGGGTGGCAGGCCGGCACGCAAGGGCCCCCTGGCACAATGGCTGGCTGCCCGCAAGGCTGCACGCGAGGCGCGGCGGGCCGAAATCGAGGCCGAAGAAGAACGTCGCGTCGATAATATTCTAGCCCGCTTGCACGAGGTCGGCCTTCAGGGACTGACCCCCGAGGAGCGTGCCCTGCTGCATCGCGTAAGCCTCCGCTACCGCAATCGCCAGCAGCACTAGTCTGCGGGGGCGCAGGCCTCCGCTGCCGGCACCGCCGTTCGCGGCTCGTTCATCTCGCTGCACACGCGCCGACCTGCGAAGCCGCTGGCGCTCGCCGGCGTGGGCCGTTTCAGCCGAAGGCCCTGACCAAAAGCGATGGTGCACCGGCTGCGGTGAGCCGCGTGTCCGGCACCACGCCTGCGGCGCCACGGATGTTCCTCACCAGCCGGACTGCGGTTTGCGCGAGAGATCGACCATCTGTCATGTGACCCATCCACATAGCCGCTCTATCTGATACCATGGCCCAGGAGATACCTGGCCGTACACCAACACCGTAGCTTGCCATGACCGTGGAACCCGTATTGATTGCCGGCGCCTGGCGGCCCGCCGCAGCAGGCGGTACGTTTCAGGCTGTCAATCCCGCTACCGGCGAACCGTTGCCCGATCGCTTCCCTGTCAGCACCTGGGAAGATTGCGAGCAAGCCCTCCAGGCAGCGGTAGCAGCCGCAGACCTGCTGAGGCGTCTTCCGCCCGAGCAGATCGCTGCGTTTCTGGAGGGCTACGCTGCACGCATCGAAAGCAAGGCCGCCGAGATTGCCGCACAGGCGCATCTCGAAACAGCACTTCCCCTCAAACCCCGGCTGGCCGACGTGGAACTTCCCCGCACGGTCAATCAACTGCGGCAGGCGGCCGCGGCCGCGCGCGAAGGCTCCTGGGCCCTGCCCACCATCGACACGCAGCTCAACATCCGTTCCTGCTACCTGCCGCTGGGGCCCGTGTGCGTTTTCGGCCCCAACAATTTTCCGCTGGCCTTCGGCAGCATCTCAGGAGGAGATTTTGCCGCCGCCATAGCCGCTGGCAATCCCGTGCTGGCCAAGGCCCACAGCTCGCACCCCGCCACAACCCGCGCCTTCGCACGCGAAGCCCTGGCGGCCTGCCTGGAGGCTGGCCTGCCTGCTGCCACCGTGCAGCTTCTCTACCGCCTCAGCCACGCCGACGGAGAGAGGCTGGTGGCCGATCCGCGCGTCGGCGCGACCGCCTACACGGGAAGTCGCCCAGCGGGATTGCGGCTCAAGGCAGCAGCCGACCGCGCCGGCAAGCCCATCTACCTCGAGCTTTCCAGCATCAATCCGGTGATTCTGCTGCCCGGCGCCCTGCGAGAGCGCGCCGCGGCGATTGCCGATGAATTCACGGCCAGTTGCCTGATGGGCACAGGGCAGTTCTGCACCAACCCCGGCCTGCTGTTGACCCTGGCAGGCGAGGCGACGGATGTCTTCATCTCGGCCGTGAAGCAGCGCTTTGCAGATGCCCCCGCCGGCACGTTGCTCTCTGGAGCCGTTGCCGAAAACCTGCATGAGGCCGTGCTCAGACTCTGCGCTGCCGGCGCACAACTGGTGACCGGCGGCCAGCCCATCCCCGGCCGCGGCTACCGCTTTGCCAACACGCTGCTGCGCGCCTCGGGTGAAACGTTCCTGGCAAAACCCGAACAACTCCAGGGCGAAGCCTTCGGCAATGCCTCACTGGTGGTCGTGGCCGCCAATCTCGCAGAACTCCAACAGATTGTCCGGTCGCTCGAAGGCAATCTGACCGGCTGCATATATACCAGCACCCAGGGAGAGGACGACGAACTGTATGCCGCTCTTGAGCCGCTGCTGCGCACGCGCGTCGGCCGCTTGCTCAACGACAAGATGCCCACTGGCGTGGCCGTCAGCCCCGCCATGAACCATGGCGGTCCCTATCCCGCCACGGGGCATCCCGGTTTTACGGCAGTGGGCATCCCCGCCTCGCTGCGGCGCTTCGCCATGCTGGCCTGCTACGACAATGTGCGCCCCGCCCGACTGCCCCCCTTGCTGCAAGACAAGAAACCCACCAGCCGTACCTGGCGGCTCATCGACGGCGCCTGGACACAAGCGGACGTTCCCCGCCGGGCATAAAGCCCGCGGATGCAGCAACTGCCGGGCCGTTCATGCCTGCGGCGCCCGATCGCGAACGCCGGCCAGCACGTGGCGGCGGCCATCTTCCAACACCAGTTCCCCCTCAGGCCAGCGCAGCGCCGCCAGAGGCAGCTCTTCGCACACGGCGGCCACACCTGTCATGCGGCGCTCCCACCGGCTGGCAACAGCGTAATCGATGCACATGGCCCGCCCGCCACCCAGCAGCGCCAAAGGGGGCGTGCCGTGGAATACGTCGCCAGCCCTTTCCTCCCGCGGCACCAGCCGCCGCGAGTAATGGCCAAATACGCAAAACCGCTCGCCCTGGTATGCCTGCCACCAGGCCACGCGCTGTTCCTTCCGCCAACGGCCTTGCGCCCAGAACGGCTGGCTGGCCTTGCACTCCAGCCCCGAAGTCAGCACCTTCACCGGATTGCGATTCTGTCTCTGAAGTGCCCGCTCGACTTTGTCCTCGATCTGCCGGCTGTCTAGCTCCTCTCGGATGGCGCGGTCATGTGCCTCGTACAGCTCCACTGCCGATGTGCCGCCCTGCACGAGCGACACCATCTCCTCCTGCCAGCAGGCATGCACCAGGCACAGATCCGGCCTGCACAGCACCAAGGGCAGCGACTCGAACAGCGCCCACGCCTCGCGCCGGACCGCCTCGTCCGCAAGCCGTTGCGGCACCATCCGCCCCGAACCATCCATCACCTCCGGTTCTCCCCAGAACCAGTGATTGCCGTGCTTGGGATGGCCCAACAGAATGTTCAGTTCGTGGTTGCCCAGCAGGGCTTGCGCCTTGCCCGCAAAGACGAGTTCCGCCACCAACCGCACCACCCCGGGACTGTCCGGCCCCCGGTCGGTCAGGTCCCCCAGGAAGACCAAGCGGCGGCCGGCGGCATGGCGTCCCATCTCGTCATAGCCCAGCATCGCCAGCAACTGCCGCAGCGAATCCAACTCGCCATGGACATCGGCAACGATGTCCAGCGGTCCGTCAAACAGCGGTTGAACCAGCATCAATGCCACGTGCCTGCCAGGATGGTAGGGAAAGTGCCGCCAGGCGTTCCCTGGGCCAGAAGATGTCTACCACGGCACCGCCAATGCCGCGCAGGCAGGCTAGTCAATGTACACGAACTCGTTCGCATTCAGCAGCGCCCGGCACAGGTCCACTAGGCGGTCCTGGCTGCCGATCCGCAACGGCCCGCCGTCAGACAAGAAGCGCGTGGCCAGGGCCAGCTCCCGCTCGCTGGGATCACGCCCCCAGGCCCGGCGCATGCAGTACCTGACTACGGCCGCGGCATCGTCTCCTGCCTCCACCCGTGCCAGCCGGGCCAGCCCCTCTGCGGCCTGCCACGCCAGCGGGGCATGAAGCAGCGCCAGGGCCTGCGGCGCCGTGGTGGAGCGTCCCCTCAGCGGGCAAGAGGCCAGTGTGTCCGGCCGATCGAAGGCCTCCAGCAGCGGATCTCGCAGATTCCGCCTCACGAACAGGTACACGCTGCGTCGGTAGTGGTCGAGCGGGTTGGGGCTCGTCTGCCACTGGCCGCGCAACAGGGTGGCCTCTAACTCCGCTGGCAACGGAGGCATGACTCCCGGCCCCCCCCGCCGCCCTTGAAGCAGCCCGCCCACAGCCAGCAGGCTGTCTCGCACCTCCTCGGCCGCCAGCCGCCTGATCGGAAAGCGTGCCCACAGCACATTCTCAGGATCGGCCGCCAGAAGGTTCCGCCATGCGGTCATCGCCCGCTCGGCGTCGCGGTCCGCCCCACCCCATCCCGCAGGACGGCTGGCCGTGCGGTACACCGCCGAGGTCACCAGCAGCCGGTGCATCCGCCGCGCACTCCAACCGCCACGTACCAGCTCCGCCGCGAGCCAGTCCAACAGCTCCGCATGCACGGGCACATCTCCTGCCGTCCCCACATCGCTGGGCGTGCGGCACAATCCCCTGCCAAAGTGCCACTGCCACAGACGGTTCGCCAGCACCCGCGTCACCAGCGGATGATCCGGCCGAGTCAGCCACCGGGCCAGCGCCGCGCGCCGCCCGAAGCTCGCGCCCGACGGCGCCGCCTCCACCTCCTCTCCCCACGGATTGGCCACGCGCGGAAAACCCGGGCCCACCTCCGGCCCCGCGCGACGGAAATCTCCCCGCACATACACATGGCTGGCACCTGCCACGCCGCCGCGCTGCTGCACCACACGACCCAGCGGATGCCGTGCAAACAGAGCCAAACCCTCAAAACACGCACGCAGCCGGTAGAACTCTGTCTGACGGATCGGATCCCATTTGTGGTCGTGGCACTGCGCGCAGCCCACCTGCAAACCCAGAAACACCGAGCCGACCGTGGCCGTCATCTCATTGAGCACATTGTGCCGCCGCTCCTCCTGCGAGTTCAAATCCGGCATGTCCGGCCCGCAAAGCAAGAAACCCGTGGCCACGGCCGCCTCCGGATCGTCTGGATACAACTCGTCACCCGCCACCTGCCGGCGGATGAACTCGTCCAGCGGCATGTCCCGAGCGATGGCGTCAATCACCCAGTCCCGGTACCGCCAGGCCTCCGGCCGGATCTGATCATGCTCAAATCCGTCCGTATCCGCATACCGCGCCAGGTCCAGCCAGTGCTGCGCGTACCGCTCGGCATGCGCGTGGGAGGCCAACAGCCGATCCACCACCTTCTCGTAGGCATCCGCCGCCCTGTCCTCCAGGAAGGCCGCCAGCTCTTCCGGAGTCGGCGGCAGGCCGGTCAGGTCGAACGTCACCCGCCGTAGCAAGGCCGTCCTTGCAGCCTCCGGCAGTGGGACGAGCGCCACCCCCTCCGTCGCCCGCGCCTCGATGGCCGCCAGGATGAAACGATCGACCGTCGTCCGCACCCACTCCGACCGCCCCACCTGAGGCGGCCGCACCTCGGCCAGCGGCCGGTACGCCCAATGTGCCTGCACGTCCGCCGGCAGCCCCCCGCCAAGGTCTCGCTCCGCCCCATCCTCCGCGCGGGCAATACAGCGGCCCGCACAGATCAACAGCATCGCGCACGCGCGGAAAAGAAGCGACCGCACCATGGCTGCAATTCTACCACAACGTGCAGCCGCCAGCTTGATACCACACTTTGGCGACACACGAAAACCTGCCCTCCGTTACCGCCTGAAATGATGCCCCTGACAAGACCGCATCTTCCTTTGCCGTGCCGCACAGCACGGCTGAGGCATCTGAAGACACGCGACGCTCGCGGCCAACACCTGCCGTCCGAAATCGCCCCCCGCCCGCACTCTACAAGGCGCCTACGGCACACGCCACCCACCTGCGAGCAGGAGAGAACCGCCACGCCCTGCTGCGGTTCTGCTGACCGTAATGCTGAGTGGGCGCCATGGCCAACGCCAAACTACGTGCCTGCGCCCTTGCCGGTGCTCACCACCTCCGTCGGTGCAACTCGGCCCCGCCAAGCGTCTGCAAGCGCGATACCCAATCCCACCCTGACATCTGAGCCTAACTTCCGCAGCAGCCTCTCTGCACACTCCCGCCAGACACACTCTTGGCGAACAGGGCAAGGCGGCTGTATCCGGGCGATGAACACCGCGAGGCAACCAAATAGGCCGAGTGACAAGGTGCGATGGCGTACGTCTCATGTGCGTACACATGCCCCCTGATCGAATTGTTGACGCGCGTCGGCAGCGCCCGCTAGACTACATGAGCTTATCGCTGGTGCTGCATAGCAAGCCTCGATTAAGACGCCTAAAAGTATGGCTGTCGCACTCACAACTGCGTGCCGCCTTGCTGCCGCCGGTTTGCTCTTGTTTGCAGCCTGCGCGAAGCTGGTTTCACAGCTCAGCGGGGGTACGGGCGAACGGGGCTTGTTTGCAGCAAGCACCCTGCTTCCCATGGCTGAACTCGGCCTTGCCGCCTGGGTGGTCTCTGGGTTGGCCCGGGCCGCTTCTGCGTTCGTCGTGGGGGTGATGTTCCTCCTATTTGCCGTGGTTTCGTTAGAAAAGGCAGCGTTGGGTTACAGCTCATGCGGTTGCTATGGTGCGATACAGGTGCCGCCACACCTGTCGGCCTTGGCAGATTTGGGCTTGGCAGGAGCATTGTTCGCCACGGCTAGGCTGCAACTACGCGTATCACCGCCTTTGGCCAGTGGACGACTCGGAGCGGGGCAGGAGGGGGAGCAGGCGGGGGGGGGTGGGGGGGGGCGAGCGGCGGCACCGGCTGCGCTATAATTCGCGCCTTGATGCCGGCCTTGATTCTCCCGGCAGCCATTGTGTACGTCGGCTACCTCGTCTATCTCGCGCGCCATCGTGACGCCTATGTAATCGACGCCACCGCGCTGCGCGGGCAGCGCGCGACGTTCCTGGATCACGTCTCATGTCCGAACGATTTAAGGCACGGTCGCTGGCGCGTGTTGCTGGTGCGTGCCGGATGCGAGGAATGCCAGGATGCCATCATCACCTTCGCACACGTGCGTTCCAGCGTTCGGCGCGCCATCGTTTGGCTGCCTCCGGTACGCACCAACCTACTTGATCCAGGGAACGCGCGCTTGGTTCATTGCGTGCTTGATTCCAAAACGATCTGGGTTGCGCGCGTTCCGCTTGAGCTGGAACTAAACGATGGCCTGGTTGTACGCACTCATTTGCCCTGCCCCCAGCACGGAGCTGCGGTCAAGCTCAGCAACGCCACGGTGCACTACGAACCACTCTACCGATACCCGGGAACAGTGCGATCGGATGTCCCCGAGTGCGATGCTGTCTTATCCCGGGGGTTTCGCAACTTGGCGTCATATCCGCTCTCGGCACTTGCGGCTGGCCAGGCTCTCCTACCACCTCGCCGCATACACGACCATCTGGGATACCACAACTGGCAAAGGTCGCTGGGGAAAGTTGATGGCCGGGCTCCTTGAACGCGTTTGCGTGTCGACCTCGTGTCGGCTCTGGCGACGTCAACTGCGTCAGCTAACTCTTGGTGCGGCTGTCGGGATGGTACTTGCCGGTGCTCTTGGATACACAGAGCTAGGCCGAGATCTGCAACAGAGCCTTTTCACACGACGTCAACTTGTCGCGCGACCGCAGATCCTCAACCTGGGAGAGGTTAAGTCGGGTGACCAGGTGTGCTGTGGTTTCACACTACGGAACGTCGGTCTTCGCTCGCTGTGGGTCCTGGGCGTGCAAGTAGACTGTGCGTGCATCCTAACCTCGGAGCTACCGGTGCAATTACGCCCGTTGGAGAGCCGCGACGTAACCTTGGCGGTCCGTGTTCCAGTGGTCAAACATTCGCAGGAGGCGGATCACCTCGTGCGCGTCCTTCCGAACGTCGACGATGCGAATGGCCCTATAATCCACATTCGATTTCGGATGATCCCCCAGGAGATGGCACCTGTGTCGCGCTAACCCATCCCTTATGAACCTGTCTTTTGTGTGCGCCTGCATAGGCGCAGGTCCCATTCGTCTTTTCAGGAGGTTGAACAATGTACCGGTTTCTCGGGGGTCTGGCTGTGGCATTCCTGATCCTGATGGCGTACCGCCTTCCACATGCGGCAGGCGAGTATCCCTACCCCGGATGTACGGGTGCATTGACCCCGCCGCTCTGCGCCGCGGGCATCTGCCGCGGCAACGACGCTTGCAAGACGGGCATCATGAACCCTGCAACGTGCACGTGCCAATAGCGCCGCCTGGTGCGCCGTTGGACGGCTAGTTCTAGTGCGTCAACGTGGCAAACGGCTGGCGGAGGTAGGCGTATCACATCCCAGCTGTTCATGTGGAGATTGCCGTGAACAAAGGTGTCGTCCTGCTTGGGGCCGTGGTGCTGTTGGGTTCGTTTCTTGATCTGGCCCACGCCGCGCAGCCTGTATTGCCCGCCGATGTTCGCCGCGAGGTGTTAGGGGCGCACGAGCGTCTGGCGGCGTTCTTGCAAAACGTCGAGGTGTCCTTTCGCACGACTTACCAACGCCATACTCGCGGAGGGCAGGTCGCCGAGGAGTCCCATGGCACATTTCGGCTCGCAGGACCCTGGCGGGCCATTGAGAGCTATAACGCGAAGGACAGCCGCAAGAGTGTGCGGGCCTACAACTCGAAGTATTCGTTTTTCATGGGGCGGAGTGAGGGCCGGCCGCAGGATGAACTGTTCCAGTACGACCGATCCGGCGCTCTGCAAACCCCCGTGGTTGAGGAGGTGGACCTGAAGGTAAGTCGCTATTTGGGAGCCGCGCACACAGTGATGTATTACTACTCGCTTGTGGACTTTCTCGAGTCCCGAGGAAGCACGCAGGTTGCCCTGCGCGAGGTGAAGTCCTACGAGGAGAGAGGCCAGAAACGCATTCAGATCGTCTTCGATCGGAAAGATGGGGGCCGTACCTACCCATGTTGGGCCGTGCTCGATCCCTCCAACCACTGGGCGGTTGTCGAGGCCGTGGTGCAATGGCCGTGGGGCGAGGCGGTACAGACAGTGGAGTACAACCCAGCGGTACGCGACGTGCCATTTCCCAGGCGCGTAGTATACGTCACCCGAGCGCCCAGCAAAGGTTGGACCGAGCGCGAGGAGTGGAGCTTCGACGACCCGAAGCCGTGTACCGCGACGGAAGAGGCGTTCACGCTCACGGCGTATGGGCTGCCCGAGGTCGTGCAGGAGCATTGGGGCCTGCGTGGCATCTTCCTGGCCGCAACCGCCATCTTGTTGGTTGCCATGATCGCCCATTATGTACGCAGACGTCGGCTGCGAGGGCGCGCCGCTTCGGAGCCGCAACGCTGAGGCCATCACACCATGGATGCTACACCGCAGTCCGGGCGTTCGCCGCCTGAATCCTCGACGCCGACAGCAGGTAGCTCCTCGGGGCACGAATCTTTCGGCACATATGGCATGCGGCGCATGTATGCGGTCGCTGCGGCGGCCTACGTGGCCGGGACAGTGGCGGTGCTTTCGGGGTTGCTCATTGGCCATCTCTGGGTGCCCCGTTTCTCGCCGCGGCCGCCTCCCCGGCTGCTCGGGGAGTTCCCAGGCATTCTCAACCCCCTTACCTCCTGGGACGCACAATGGTACCTTGCCATTGCCGAGCGCGGCTATTGGCATGTGCGCGGCCAACCTTCGGCGGTCGCCTTTTTTCCCGCCTATCCCCTCTTGATTCGTTGTGGAGTGTGGCTCGCTCCGCTGCCCAGCCACTGGGTCGCGCTCGTTGCCAGCAATGTCTTCCTTGTCCTCGCCTTGCTGATGCTGGGTGTCTATGTACGCGGCTCTGGGAAAGGTGCCATGGGATCGGCGTGCTACGCCATGTTCGCGGCCGCGCTGTTCCCAACCGGTTTCTTCATGCGGATGCCGTACAGCGAGTCGCTGTTCTTGCTGCTCTGCCTGATGCTGTTTTTGGGCATGCGGTGTAAATGGCCGATCGAGGTGCTGGCTGCGCTGGCCGGCGTGATCACGGCCACCAGGCCCGTGGGCGTGGTAGCCACGCTGCCGTTGGCAGTGCATGTCTGGCATGAATCGACGAGCTGGCGGCATGCCGTGGTCCGCCTGGCCCTGGCCGCTCCTCTGGCTGTCTGGGGCTTGCTTGCATTTATTGCGTACCAGTGGGCCGTGTTCGGCGAGCCGCTGGCGTTCTTCAAGACACAACACTTCTGGCGAATGCGGCCCAGCTTGGCCGCATGGCAGATGGCAGTGGCGCTGGCAAGCTGGGAGCCCATCTGGTCGGTGTATACGCCCGGCCTGCCCGGATACTGGAAAAGCGTTGACCCAGGGCTTCCCCTGGTTCTCAGCTACCAGTCCATGAATTGCATCCTGTTCGTGGGCGCCATGGTATTGTTGGCGGCGGGCCGCCTCAAGGGCTGGCTGACGTGGCACGAGACGCTCTTTGGAGTGGCGCACCTGGGCTTTACCTATACGCTGGCCGGCTACAGGTTTGCCATGCTCAGCCAGGGCCGTTTTGTCTCGGTAGTGTTTCCTATATACATCGTGCTGGGACAGTTGCTGGCGCGGTTGCCGTGGCCTGCGGCGGCGGCCGTGCTGCTGGTGTCCACCTTTTATTTGGGCACGTTCTCAGCCTTGTTGGCCGCAGGTTACCTGACGATATGAAGGGCCTCGCCCACCAACCGCCATGCAAGCATCACGCCGAACATCCTGCTCGCAGGTTGACACCCTTTCTCTCTGGAATCGCGCTCGCTTGCACCTAGACGATGTGCGGAGCAGGCGAACCGTGCCAGAGCGCTGTGGGAGCCGCATGGTCTCGGTACTATGCTTGTTTCGCCTTCCAGTCCAGGCGCCTGGGCTGCTGCGCGGCCCTAGCCAGCGGCGACCGTATCACGGTCGGCGGGGGATCACACTCATTGAGGTCCTGGTGGTGGTGTCCATCGTGGGACTCCTGGTCGCACTGGCACTCCCGGCGCTGCAGGCTGCTCGCGAGACGGGGAGGCGCACCGAGTGCGTTAACAATGTTCGGCAGCAGGCAATTGCCATGCAGTTGCACGAGTCGGCACATGGCCGGCTTCCTACCGGCGGCTGGGGTGGAGCATGGGTGTGGGATCCGGACCGCGGAACAGGGCGCGACCAGCCCGGTGGATGGATTGGATGTCTGTTGCCTTACATTGAGCGTCCCGACCTGGCCCGCCTCGGTCGCGGTGCTGACGCTGTGCGCAAACGCCAGGCGCTGGCAACCCTTGCACAGATACCGCAGGCGGTGTTCGTGTGCCCCAGCCGCCGCGGGCTCGGTCCATTCGCCATGGGTTACCTGCCCGCGCGGACGCCAGTCAACACGGAGCCGCTGGCCGCCGCCGCGCGCAGCGATTATGCAGTGTGTGCTGGGGACCAACCCCGCAACGAGATTTTCGGCTGGGGAGGTCCAGCCAGCCTTGCTGAGGGCAGTGACCCATCCTATGCGTGGCCAGATGTGGCCGATCACACAGGCATTTGCTACTTGCGCAGCGAGATCCGCTACGCCGATATACTCGACGGTAAGTCCCACACCTACCTGCTGGGGGAGAAGTACATTCGCAGCGATGCCTACGAGTCCGGGTTGGATCACGGCGACGATTGGAGTATGTACACGGGCTATCAGGACGACATCGCCCGTACGAGCTATCTTCCGCCGCTACGTGACGGGCAGACCGAGGAGAGCACACGGTTTGGTAGTGTGCATCCGGCCACATGGAATGCAGCGTTTTGTGACGGCTCCGTGCGTGCCGTAAGCTTTGCGATTAGCCAGGACGTGCATCGGCGATTGGGAAACCGCGCCGATGGCGAAGCCACGGACGACAACGAGCTGTTTGTCAAGTAGGCTGGTTATGCTGAGATAAGCGCACGGCGGGCGAGGCCATCCACATCGCGCTGGTGGATGTTCTCTGACGTAATCGGACACCAGCACCAAGGGGCTTGTGATCAGCAACGTGAGCCCGGCTCCGATTGGAGGCATTGGCCATCGTTCATTGACCTCAGTTCCAGCTACCCTGGCTGGATCCACTCAATGCGCAGCACGCCTTCGGGCCCGGCAATCCCGCAACCGCAGGGGGGCCGAACCCCTCGGGCTGCCAGAGCACGGGTTCATGAAACGCAAGGTCGCCCGCACGCGAACACGCGGCGAGTCCTGAGCGTTCTAGTTTGCACCCTTGCGCCATAATGCCATGGCATCCCGGTGTGCCATGATGATCCGCACGTCCAGCGTGTGAAACTCGCCGGAGATCAGCTTGGGGAGCAGCGCATGGCGAAGCCTTCTCGATGACCATTCGCAGCCAGCTTGTTGCACCGCCAGCAGCAGGGGCGTCTCTGGCTGAGGAAAGGTGCCCTGCCGTGCCATCACATCGCGTCTGGCCTGGCAAGCTGTCTGGCATGGGGGGCGCGCAGGGCCCGCGAATACAGTACCCCTTACTGCGAGAAACCGGGCACGGAGCCGTCCAGGTACCGCCAGTTCTTGATGAAGGCGATCAGGTCTGCCATTTCTGAGACCGAGATATTGCGCTCCAGGCCGTCGGGCATGAGGGAGCTGCCGCTGGCGCGGATTTCCTCCAGATCTTCGCGCAGCAGGGACACCTGTTTCCCCTCGGGCAGGCGGAGCGTGAGAGAGGCCGCCGTTTCCGACTGCACAATGCCGGTATAGACCGTGCCCTCGGTGGTGACGACAGTGTAGGCCTTATAATTGGCGTCCACGGCGCGGCTAGGTTGAAGGATGTCTACCAGGAGCTGCTCGGGCGTCTTGGTGCGTTCATCCGCGATGCTCGGTCCCACGTCGACGCCCAGATCTCCAATGCGGTGGCACGTGGTGCAATGTTTGCGGAACACCTCCCGGCCGCGTCGGGCATCGCCCTTGCGCTCCAGCGCCGGGCGGTACGAGGCCAGGGCTTGCTCGCGATCGGCTGGCAGGGCGGCGGCAAGCAACCGCTCCGCCTGCGTTCGCACGGTCGGATCGGGATGCTCGAGCAGGCGGCGAGCCTGGAGCTGATCGAGTTCTCCCACGGAAAGCAATCCCGACTCGAGCGCAGAAACGAGCGCTCGCGCGCGTGTAGGGTGGGACAGCATGGCCTCGATCACCGCGCGGCGAATGACGGGCATCTCATGCGGCGTGAGCAGCTCGAACAGCGCTTGCTCCACCAGCGGACTTTCGTGCTGGATGGCTGCCTGCAACGCTTCGAGCCGCAGGGCCGGGGTGGGGGCATCACGCACCAGTTCGGCCAGAATCGCCACCACTTCCAGCGGCCCGTAGGCCAGGAGCCGGCAGGCTGCCATGCGGTCGCGGGGCTGGGCGTTGGCGTCGCGGGCCAGGCGCGCGGCGGCTTGCAGCACGCGTGCCGAGGCATCCGCGGGCGGCTCTGCGAGGCTGCGGGAAGCGCTGGGCAGTTTTGCTCCACGGGCGTGCAGGGCCGCGGCCAAGGACTCTGTCAGGGCGAATGCCAGGCCAGCCTCCTCTTGCTCCAGCAGAGCAGCGGCCGCCTCGAGGGCGAGGTTTATCTCGGCGGCGTTCTGTCCGGCACCCACCAGTGCCGCCAGTTTACACAGGACATTCTCGAGTTCCGCCAGGGGAGGTGCGGGCTGGCTTGCCGACGGAGACCGCGGCTCGACCTGCGGTCCGCCATCGGATTGCAGGATGCCGCGGAGCAGCTCTGCGGCGCGTCCGCCAGCGGCCGCGGACACGGCCAGTACGGTCCAGGGGTCGTTGCGGTCGCGCCTTGCCACATGCACCAGCGGCGGAATGGCATCGGGCGAGGGATCGGCAGAGAGGGAGAGGGCAGCCTGAAAGCGCACAGCCGCATCGGCGCTGCGGGCCAGAAGATAGAGTTGCTGGCGCAGGCGGCCGCTGTCAGCGAGGTGGGGTTCGGCGAGGATCATTGCCTGGCACTGCACGTGCGGGCTGGGATCTGCGAGTGCCTGGGCCAGCATCGCTTCGGAGAGGCATCCCATGCGCGCCAGCAGCCAGAGTGCCCGGATGCGTGCCTCGGGCCGCCGCGCGGTGCCTGCGGCGGCGGTCAGCAGGCGGACCATCTCTGCACGTTGTCCGTCAGCGGCGGCCGCTTGCTGGAATAACAGCCTCGCGGCCGTGTCTCGTTGCCATGAGTTGGCATGGTCCAGCAGGGCCGCCAGCTCGCTTGGTTCGCTGCTGCGCAGCCTGCACGCGACCGCTGAGGGCGTCTCCCCCTCCCCCGGCACCACGCGCCAGATGCGGCCGCGGTCGTCTCCGTGACGTTCATCGGGGCGATGTTTGAGTTCCTCCGGCACCCATTCGGGATGTTCGATCACGGCACGGTACATGTCCACGACGTACAGTGCGCCCTCCGGCCCCGTCTCAAGATTCACCGGACGAAACCAGGAGTCGCTCGACGCCAGAAACTCTCGTCCCTCTTCGCACGGTGTTGAGACAAATGTGGCCCCTTCACGCACCATGCGCTCGGCGTGTACCAGGTTGCCCGTGGGATCGCAGGTCAGCCCGCAGCCGGCGTAGTCTGCCAGCAAGCTCCCCTCGTACACAAGTACGCCGCAGGCGGCCGTAAACTGGTTGGCGTGCAGAATGGAGGTGGTCCAGGTCTGGCTGATGGGAAACAACCGAGATGCCTCGGCAGCCGCCGCCACGTCTTGTACCACGGTGGGCACGGCCAGCAAGGGGTTGCGCGCCAGGTAGCGGTCCTCGAGCACCACATGCACCAGGGGGTTGCGGTTGCTGCACACAAAGCGTGCACCGAAGCGGTCGAAGGCGAGTCCAAACTGGCCGTGTCCCGAGACGGCCTCGCCTTGCAGGGTGTGCGGGTCAAAGCGGAAGTCTCTTCCGCCGATGGGTACCGGCTTGTGTCCAGACTGCTGCGGCACCACCGTACCTCCGCGCAGTCCATTGGCCACATAGATAAAGTTGTCCGGTCCCAGGCGCGGGTGATTGGCCCTGAGCTGGGGGTTCTCTTCCGCAAAACCGGTGAACCACGTTTCCTCGTGGTCGGCCTGGGCATCTCCGTTGGTATCGGCCAGATACACGATCCGGCCCGCCAGTGTGACGATCACGCCTTCGCGCCAAGGTTGCAGGCCGGTGGGAAAGGCCAGCCGATCCGCGAACACGGCGGACCATTCGTAGAACCCATCTCCATCGCGATCTTCCAGCAGCTTGATGCGCGAGAGGAACGGTTGCTGGGCGGGCGGGCCGTTGGGATAGTCGCGCATTTCCACCACCCACAGGCGGCCCTGTTCATCGAAGCGGGCCTCGACGGGATCCACCACCTGCGGCTCGCAGGCGGCCAGCTCCACGCGCAGGCCGCCAGCCGTTTGAAAGCACGCCTGCGCCTGGCGCGGCGCGAGGGGCGGCTGAGGGACGGGCCATCCTCCACCAGCTTCGGCTGCGCCGGCCACAGCCGCCAGCAAGGCAAGCAGGCCCACAACTGCCACCACAATGGCAACCGCCACCAGGATCTTCTTGAGCGAGACCGGCGCCTCGCCCGTGGCGCGCGCAGTCTGGCCGTTGACCAAGAAACGAAACACGCGATCTTGATAGCGGTAGGCCATCATCCAGGTTGGCAACAGCATGGGAGTGGTGGCGAGCCCTTCGAGCCGTACGTTGACTTTCAGGTTGCGGCACGCGCCGGGGACAAGCTGGCGGCAGGCCTGCAATTCCAATGCGTCCAGGGCTTGGCGGGCAAGGGGCCGGGCATACTTGCGCGCCACAGTAAACTGCTCGACGATCACATGATCCAAATCGATCTGCTCCGGCGGTACCCCCTGCGAGAGGTCGAAGGGGCACAAGGCCGCGGTTTCCTTGGGAGTGAGGGCCGCGCTGGCTCCTACCAGAACGCCCTGGTAGGTGGCGTGGTGTTCTCCGGCGAGCGGAAACCAGTTTGCGCGTGCGCCTGGAGGGGTTTGGCTGGTATCCGCGGTCCAGTAGGTGAACGCACGGGCCTCGCACACCCAGTAGGGCACGTACACGCGCCGCATGTCGACGAGCAGCGACCGCTCGGCCAGATCTCCTGGCCGCCAGAAGCCGCGGCCCAGCCAGGCGCGCAGCGCGGCGATGGCCTGCTGCTGATCGATGGCAAAAGGAACCACACGGTGGGGCGAGAGGATGCGGGCATCCCGCTGGGGTTGTAGGCTCGTGGAGGCACAGAATGGGCAACGCAATCCGGCCGCCGACGGATCATAGCTCATGCTGGCGCCGCAGCCGCGGCATTGAAAGTTGTGGGTCGCCAGCCGCATCGCGGGGGCCGCCCGCGCACCATGCGGGGCCTCGGCACCGCAGTTAGGGCAGAACAGATCTTCCTCATCCAGTACAGCCTGGCAGGTCACACAGCGTTGCAACACGTTCATGCAGCGTTGAGCAGGTGGATGCCTAGTACCGCCAGGACCACAAGCAGGACGATCGCCAGTACAAACAGCACGATCCGCACGGCGGAGATGGGCTTGTCTCCGGCGACGGCCCCGGTCTGCCCATTCACCAGAAAGCGGTACACCTTGTCACGGTAGCGGTAGCTCGAGATGTAAATGGGCAGCAATACCAGGTCGGACTGCACGTGGCTGAACGTGGTCTCCACGTGCAGGCCGCTGTGCGTATCTCCGGGCAGGAAGCGGGACACGGCTTCCTGTTCGCGCCGCAAGAATTCCCGTTGACAGAGATCCAGGGCCGCCTCGCGTTCGACGGAGTACTCCTCGCATGACCAGCCCGCCAGGAAGTGCGGCTGATACCGTTTAGCCGCGGCCAGGTGAAAAGGCTTGATGCGCTCCGCATCGCGCTGCTGCAGCCCGCGGCTGCCAGACACGAGGTAGCCGCTGTAAAATTCGTGATGCCGCCCCGACAGGGGCCACCACTCGGTTTCGCGTACCGTCCGCGTCCGCGTGACCTTCTTGCCGTTCTCAATAGTGGTATAGGTCTCCGTGCGGTACCAGTATTCTCCGATCTGGGCCTGCCATCGGCTGTGTGCCAGCATCGAGAACGACCAGAAAGGAAGATAGACGCCTTGCAGCTTGTCCTCCACGCGGCGGCGGGCCAGATCGCCCGGGCGAAACCAGGAATTGCGATGGATCCACTGGCGGAACTTCTCCGTCGCTTCTGCGGGCGATACGGCGAAGCCGATCACAAACTCCGGCGGCTGCCGCTGCGCCTGCCCGCTGGGCAGCTCGACGACGTAGTTGGAATCGCAAAACGGGCAGGTGTAGCTGCGAACGTTGGGATCGACGCGGATCTGGGCGCCGCAATTGCCGCACTGGATGGCCCTGCCGGGTGGTGCCGCTTCCGCGGCAGACGCAGCTTGAGGCTGCGGGGCCCCGCAGGCGTTGCAGAACCGATCCCACGCCTCCACCGGGGCTCCACACGCCTCGCACGCCCGACCATGCGGGGCCGGCAAGTCCTCCAGCAAGCTGCTCTCCAGGATGAGCGGGTCGGGCATTACAAACTCCTCAGGTACCGGAACATCTCCTCAATAGTTGTTCGTTCACCATTGGGCAGTATGGCCGCCGGCCGAGCCTCCGGCAAGCAGAACACCCGCCGTGGAGCAGCTTTAGCTACTGGATGCGCCTACGGGAACCGGCCGCGTTGCGGGCGACACATCGGCGCTGCGTTCCGCGCACAAGCCTGGAACTTCGAGCAGGACGCGAGACCATCTGATCCACGGCATCCGCCAGAAGGGCACCGACATGTGTACGGACACAGCGTCTCTTCAAGCGCGGCTTAGCACTCGAGTTTGTCGTACGTGAGATCGGACAGCACCGGGCGAATGGCCTTCAGGCGGCGAGCTGGAGAAAGGGGTGGCAGCAGCGGGCAAGCGTCAGGCTGCGCGGCGTGAGGATGAGCATGCGCTGGCGCAACGGCTGCGAGCGCATGGGGCACGCGCCAGCGGCCGCGGGCGCCGCGGCTGGAAAAAGCGTCTTGACCCATGCCTGATCGCCCAGCCTGGGTGCTCGAGGCCCGGCCGGAGTGTCCAGCACCGCCGCAGGCGGCCGCATGTTCTGCTGGCATGCTCGGCGGACCATGGTTCCGCTGGGCGCCTTATGCTGGCCAGCGGCCGACAACCGCGCGTGGAGCCTGTGGACGGCTGCTTATTCGGTGCGGGGCGCCAGCGCGTGCCTGGGGGCGGTCATGCGTTCCCAGAGCAAGCGATAGTACTTCATCACGCGGATGGGATCGGCGGTGGGGCTGCCCTCTTCGAGCAAGGTCCAGCCTTCGAAGCCGATCTCGTTGAGCAGATCAAAGAGCTGCTGCCAGGGGTAGTCGCTGATCAGGTCGTGAATGTGTACGGTACCGAGGCGGTCGGCCACCAGCCGGAGGTTGTGTTCCAGCCCCGGCGCTTCCAGATCGGTGGCGTTGCAGTTCCAGCAGACCGTGGCGCCGGGATGCTGGGCTACGTCCATGATGGTCTTGATGTTCTCCAGCCGAGACGTGCCCGGACCATGCACCTCCAGTCGGATGGAGATGCCATAGCCCTCGCCGAACGCGGCCACCTCATTGAGCGCTTGCCCGATCTGCTCAAGTGTCTGCAGGGGAGGGACGCCCTCCGGCAGGGCATTGGGCCGAACCTTGACGCCGGTCCCGCCGCAGTCGTGGCACAGCTTGATGAACTCTTTCGTCTGCTCGATGTTCCGCCGCAGCATTTCCCGGTCGGGAGAATGGTACTCGCACGTTGTGCCCAGGCCCACCAGTTCGATGCCGCTGGCCGCGAACAG
Source organism: Pirellulales bacterium (assembly GCA_023511675.1). Taxonomy (GTDB): domain Bacteria; phylum Planctomycetota; class Planctomycetia; order Pirellulales; family JAIMBC01; genus JAIMBC01. Next base: position 25,072 of record JAIMBC010000043.1, read on the forward strand.
ATCCACCACGGCGCGCCGCTGTTCGGCAGAGAGGGTGGGCTCGACGCCGTGCTTGTGTTGGGTGCGCAGCTCGACGCCCGCGAAGCCTGTTTCGCGGCAGTTGGCCAGTAGCGTGGGCAAGTCCCACTCCGCGCCCCACATGTAGGTGACCAGACCCAGACGCATGGCTCGGCCTCCTCAAAGCAGTTGTGCCAGTTCGTTCACACGGCGGTCGAAATATTCCAGAGCGGCCTGCACGGGTTCGGGCCGTTCCATGTCCACACCGGCGTCTCGCAACAGATCGAGGGGGTCGCGCGAGGAACCTCCCCGCAGGAAACCCAGGTAGGCATCGAGTTCCGCCTGGCCCCCCTCCAGCACGCGGTTGACCAAGGCAATCGCGGCCGACATGCCGGTGGCATACTTGTAAACGTAAAAGGCGCGGTAGAAGTGGGGGATGCGCAGGCATTCCAGCTCCAGCTCCTCGTCCAGCGTGAAGCGGGGGCCGAAGTAGGCCTCCAGCAGTTCGCGGTACACGCTCCGCAGCCGCTCGATGGTGAGCGGCTCGTGCTGCTCGACCAGCGCGTGAATCTGGCGCTCGAATTCCGCGAACATCGTCTGGCGGAAGATGGTGGCGCGAATGTCATCGATTTCGCGGGTGATCAGGTAAGCGCGTTGCCGGTCTGTGGTGGCGCGCTGGAGCAGATAACGGCCGAGGAGCTGCTCGTTGAAGGTGCTGGCGACTTCGGCGACGAAGATGCTGTAATCGTAGTACTGGAAGGGCTGGCTGCGGGCCGAGTACCAGGAGTGCATGCTGTGTCCCGCCTCGTGCGCCAGGGTAAACACATGGTCGAGGACGCGGGGCTGATAATTCATGAGGATGTAGGGAGCGCCGTCATAAGTGCCGGCGCTGAAGGCTCCGCTCTGTTTGCCGACATTTTCGTATCGGTCGCACCAGCGGGCCAGCAGGCCCTGCCGCAGCGTGCTGGTGTATTCGCTGCCCAGCGGCGCCAGGGCGGCAACCACCAGCTCGACCGCCTTGTCCCAGGGATAATACGTGCGTAGACCGGGGACGAGGGGAACGTAGGTATCGTAGTGATGGATCTGCCGCAGCTTCAGCGCGCGGCGGCGCAGATCATAATAGCGGTGCAGGCTGTCCAGGGCACCGCGGACAGCGGCAATCAGGTTGTCGTAGACCGTGACAGGCACCTGGTCGGGAAAGAGCGCCGCGTGCAAGGCCGAAGGATAGCGCCGTGCCTGGGCATAGAATACGTCTCGCTGCACGGAGCCGTGGAGCGTGGCGGCCAGCGTATGCCGATGAGCGGCGAACTGTTGATAATACTGGCGGAAGGCCGCTTCGCGTACGCGGCGCTCGGGCGATTGCAACAGCAGCGAGAACGAGGCGTGTGTCAGCGGCACGCGGCGGCCGCGCTCGTCGGTCACGGTGCCAAAGGTCAAGTCGGCATTGTGGAGTTGCCGGAACACCTGGCGGGCCGTCTCCGCCACCTCGCTCTGCTGGGCCAGCAGCCGCTCTTCCGGCTCGGAGAGCGTGTGCGGCTTGTAGCGCAGCAGCCGTTCGAGCTGGAGGCGGTAAGGCGCCAGCTCCCGCGATTCCAGCCAGGCGCGCATCGTCTCGTCGGGCACGGCCAGGATCTCCGGCCGCATGAAACTGGCCGCCGCGGCCGCCCGGGTCGAGGCATTCTGGAACCGCCCCTGCATCCGCTGATACGTGCTGTTGGTGGTATCTTCGGCCGTTTTCAGATAGGCGTACGTGCCCAAACGTTCGGCCGTGCGTTCGAACTCGTTATCGAAGGCCAGGGCCCGTGCAAGCTGGCGCACACTCTTTGCCAGCTTGCCCTGAAAACGCCGATAGCCGTCGATTTGCGCCTCCCAGCGCGAGAACTCCTGCTCCCACGCCTCATCGCTGGGAAACAAGCTGGCAAGATCCCAGCAATCCGCAGGATCGACCTCGCTGCGCAGCGGCAGCCGTTGTGCACTCATATCCAGGCCCTGTTCACGTTCGTTTTGTCACCTATCGCGGCGGCGGAGGCGTGGCGATCCAGCGGCGCTGTCCGTAAGCCTCCAGCACGGCGTCCGCCACCACCTGTGCGTGCCAACCATCGTAGAAGCTGGGGACGGCCGGCCGGTCTTCCAGAATGGCGGAGACAAACTCCCACACCAGATCGTAGCGGAATACCGTGGCGGGATGTCCCTCGTGAGGATCGCGCGGACTGCCCGGCGGACGCAAAAACTCGGCCGGTACGTCCACCGGCTCCAGATCCCCGCCGCCCCGGCCAAACAGCACGACGTTCGGCTCGTGCAGACGGTACACGGCCGTGGCCTCCGCGCCATTGATCTCTGCCCACTCGTGCCCGAAGCCGCTGCGGTGGTATCCCTTGGCCAGCGTGGTTCCTTCCCATACGCCCACCGCACCACAGGCGAACTCGCCGATCAGGCAGGACCAGTCGTCCACATCCGAGGGGGGGCAGGTCCGGCCGTCGGGCGTGCGCGTGCGCGGCGCAAAGGTGGCGACCGCGCCGCACACCTGCCGGATCGGCCCCAGCAGGTCGATGGCAAAGTCGATGCGGTGGATGGTCATGTCGAACAGATCGCCGGCACCGGCCTGTGCTTTGTACTGGCGCCAGCCCCAGCTTGTCTCGGGCAGGTCCAAGAAGCGCTGCGAGCGAAAGTGCCGGGGTTCGCCCAGCTTGCCGCTGCGGAGCAAATGCTTGAGATAGCGCATGGCGGGGGCAAAGCGGTAGGTGAAGGCCGTCATGTGGACCACGCCCCCATCTCGCGCCGCGCGGTACATTTCTCCCGCCTCGGCGGCTGACAGGCCCAGGGGCTTCTCGCACATCACGTGCTTTCCCGCACGTACCGCCGCCACGGCCATGGGTCGGTGCATGTAATTGGGGGTGGCGATGATCAGGGCATCGACCTCTGGGTCCGCGCACAGGGCGGCAAAATCCGTGGTCACCTTCTCGATGCCCCATTCGCGCCGCCGGCGCTCCAGTAGGCCGGCGTCCGCATCGCAGGCTGCCACGAGCACCGCTCGCGGATCCAACCGGACGCCGGGAACGTGGTTGTAGTCGCTCACTGCGCCGGCCCCCACAATCGCCAGGCGGACAGGTGTTGGATGGCTCATGCAGGTTGCGTCGCTCACTGGTGTGATGGCC
>JAIMBC010000044.1 GCA_023511675.1 Pirellulales bacterium
CCTCTGCACATCCCCACTCGGGCGCGATACTTGCCCGCAGCCGGCCCGGGCCCCATGTCCTGGTTGTGTACCCTGGACCAGCCGCCTACAAGCTTGCAAGGCCTGGATCGCGGCACATATGCTAGGTGCAGACTCGTAGCGCCAGCGGTGCGCGGAGCAAAGGTAAATTGTTCGAGATTGGCCGGCACAGGCCGGGCCGTACAGTCAGAACCAGGGTCGGTACGAGCACGGCGGGCACGGCCACGGCCGGCAGGAGCAGTGTCGGGCCAGTAGCGGCCGGGCCTGCGGAGCCGCAGACAGGTGCTTGACGGCCTGCCTACGTGCCTTCGTCTGCGGCAGACCCAGAGGATGGCACAAGTCCGGCCCGGCAGGCACATCGAGATATTGTCGGAGGGAGAGGTTGTGATCAGACAGGTGGCATGGCGATGGTTGTGTGGGGCGATGCTGTGCGTCCCGCTGCAGACGGTTCTGGCCCAGCAGCCGCCCCCATCGTCGGACGCTCCCTTGCCCGCGCCGGCCGACTCCTCCCCCTTAGCTTCGGACAGGCTGGTGCGGGAGCTGGTGCAACAAGTGCGTGAAAGTGTGGCCGTGATCCGCGTGGCGGGAAGGGACGGCAAGCAGCACGGCCTGGGCACGGGGTTCGTGGTGGCGGCGGAAGGCCTGCTGGCCACGAATTTCCACGTGATTGGGGAGGGCCGACCGATCGAGGTCCAGCTTGCGGACGGCTCTGTGCATCCGGTGCTGGAGGTCCACGCCTCGGATCGTGTGCTGGATCTGGCGGTGCTGCGGATCGGGCGGCACGGGCTGAAGCCGCTTGCGCTGGGCGACTCCGATGCGGTGCAGCAGGGGCAATTCCTGCTAGCCATTGGCAATCCCCAGGGACTGGCGCACAGCGTGGTGGCTGGCGTGCTGTCTGGCCAGCGCGAGATTGATGGCCAGAACATGCTCCAGCTTGCCATGCCGGTCGAGCCTGGCAACAGCGGCGGCCCCGTGGTCGATCAGCAGGCGCGCGTGCTGGGAATCATCACACGCAAATCGGCTGTGACGGCCAATCTGGGCTTTGCCATGCCGGTGCACGCCCTGAAACGTCTGCTGGAGCGGCCCAACCCCGTGGCCATCGATAGCTGGCTGGCAATCGGCGCCCTGGACGCGCGCCGCTGGACGACGCTGTTTGGCGGTGCGTGGCGGCAACGTGCGGGAAGGATCGAGTGCCAGGGAGCGGGAGACGGGTTTGGGGGCCGTACGCTCTGCCTCTCGACCGCCGAGCCGCCGGAAATGCCTTTCGAACTGGCCGTGACCGTGCGGCTGGAGCACGAGTCGGGCGCGGCGGGGCTGGTGTTCGCCAGCGATGGCGGCCATCGCCACTATGGCTTTTACCCCAGCGCGGGGAAACTGCGGTTGAGCCGCTTCGAGGGGCCTGATGTTTCGAGCTGGCAGGTGCTGCAAGAAATTCCCAGTCCTTATTACCGCCCAGGAGAGTGGAACACGCTGCGCGTGCGCGTCGAGGCGCAGGGAGTCCAGTGTTATGTCAACGAGCACCTGGTGATCGAGCAGCAAGGGCTGGACATCTCCGCGGGCCGGGTCGGGCTGGCCAAGTTTCGCGAGCCTGGGGCGCAGTTCAAGCAGTTCCGCATGGGACACAACCTCGGTTCTGCACTCGCGGAGCCGGCGTTGCGCGAGGCCGTGGCCGCCGCCATGGAGAAGCTAAAGCCAGGCAGCGGGCTCGACCCCGCATTGGCTGCCGAGCTGGCCGGGGGCGGTCCAGCGGCCGTACGCCTGCTGGAAGAAGAGGCACACCTGCTGGCCGAGCGGGCCGAGCGGCTGCGCGAGCTGGCCGCCGCCGTACATCAGCAGGCGGTCATCCAGGAGTTGCAACGCACCTTCAACGGCGATGCGCAGCAGGTAGATCTGTTCGCCGCCGCGCTGCTGGTGGCCCGGCTCGACCAGCCGGATCTGGACGTGGCAGCCTACCAGCAGGAATTCGATCGACTGGCAGAACTCTTGCAAGGCTCGCTGACGCCCGAGGCGACCGAGGCCGAACGCTTGGCCGCCCTGAACGAGTTCTTCTTCCGCAAACAGGGATTCCACGGCAGCCGTACCGACTATTACAACCGCGCCAACAGTTATGTGAGCGCCGTCCTGGACGACCGCGAAGGCTTGCCCATCACACTCTCCCTGGTCTACTCCGAGCTGGCACGCCGCATCGGACTGAACATGGTGGGGATCGGGTTGCCAGGCCACTTCGTCGTCCAGTACCGGCCCACGGAAGGCGAACCAAGACTGATCGACGTCTTCAACGGCGGACAGCAGCTTACTCAGGACGATGCGGCCCGACTCGTGCTCACCACGAGCGGCCAGACCCTCAGACCGGAACACCTGCAACCCATCAGCCCCCGCGGGTTCCTGGCACGCATCGTGCGCAACCTGCTGGGCGTGGCCAACGCACAGCGGGACGCCGCCGCCATGCATCGCTACCTCGATGCCCTGCTCGCCGTCGACCCGGAAAGTGTCGAAGACCGCATCCGCCGTGCCAGCCTGCGCTTTCAAAGCGGCCGGCTGCAAGCCGCCCTGGAAGACATCGACTGGATCCTCGCACGCGAACCTGCTGGCGTGAACGTCGAGGAACTGGCACGCTTCCGGCAACTCGTCCAGCAGCAGCTCGATGCACAGCCAGCGCAGCAGTGACTCCACGCGGCGATGCATGAATGGGGCAGCAACACCGTGACCGCCACGGGCACCCAAACAACGCCACGAGTGGATCCCGAGCGCCGCAGATGCCAAGGCCGATGCTAGCCGGCATTACAGACAGCCCATATGGCGGTGCCACAGGGGGCGCGTGCTACGGATGTACGCTTACCATCTGGCGAGGCATGTGGGCAGGCATCAGGCAGAGGTGCTGAGCAGCGGGGCCTCGCTGAAGGTCTCAGCCGGGTGCCGACAAGAAATCTCGCAGCATCTTCTGTCCGCGGACGAGAGCCGGCAGTTCATCGCCGTCGACAAGGCCGCAGCCCACGCGTGCGGCTGCCTCTCGCGCGCTCTTGGTGAAGCGGCTGTTGGTAATCACCAGGCAGGCGCCGCAGCCGTAGTACTGTTTTCCTGTGAACACCTGCTGGACGGCCTCGTTGGAGACGGCGTGCTCATAGCCTTTTGCCTGAATGGCCACCGTGACGCCATGATCCTGCACAATCAGGTCGACCCCTTGATCTCCCGAGCCTCCCAGCAGCTCGACGTGCAGGCCATGCAGTCGGAAGGCCCTGGCGAGAAAGGCCTCGAACTCATAGCCTCTCAGGTGGCGCCAGCCGCTGTGCAACAAGCACTCGGCCTGGTACTGGGCCGATTGTCGTGCAGCACGGAGCTGTCTCTGCAATTCATGCCGCCGATCCTGCCAGGCTTGCCGCTGCTGCCGCAGTCGAGCCGCTTCGCGGCGCAGCGCGTCAGCGTGCTGGCAGCAGCGCGCGAGCCTATCCTGCCACCGTACCGCAGCGGGAGCGAGGCGTTCGTCCTGGGGCCAGTACAACAGGCACCAGGCGAGGGCAAGAACTGGGGGGACACCAGCCAGCGCCACGGCGAGGGACGCCGTGGCTACCAGCACCAGGAGAAACAGGCCTCCCGCCACCAGGCATGCACCGGCCACACGTGTACCCAGCCATCGCTGCGAGCGCTGGCGCGCCCACTGGGCCGCTTGCAGCCAGCCCAGGGCGAGCGAGGCCCGCAGCCGCTGCCGCCGCGTCTGCCAGAGTTCGGCGCGCAGTCGGGCGTGGTAATCGTCGAGGCGGCGCAGCTCGTCATCCGCGGCCGCACACTGCGACTTCAGCCGCTCGAACTGTTGCCACAACCCTTGAGCCGAGGAGTCGCTCGCAGCGGCCGCGTGTGCTTGTCCCCCATTCTGTGGAGCAACAGGCGTAGCACCCAAGCGTCGAAGTATGTGCAAGAGCCACCCCATCCGCGGCAATCCTCTGCTTTTTTTTCGCACCCCATGCCGGCCCTGCTGCCCGGCCCACGGCACTGTCTCACCCGGCAGCGAGCATCAACAACGCACATCCCACCCCTCTACTCTCCACCACAGGGACAAAACATGCAAGCCTGCCTGGCGAACGAGCCGCGCAGGGCAGTGCCCGGTCCCTGAGATCGCCCCCAGCCGCACGCATCGCGGCGGCGACATGTGGGTTCACGTCTCCCGCCCAATCCAGGCCAGCACGGCCTCTGCCGTGGCACGATTCGTCGCCAGGGGAACGTTATGCACGTCGCACACACGCAACAGCGCAGAAACATCCGGCTCATGCGGTTGGGCCGTCAGCGGATCCCGGAAAAAGATCACCGCGCGCACGCTGCCCTCGGCCAATCGGCCGCCAATGATCAAATCGCCCCCCTCCGGGCCATGTGCCACGCACTCCACATCCAGCCCGAGTTGCTGCCGCAGCAGCCGCCCCGTGCTGCCGGTCGCCACCAGCCGGTGCTGGCGCACGAGGGGCAGATGTTCGCGCAGCAGCGCGACCAGCTCCGCCTTCTTCTTGTCGTGGGCGATGAGGGCGATCATCCGGGCTAGTTCAACCAGGGGGCCTCGGGCACGTGCTTGATGCGCAGGTGCTTGACCAGCAGGGCATCGTTGATCTGGCGGGTAACCCGAAACCACAAGGCTTCGTCTCCCTCGAACACCAGATCTGGGGTGGCCTCGATGGTGCGCCAGGAGCCCTGCTCCATCTCTCCCTCAAGCTGGCCGGCGCCCCAGCCTGCATAGCCGATAAAGAACTTGACCCGCTGCTGGGCGTCTGCCGCCAGCAGCTCCAGCTCCTCGCTGTCGGTGCTGAGGTACACGCCCGGAATCACGGGAAGCTGAGAAAGCTCCGCATTGCAGTGCAAGGCCAACAGGGGCCCTTGCACCGGGCCGCCTACATACAACAACTCGTTCGTGGCGCAGCGGCTCTTGCTGATCTTGGACCAGACCTCCTTCAGCCGCGTGTTGCTGGGGCGGTTGAGCACCACGCCAAAGGCGCCGTTCTCGTCGTGGCGGATCAGCAGAACCACCGTGTGAAAGAAATTGGGATCCCTCAAATCAACGGCGGCGACCAGCAGATGGCCCTGCAACGAATTCAACGCTCTTCCTCGGGATAGAATCCAACCCGACCTCCCCGCCCGGCCCGCACAGGCCCAGCCGGAACGCAGGCCTCGGGTAACCTTTCCGCAACATACTGCGCCTGCTCGGTAGCTGCAACCCGCAGGCCGCACCAGACGCCGCAACCGCCCGGAGCTTCAGTCCGCCGGCTCGATGAAGAATTGCAATTGGGCCACGCCATCGATCTCGAAGTGCTCGATCCGCACGGCGTGCTCGCCCTCTTCCAGCTCGAGCGTGGCGCGGTCCTCCACGGGAGGATGCCAGGTCCAGTTGTCAATTACGAGACGGCCATCCAGGTACAGGCGGACGCCGTCGTCCGACACGGTGCGTAGCACATACTTCCCGGCCGGCAGCCGCAGTTGCGCCTCGCACACCGTGCCGAAGTGGTCGGCCGGCAGTCCCTCCCATGCCGGCCACCCCCCCCAACGGAAGTCCACCGCCGGCAACTCCCATTCCGCCAAGGGCTCGCTGCCCAGCACCGCCGCCCAGTCGGCCGGAGGCTGCATGGGCCCGACCCGCGGCCAGCCGTACATGCGGACGCGCCACCTGGCAGCCAGGATCAAGCCCCGCGCCTCGATCCGTTCTCCTCCCTGCGGCAACTCCACCACAAACTGGAACGGACGGCTCTGCCCGTCGCGCGAGGTCACGCGCAGACGAGCGGGAAGCTGTTCCCCAGACACAGCGATATCCACCCCAGGCGTGGCATCCACTACCCGAAAGGGCTGTGGCGGCCCTAGCACGCGCAGCCGCACCTCGTGCCAGCCCACCGGCCGCGCTGGATCAAGCCTTACCTGCGAAAAGTCGTACGGGCCCCACTCATCCACCAGAATGTACTCCAGGCCGCGCAGCGTCCCTGCTGGGAGAAACGCATCCTGCTTACCGGGAACCTCCGGTGCGCGCACGTCGCGGGTGACCGCCTCCGCATCGATCTCTAGCGGCTGCTCGCGAAGGCCTTCCCGAGGTAAGCCCTGCCCCATGAGGTAATTGTCGGCGAACGACGCTTGCCCGTTGCCAAGGCGCACGTCTCCAGACAGATTGTTGCCCTCCACTCGCACCCTTTGATACGTGCCGGCAAGCTCCAACCCCACCCTCGCCTGGCGGCTATCGTTCTCCCGAATCCGCACAGCCGACGTGTGGACCAGCCGCAGATCCGTTCCACACTCGGTGAACCGATTTCGCACCATCTCGTACTCCTCGGAGCGACAATGATGGTGCCGCCCGTAGGGACGATCGGCAAACGCAGCCTGCTCCCCCTGCCACAAATTCACCGCTACCCCTACCCGCTCGAACACATTCCTCTCAATCCAGTTGTTGCTGCCGTGCTCGATCGAGATGCCATGATTGCAGCGACTGATCTGGTTGGCCACGATCAGCGTGTTGTAAGAGTAGCCGCCCCAAAATGCGTGATCGGCCTGGTCCATCCGGTTGCAGGCGAACACGTTGCCGTCAGAGAACGTGGCCTCGATGCCGTTGTTGCTGGCGTGCGAAAAATCGTTGCCGTACACCAGATTGCGGTTGCAGCCTCCCTGGCCGGTTTCCTGCAGCGTCTCCAGCCCCGCGAACAAGAAGAACCCGTCTCCGCCGTGTGTGGCACTGTTGTAGGCAAAGACATTGTCGCAACATTGCTCGTACACCAGAATGCCGGCCGAGTCTTGTCCCCGGTTGTACACCCCATGCGAATAACCGCGGATGCACCAATCAAACTTGTTGTGGGCAATCTGATTGTGCGACGAGCGGTACATGGCCAGCCCCCAGCCGCTATGAAACGACATTTCGTTGTCGTAGACCTGCCCTCGCGTGCAACGCACCAGACAGATGCCATTCTGCCCCCGCCTTCCCCGATTGTTGCGCAGCACAAAATCGGCACAATCGGCCAGGTACATGCCGGCGCCGTAGCGCAGCCACTCGTCCTGGTCGTTCTCGTGCCCGAACAGCCAATCCGCTCCGTCCTCCGCCTGGGGCGTGCTGCGCAGATGCATCTTCCAGTTGTCTGAGACGTCGCAGCCCTCGATCACCACCTGCGTACTGCGCCGCACCAGCAGGCCCACCTTGAAACCGCGCACCCTCAGGTTCCTGAGCGTCACGCGCGAAGAATCGCTCACCACCACGCCCACGCCGGTAAATTCGTCCGGCTTCTGGCCGGCGGCGGAGCCTACCAGCGTGGCACCTTGAAAATCGACCACAATTCCCTGCCCCCGAATATGTACCACGCCATTACCGTCCCCGTCCTGAATCCGATACTCTCCAGGCGCAACCTCCACGCTCTCGCTCAACTTGAGGTTATCCGTCTCGATCGTCCGCTGTGACGCTACCGATTCGAACGACCATGCCCATCCCGCTCCCCCACACAGCATCGCCAGCACCACGCTGCCTGCGGCCAGTTTCCTCAGGGATACCAAGTTGTTCACAAGCTTCTTCATGACAGGACCTTAGGTGTTGTGTTCCCCTTGCAGCAGCGCCTGCTCCACTTGCCGGCCTCTGCCCGCCTTGGCTGGCATGCTGGAAATGTAGCCGCTACGGACCTTGCGTGCGCGGCAGGCTCTGGGCGGCAGTGGACGAATTGGTAGACGGGGAAAGGTATACGGCCGCACCGCTCTTTGGCTGTTGACATGTACGTCGCGACGACGATCATAACCCATGACCTTGGGCGTTGCCCCAAGTCAGCCCTTCTCAGGTTCCTGCCCCGCCTGTGAAGGGCTCCTTTTTTGCGCGGATGGCTCGGCGAACACAACTCGGGCGTCGGCGACGTGCACGACGTGCTGCGAGCGCTTGGCCCGCACCTGCCTCGGCCCAACAGCTCGCTGTGCAATCCCGGCCACAACTTGCTGGAGAAACGTGCATTTGCCATGGCGATCACTCGCACCATCCGCGTCGCGTAGCGTTGCGGAAATCGATTGTAGCAAGGGACCTCGCGTCTTGCTCAAAGGCAAGTCCGCGAACGCTTTGGGCCAAAGGCAGCGGCCTCGTCGCGCCGGGCGAGGCCTCGCTGTTGGAGCCGGCTGGTGGTGCCGACGATTCAGGTCCCCAGGGCTTACAACCCCCCCAAAAAGTGGTATTGACTGGCGGCTCCAGCCGAAGATGATAAGGAACGACGTTGGGCCTTGCCCCAGCGTTGGCCCTTCTCAGGTTCCTGCCCCGCCTGTGAAGGGCTTCTTTTTGCGCACGCCGGCCAATGGTCGATTGGGGGAGGCAAGGCAAGGACGGAATGAGCAGTGTGCCGGGATCGCCAATCACCCCTAGAAGGGGTATTGACCCCACCCCATGCCTGAACACCATGGAGGCTGGCCGCGGGTGACGCCCCGCGGCTGACCCTTCTCAGGTTCCTGCTACTGGCCTGTGAAGGGTTTCTTTTTGTGCGGGCTGCGCGAGGCGAAACTCAAGCCCACGACCTGCCCGGTGATCGCCCCGTGCTGTGAAGTGCAAGGGGAATTGACCCCCCAAAAAGGGGGTGTTGACATGGTCTTGGGCCAGGATCAAGATGGTTGCTGGCGTTGGGGGAAGTCCCCGGCGCTAGCCCTTCTCAGGTTCCTGCCCCGCCTGTGAAGGGTTTCTTTTTGCGCTTGGCGACCAAAGGTGCGGGCGAGCTAGCGAGGCGGCATCCAGAATCGTGCCGCTGGGGCCTAGGGTTCCCAACAGCAAATCAACTCTGCATGCGTTCCTAGGCGGCCATGATCGTACGCGCCAGCAGGGCGTGGGGCGGGCTGGGAATGGAACCACCCCCCCAAAATGGGGTGTTGACAGGGGGGGGTGCCCAGATCAACATAAGCGGTGGCGTTGGGCGAAGCCCCAGCGCTAGCCCTTCTCAGGTTCCTGCCCCGCCTGTGAAGGGTTTCTTTTTTGCGCACAGCCAGGTCCGGCGGACGACTCAATGTCAGGGGCTAGGGCGCGGCATCGGGCACGGCTTCCAGTGCCGGAGGGGGCTCGTGGGGCTTTTCCCTGCAATGCTCTAGGTCTGGTTCGCGCTCCGCCTCTGGGGTGCAGCCGCGATCGAGCCTACCAAAGGCGCGCAGCCCCGGCGACAGCAGGGCCACTACTGCCACGACCAGCAGCGTGCCCAAGCCTCCCGACACGACGGCGAAACGTGGCGAAGTCAGATGAGCCATTGCCCCTGATTCGAAGCCTCCCAATTCGTTCGACGCGTAAATGAACATGCCGTTCACGGCAGAGACCCGGCCGCGCATGGAGTCGGGGGTGAGCACCTGCACCAGGGTGTGGCGGACCACCACGCTGATGGTGTCGAAGGCACCGGTAAGGAACAGCATGGACCAGGAGAGCCACAGGTGTCGCGATAACCCGAACACGATGATGGCCAGGCCGTAGCCCGTCACGGCCCACAACAGCGCGCGACCCGCCCTGGACAGGGGCGGCCGGTGCGCCAGCAGCAGAGACATGGCCATGGCCCCCATGGCGGGAGCGGCTTGCAGCCAGCCCAGTCCTGCGGGGCTGGTGCCCAGAATGTGCTGATACACCGGCAGCAGCGCCGTTGCTCCCCCCAGCAGCACCGCGAACAGGTCCAGGGTGATCGCGGCGAACAGCACGCGCGTCCGCCACACGAAGCGGAACCCAGCGGCGATCTCCTCCCACGTTACCGGGCTGCTGCGGCTGGATGCGGGCGCGCTGGCCGCGCCAGGCCCCATTGCCACGAGCAACAGCGAGAAGCCCAGGGCCGCCGCCGCATCTGTCAGGTACACCAGCGCCGGACTGTGCCAGGCGGCAATCGCAGCGCCTTGGAGGGCGGGGCCTGCTACCGCGGCAAGCTGAAAACCCGACGTGTTCCACGTCACGGCGTTGGCAAAACGCTCCATCGGCACCAGACGGGGAACCAACGCAGCCTTGGCCGGCTGGGCCAGCGTCTTGGCGATGCTGCTGCACAGAATACAGCCATACATGGCCCACAAGCCCAGCCCCCGGCTCGACACCCAGGCCAGGGCCAGAGATGCACAGGCAATGGCCAGCGTACATGCCAGCACCACCCTGCGCCGATCACACCGGTCTGCCAGATGCCCCGCCGGCAAGGCCAGCAGTACGGTGGGTACCCACTGTACAAGCCCCACGCCCCCAAGGGCGAGCGGCTCTCGCGTAACCTGATACACCTCCCACATCAGGGCGCCCGTCTGCATCTGCAGCCCCAGGTTGGACAGTGTGTTCCCCAGGGCAAACAGCCGGAAGGGCCGGATTCTGAGCGCGGCGTAGGGATCGTGCCGTGCTGGTGCAGAAGCGGGGTTGCCCAAGCTTGCGGTCTGTTCTCAAATGGCGGGCAAAGGTCGGGCTTGGCCGACGGCTCTAGCGTAGCCGGCAGCCAGCCCTGCCACAACCTGTCCCTGGCGCAAAATCAACCCGCTACCCCAGCCTACGTGAGGCGCCGCCGTGAATGCTGCCTTGCCCCTTCGTCTTGGCCTGCTCGCCATCCTTGCCACCGGCCTGCTCGGCCCAACCGCCGCACGCCCCCAGGAACACTGGCCCCAGTTCCGCGGGCCGCAGGCCCGCGGCGTGGCAGACGGCCAGAACCTGCCGCAAACCTGGTCTGCCACAGAGCACGTGGCCTGGAAGCGAGACCTCCCCGGGCTCGGCTGGTCCTGCCCCATCGTGTGGGGCAACCGCGTGTGGATGACCACCGCGGTGGGCAGCACGCCGGTGGAGAACCCTCGCAAGGGGTTGTACCTGTTTGGGGAGAACCTGGCGCCCCCAGACGAGACCTACCAGTGGAAGCTGCTCTGCTTCGATCTGCACACGGGCGAACTGCTGTGGGAGCGCGTGTGCCATGAAGGCAAGCCGGAGCGGGCACGGCACTCGAAGAACAGTTATGCCTCGGAGACTCCCGTGACGGATGGCGAGCGCGTGTACGCCTGTTTTGGAGATCTTGGCGTGTTTTGTTACGACCTGGAGGGCAATCCGCAGTGGTCGGTACGGTGGCCGAGTTACCGGACCCGCATGGGCTGGGGCCCCGCTGCCTCTCCGGTCTGCCACGGTGGCCGGCTGTACGTGGTACGAGATAACGAAGAGCACTCCCACTTGCTGGCGATCGATGCACGCACAGGAGAAGAGGTGTGGCGGGTGGAACGTGATGAGGGGAGCAACTGGGCCACGCCGTTCATTTGGGAGAACGAGCAGCGGACGGAGATCATCACTCCGGGATCGAACAAGGTGCGTGCCTACGATCTGGAGGGGCAGCTTTTGTATGAGTTTGGAGGCATGTCCTCCATCGCCATTCCCACGCCGTTTGCGGCGGGCGGACTGCTGTACGTAAGTTCGGGCTATGTGCTGGATCGGGCCAAGCCCATCTTTGCCGTCCGGCCGGGTGCTGCGGGAGACATCAGCCTGCCGGGAGAAGATGTTCCTTCCAACGAGTTTATCGTTTGGTGCCAGCACAGGGCCGGCCCCTACAATACCTCTCCCCTTGTCTATGGCGACTACCTCTACGTGCTGCTAGACGGCGGCATGCTTGCCTGTTACGAGGCGCATACGGGCAAGGAGGTCTATGGCCGCCAGCGCATCCCTGGCGGCCGGGCCTTCACGGCTTCTCCCTGGGCCTATGATGGCCGCATCTTCTGCCTGGAAGAGGACGGCCAGACTCACGTCTTCGAGGCGGGTCCCGAGTTCCGGCACCTGGGAACGAACCCCCTCGAAGAGGACGACATGGCCCTTGCCACGCCCGCCATGGCCCAGGGACGGTTGCTGATTCGCACCTCCAAACGCCTGTATTGCCTCGCCGAGAAGTGACGCGCCCCCCAGCCAGTCTCGGCTTGCGCTCACTCCGCCTCCGCTGCTGCCGTGAGCAACACGGTATCCCAGTGTTCGTAGGCGGGTGAGCAGCAGCACAACAGCACCAGGGGCTGTGCGCCGGTATTGACGAGCTGGTGGGGGGTGGTGCGAGGGATGGCGATGGCATCGCCTGCACCGACCTGGCGCGTCTCGCTGCCGAGGCGCATCAGGCCGGATCCGGCCAGGATGAAATAGATTTCTTCCGCTTGCAGGTGGTAGTGCGGGACGGTGGCAGCGCCCGGGGGCAGCGTCGCCTCGGCCAGGCTCATGGCGCAAAGACACGAGTTGCGGTAGGCGAGCAGCTCGCGGATTTGGGAGCCGTCTTTGGTGGTAAACGGTGCCAGGCGTGCAGCGTTTTGTACGTCCACGGGTCAAGCTCCGGGATCCTCACCAAGGGCCTAGCGCAGACTGCGCGCGCGGGCCAGGCTATCGAACCACACCTCCAGCCAGTTGGCCTGGATGACATTGCGGTCGATGTGTTCGAGGGCTTGCAGGCAGCTTTCCAGGCGCTCTACGGTGGCCTGCACATCCGTCTGTCCGCCGCGCAGGGCTGCCTGTGCGGCCGCGAGAATCTCCGGCGGCGCTGCCGAAGGGGCCTGCGCCTGCGCACGCAACAGTGTGGAATAGAAGGCCAGCGCGGCATTCACAAGCTGGCGCGCTCGCGCACGCCGGGGCGGCTGGTCCTTACCGGCCTGTTCGATGAACTGTGCCGTGTTGCGAGCCAGGCCCACGCTGTCCCATGCCGGCTGGGCCAGGGCATGCAGCAGCGTGTGTCGGTATGCGGCCAGCGCCTCGTCTGCCAGTTCGCAGGCCTGCGTCACGGAGCCGCTGCTACGCAGTGCCGCCTCCCGCGCTTGCTGGGGATCCGTAATCAAGCCCTCCGCGAGCAGGATCCGTTCTACCGTGTCGACAGGCAAGGGAGAAAAGCGGATGAGCTGGGCACGGGAGCGGATGGTGGGCAACTGCCGCTGAAGCTGGCTGCCGATGAGGATCAGCACCGAGCGCGGCGGCGGTTCTTCCAGCGTTTTCAGCAGGGCGTTGGCGCCCTCCTCGTTCAGGTAGTCTGCGTCGTCGATGATGGCTACCTTCCGCTGCGAAAGAAACGGCTTGAGCGAGAGGTCGTGGCACAAGCCGGTCTGCATGCGTTCGTGTGCCCGCCCGACGAACGCCTCGAGCGGGATGAAACTCCGCTCAGCCGGCTTGCGGACCTGCAACAAATCCGGGTGGGTCTGGGCTGCGGTCAGGCGGCAGCCGCGGCAAGCCAGACAGGGATCGAGCGCGCCGGCGGGCCTGCCTTCGCAGAGCAAGGCCTGGGCCAGCTTCAAGGCGAAGGTGCGCTTGCCCACTCCCTCAGGACCAATGAACAGGTATGTGCTGGCCAGGCGGCCGCGCGCCACCGCCGTGCGAAAGCGCTCCACAATCGCATCGTGGCCCAGCACGCCCTGCCAGCTCATGGAACACGCCGCCCCGCGGAGCCGGCCGCCTGGTGGGAGAGCATCCGTGCGGCAATCTCCCGTACCTGCTGTTGCACCTGTTCGATGGGCAGCGTGGCATCGAGCACCACGATTTGTCCGGGCCGCCTGCGTGCTTCGGCCAGAAAGCCGTCCCGCACGGCCTGAGCAAAGGCGCGGCCTCGCTGTTCCATTCGATCCAGCGGCCGGCGGATGCGCGCTACCGCCGCCTCTACCGGCAGGTCGAGCACAATGGTCACCCCGGGCATCAACCCGCCGCAGGCCAGCATGCCGATCTGCCACAGCACCTCCGGATCCAGCCCCGCGGCGTGGCCCTGGTACACGACGTTGGCCAGCAGAAAACGGTCGCTGATCACGCACTTGCCCGCCGCCAAGGCAGGCCGCACCACCTCTGCAACAAGCTGGGCACGAGCCGCCATGTAGAGCAACATTTCTGCGGGCAGGGACAGCGGAGCCGGGCCGGGCTCAAGCACGATCTTGCGCACCGCCTCACCTACCGCCGTGCTGCCAGGATCCCGGCAGCAGACCACGTCGTAGTCCTGCGCGCGCAGCCACTGGGCCAGCAACTCGGCCTGAGTCGTCTTGCCGCTGCCGTCGATGCCATCGAATGCCAGGAACATGCAGGCATTGTACCTCTGCCAGCGAGCGACGGCAGCCGCTCTTGCCGCCCCAGTGGCCGAGGTGCGTGGGGTGCCGCCATGGCATGTACGCCGGCGTGCGACGGCGGCCATCCAAGGAGGGGTTAGGCCGTATGCCCTGGGTTGCCTGCGCCGCGGCAACGTGCTTGAATTGTTTCATGTTCCCGGCACGCACGAGTCTGCTTGGCGCACGCCATTCTGTGCTCCTGCCATCCGGCACGTGCCGGCCGAGGCAGACTCCGCACCCTGCGGCCGCTGCGGCCCCAGTAAGGCAGCAAGCATGCGTCTGGTAGGTACGCTGAAGGACCCTTCGCAGGCAGAACGCTTCGCCTGGCGTCTGGAGAGGCTAGGCATCGGTCACCGCCAGGAAAGCAAAGACGGGCTGATCGAGATCTGGGTCTACAGCGAGGATCGCGTGGCGGAGGCCGCGCGCGAGTTTGCCGAGTACGTGCAAGACCCGTCTGCCGCCAAGTACGACATCCGGCCCGAACGCCGGGACAAGCCCGAACGCGCACGCCAAGGCGCCGCGTTCCGCACGGGCGTCCCTGCCAGCCGTTTCGGGCGCAGCCTGCTCATCATCGCGTCTATCTGCGTGGCCGTCTTCTCCCGCTTCGGAGAAGACATCGAACCGTGGGTCGCCTGGCTGGCCATCATGCGGGTCGAGCCTAGCGGAGACATGGTCCTCTGGAACGCCACCCCGCTGGCAGAAGTGCGGCGGGGCGAACTCTGGCGGCTGGTGACGCCCATGTTCCTGCATTTCTCCAGCCTGCACCTGATCTTCAACATGCTCTGGCTTGCCAGCCTCGGCCGACAGGTCGAGGAGCGGCATGGATCCTGGTCGTTTCTGGCGTTGGTCCTCCTCTGGTCGGCGTGCTCGAACATCTTGCAGTTTCTATTTACAGGCGAGCCGTTGTTCGGCGGCATGTCGGGAGTGAACTTCGCCCTGTTCTGCTATATCTGGCTGCGAGCACGCTACGACCCCACCAACCACTTTTCCATGCCCTCCGGCACCGTGGCCCTGATGCTGGCCTGGTTCTTCATCTGCCTGACAGGTTGGCTGGGGCCCATCGCCAATGGCGCCCACATTGGCGGCCTGCTGGCAGGCGGCGCCACGGCACTGCTGGCGATGGCGTGGCAACGCCGGCGCCGCTCCAACACACACGCCTGACCAGGAGCTGCGGGATGACCAGCTACTCCCTGCCGCTGTACGTACTCGCCCCCCTGGCCATCATGCTTGGCAGCAGGGCAACAACGCAAACCGCCTCTGCCCAGGACATCAAGCAGACCCCTCTGTACGGACGCATCAAGGCCGCCCTCGACGCCGTGCCGGCCATCGATACCCATGACCATCTCCGTCCCTTCGCCGAGATCCCCGGCCGCCATCACACCCCAGATGGAACCGGCATCACCCTCTGGAGCATCTGGGCCACCAGCTACTTCCCCGGCCTGCACACGCTCACGCCCTGGGCCGAAGGCATGACCTTCGAACAGTGGTGGGACAAGGCACAGCACGACTTCGACCATGCCCGCGCCACCAGCTTCTATCGCTACTTGCTGCCCGCCTTTCGTGACCTCTACGGCGTCGACTTCGACACCATCACCCCCGAACAGGCACGCCGGCTCAACGACCAGATCTTCGCCAACTACCAGGACGATGCCTGGCTGCTGAAAGTGGTCGCCGAGCGGGCCAACATCGAATTGATGCTCATCGACCCCTACTGGGCACGGCTCAAGTTCGAGCGGGCCTGGCCCTTTGCCGTGCAAGTGCTCAACGTCAATACCCTGATCCAGGCCTCCCACCCCGACCGGTTCCTCAACCCCCTTGATAGTCCCTACGTGTGGGCACGCCGCGCAGGCCTGCCCACAGACAGCTTCGAAGATTATCTGGCCCTGGCCGAGCCAAAACGAGCCTTGGCGAGCCGCCACCTCCAGCCGAACTCTCCAAACGCCGCCTGATCCCCTGCCGCGTCGGCCACGGCGCCATGGATGCCGACCGCATCAGGCCAGGCGCTTGCCGGATGCGCACGGTGCACGGCCCCACGGCCGCCCCACGGCCGCCCCGCCCGCCCCAAACGGCTTGCAATACACGTCAACATGTCAGATAATGATACGTAGGTCGCTGCGTCCAGGCCCGCCACCGCGGACCTGGGATGCCGGTCTGCCTACGTGGCAAGGGCATGCACCAACAGAGGAGAGCTGCACGTGAACCCATTCGATCACTTGCGCCGCTGGTGGCAAACGTGGACGGGCGAGGAAGAAACGCCTCTGGACGGCGATACTCCCGCCTGGATTGCAAGCCTGCTGGTGCATCTGGTCTTGCTGGTGGTCCTCGGCCTCTGGGTCATGTATCGGCCCGCCAATCCCCCTACCCTGACACTGGCCACCACCACCACGGAAGAACGCCAGCCCGTTCCCGAGGAAGTTCGGTTCTCTGATCGCCGCCTGCCCACGGCCGGTGCCAACAGCCTGGCCGGCAGCAACGTGGCCATGGCCTCCGCCCCCGTACTGGACGTAACTTCGGAACTGGCGCCGCAAGAGACCGACGTGCCCAACCTGGTCACCTTCGACGACCCACTGCTGGCAGACGTGTCGAAGGCGCCCCTTTCGAGCCAGGAGGTCCTGGTGCGTGGCGCGGCGGGAGAAGGTGCCACGGGCGCGAGCGGGGCAGTGGACCGCATTACCTACGAGATCTTGCAATCTCTCGAAACCCGCAAGACGCTCGTTGTGTGGCTGTTCGACCAGTCCGGCAGCATGCAGCCGCAGCGAGAAGAGATCATGGCCCGTTTCACCCGCATCTATGAGGAGCTGGGCATGCTGGAGTCTGCCGGCAGCCAGGCATTTGCCCGGCACCAGGGCCAGCCGCTGCTCACGGCCATCATGGCGTTCGGGGAGCATGTAAGCTTTTGCACGTCCGAGCCCACCGCCGATCTGGCCACGCTCCAGGCCGCCATCGCAGGCATCCAAAACGATCCTAGCGGCAAGGAGATGGTCTTCACCGCCGTGGAGCAGGCACTGCTCAAATACCGCAAGGTGCAACAGGGGCCCCCGCGACGCAATTTGATGATCATCATCGTCAGCGACGAGGCTGGAGACGACCAGCAGCGCCTCGACCACGTGCTGGCGCTCTGCAAGCGGCAGGCCGCACCCGTGTACTGCATTGGCGTGCCGGCGCCGTTCGGGCGCGAAAACGTGGAGATCAAGTTCGTCGATCCCGATCCGCAGTACGATCAATCGGTACAGTGGATCCCGGTGCGCCAGGGTCCGGAATCGATTGTGCCCGAGGCCGTACAGTTGGGCTTCATCGACGGCAGCCGTGATGATGAGTACCAGTACCTCGATTCCGGCTTCGGGCCGTTTGCCCTTACCCGGCTGTGTGTGGAGACCGGCGGCATCTACTTCGCCGTCCATCCCAACCGACAGACCACCAGCCGTCCTGTCTCCCGCAATGAGGTAGGGGTGATGTCCGCCCGGCTTCATCACTTTTTCGATGCCGCCGTGATGCGCAACTATCAGCCAAACTATCTGCCCGCCGAGGAATACAACGCCTACGTGCACGCCAACAAGGCCAGGCTGGCCCTGGTCCAGGCCGCACGCAGCTCGATGCTCGAACCCATGCAAACCCCCCGGCTGGAGTTCCCCAAGGTTGACGAAGGCGAGTTCAAGTCTTCGCTCGACCAGGCACAACAAGCCGCCGCAAGGCTCGAACCACGCGTGAAGGCCCTCTACGACATCTTGCGCCAGGGAGAGGTCGACCGGCCCAAGCTCGACACGCCACGCTGGCAGGCCGGCTACGACCTGGCCATGGGCCGCGTGATGGCCATGTTGGTACGCACACGCTCCTACAACGTCATGCTCGCCAAGGCCAAACAGGGCATGAGGTTCGAAAACCCCCAGAACGACACCTGGGTGCTCGAGCCCGCCGACGACGTCTCCATCACCAGCGAACTCGACAAGATCGCCAAGCAGGCCAGGATGTATCTCGAGCGTGTGATCCGTGACCATCCCGGCACCCCCTGGGCCTTGCTGGCCCAACGGGAACTTCAATTTCCCCTGGGGTGGAAGTGGACCGAGCGGTTCACTGATGTGCAGCGCCGCCGCATGATGGAAGGCAACGCTGCCCCCATGCCTGCGGACGAACTCAACCGCATGCAGCGGCCGCCCCGGCGCGAGGGCATCAAACTCTGAACTTGGCCCAGCTCCCCGCTCCAGCCTGCACGGCCCAGGCCGGCCCTCCGCGCACCACCCTCCACCACGGAGGCTGCTGGTACGACTGCACGGCAACCCCCCGACCGGGCCCAACCACGGCTAGTCGCCCAGCGTAAGCATGCATCGCCGCGAGAGCTATCCATCGCCCCCTACCGCGGTTGGATTGCCAGGCCGCGTTCCACGCCGGGAGACCGGAGTGTTGCCGGCTTGACCGCGGCCCCATCCGCAGTCCACGGCGGCCCGGCCATGCAGAACGAGGCGTCCTCGCAGCCAATGAGACCGGCGGGGCAGCAAGTCCGGCTCGCCCTGCCCCAGTGCAAGCCCAGACCTGCCGCCCGCCGGTCGGAGATGAAGGACGCTTCGCAGCCGACCCAGACCATGGAGCCGGCCGCACCCTGTTCTCAGGCGTGCAGGGCCTCAGGCTCCTGCACGCCAGTCCCTGCCCGCCCCACGAGACCTCTGGACGTAGGTTTAGACTGGTGTAGTATTTGCGCCTCGGCGCCCCCCTCACGACGGCTTGCCTCCCCCACCACGCCTACAGCGACCCATCTCACCCCCCCTTCGCGGCAGCCCTGCCCACCGGTCGGCGACGTGCGCCACCATCTTGCCAGGGGCCGCTGCGGTCGGACCAGAGACCCCCACTGCACGGCCCGTGCGCTACGGCCCCCTATTATTAATAAACGAAGGAAAAGGCCCAAATCGGCGCAGGCACCCAAAAAATTTTTTCGCCACGCCTAGCCGACGTCGTCGCCGCCTGCCAAATAGGTGCCATTTGGGCCGGGATCCAGGCGGCCGTGCTGTTCGAGGCAGCCTTCTTGTTGGCTAATGCTCATGTAATTAATGTCTTTTCTGGGCCAATCCCGCAACGATGGGGCCAGGCCACGTCCCTTACACCGATGGAGGGCGGCGCTTCGTCATGGAGGGCCACGCTCCGTCGTGGCCGCGATTGGCTCCCGCCGTTTGCACTGGTCCGGACGGGACGGAGCGCGTCCCTCCAGGGCCCCGATGCAACGCCCCCCGCTGGATCGCCGCGCCCTCCAATGGAGGGCCACGCTCCGTCGATCCGGCCACTTGCGGTCTTTGCCAGCCGGCCGACGCCGGCACGCCTGCATGAACACAACCTCCAGTTCACCATGTCTGCCTTTGCCATCCCCCAGGCGGAGATGCCTGTGCCGGCACAGCAGTACGGCCCTCCGCCCTTGTCTTGTTCCTTTCTGATGCCAAGGGCAGGGGCGGGCTGTCGAGCCCTTCAGCGCATCTGTGGAGTGAAGCGCGCAGCAGGGGGCGTGGTTGTGAACGCCGGGGTCTGGCCCATGCCGCACGCCAGCAATGGTAGGGATGAGCGCGGCAGACGATTCTGCGCTACGGCCCCGCGGCCAGTCCTCCAAAGATGCCGTTACCGCCCCACGTGCCTGAGGTTTTCGGTCGGCAGGCCGACCTAGTTCCACCACCAGCCGTCGCCGCGGCCCGTATTAACCTCGGCCCGCACGGGAGCCAGCCGATCGCTCTGTTCGTGCTGGCCAGAAACCTGCCAGGCGTCGATCATGACGCCGCCGGAGGCGCTAATGATGTAGTCTCGCCGTGTTTCGACGAAACTCGCGCGTGTATCGACCTGCTTAGGGGGATCGAATTGTGCGGTCAGCGTGGCGGTGCCCAGTAAGGTGGGCAGGTGCAGGTCGGCCTTTTGCAGCAGCCCTTGCCGGGTAATCAGGGCGGCGATCACGGCCAGGTCCATGCAGTTGCGCAGCTCGCCGAAAATGGGTTCTGCCTGGCACAATTCGTCATATTTGGCTGTCATCGTATCAGCCCACTTCTGAGCCGCAGGGCTGGCTTTGCCAGACCGCTGCCGCCGGCCGTTGGGGCCGACGAATTCGTCCTCGGTCAAGCACTTGACGCCCTGGCCGCGCAGCTCCCAGGCCAGTCCCTCGCCGTCGGTCAGCAAGGGGTCGTAATGGGTTGCCAACCACCAGCGTGGCATCAGATTCTGCACGCCACGGGAAGACCGCTTGATCAACTCCAGGTAGCTGGGCATACCGGGCACGGGAGGCTCATCGAAGTTCATGCCCAGCCGTTTCATCTTGTAGTCGGCCGCCACCAGCACACGGGCAAAGTGGGTGGTATCGGGCACTCCGCCCACGGTGATCACCTGCGGGCCGAGGGCTTCTTCGAAGGCCTTGGCCACCACGCGGGGGTCGCTGCCTGCCTTAACGGTCTTGTAGTAGGTTTCCAACCGGCTGATCCCCTCGGGCGTGGGATCGATCGAGCAATAGATGCCGCCCTGGGCAGCCTGCTCGGCGGAACGCAGGGCCACTACCAGATCGTCCAGCAGCAGCACGGGCCGGCCGGTGCGGTTGCCCACCACGTTGCCCCGATCATCGACCTTCCAGCCTTCGCCGTAGCCGACCAGCACAATGTCGTTCTGCTCCGGGTACACGAACACATAGCGAATACGCTGCAGGCCGGCCAGAAGCGCAATCTCCGTGGCAATGGGCTGCTTCGAGGAAACGGCTTGACTCAGGGCTTCCTCCAGGCCGCGCAGCGAGACCTTGCGCAGTTCGCTGGGCTCTTGCAAATCTCCCGGGGCGGCCTGCATGACCCGCAAACGCAGCTCTGCCAGCTTGCGCAGGTCATCCACCTCGGCAGCCGCCAGGGCACCGTTGGCATCGATGGCCACGCCGCCCACCCCACGGGCGATAAACCCGTTGCCAATGCCAATTTGAGCCTGGGCCGTAGAGGCGAGGGCCATCCAGGCGATGGAGAGGGAACTCAGAGCTATGCAGGTGCGGTTCAAGCGGCGCATGGGGATACTTCTCCTCCGGCTGCGGCGATTGCGAGAGACATAAATAGAGTAATCCTTAACGGCGCCGCTTGCAAGGAAAACTGTCAGGAGAAGTCGCGGCCGGAGAGCTGGCAGACCCCTCCCGGGGGGCTGGGACGGAGGGCGGCGCACATCCATTGCCCGCGAGCCGGCCTGCTCGCCCGGGCCACCATGCCAGCCTGGGCACGCCGATCGCAGAGGCTGTTCCGATCCTGCGGCTGCCAACGGCCAGGGTAGCCGGGTCGCCGGCGGTGGGAGGGACTGCTCCTCCCTCATCGGGGCGCTGGTTGCCTAACGCAGTTGATTGAGCCTCTCCTGAGAAATGCTCACCTGGCCTGCCACGATCTGACTGGCGAGCATCTCCGTCAGGGGAGCAATCAGGCTGAAGTGGTCGTGCCCCGGTATCCTGAAGAACTGAATCTGCGGGTTGGTATTCGCCTCGCTCATCTGCCGGATCGAATGCCAGTTGCCCTGCTCGGCACCCTCGAACACGTACATCGGCGACTTGACGCAGTGCAGCCAGTAGATGGGCGAACGCAGGGCCATCTCTTTTTCATCGTTCGGATCGCAATACACGAAGTCGCCGCCATACTCTCCCACGTGTGCCACGGGCCCGAGCGAGAAGATCCCCCGGTACCGATCGGTGCAGGCACCGACCAGCATCACCAGCGTCCCGCCCGTGCTGTGGCCGCCCAGGTAGATCTGGCCCGGATCTACATAGGGCAGACTGGCCAGGTAGTCCGTGGCGGCGAGGATGTCGTCCACCTCTCCATAGAACCCTTCTCGCCGGCCAGGATTGGTGTTGCCGCCACGCAGCGAGGGGAACATCATCACCATGCCAGCCCTCCGCATGGGGCTACATGTTTGATCGTTCGTGCGCTCGGCAGGCGACCAGACATCGCCAATGGAATTGCAGTCCCCGCCGGTGATCCAGACAATCGCCGGGTGCTTGACGCCATCGCCCGGGTCGGTGGTGACATAAGCCGCCAGGGGCCCCACCGGAGAGTTGTACTGGATCAACTCAAAACCGCACCCTGGCGGTGGTATGTCTGGAGGGCCATACGACTCGCCCGCACTGACAATCTGGGTGACAAAACCGGTTTTCGCCTCGCGCAGCGTTTGCTGGGTACCCTCACCGAACGGATTCGGGCTGCCCGCCGGCCCCGCCACATCGCAGCCGACAAGGACCAACCCCGTTAAGACACACAACGTTCTCATGATGCCACCTGTTGCAAGCCGCCTTTCAGTCACCCCCCCATGCGGCCATTTTAGCGGAGTCTGGCGGCCCACGAAAGCCTGTGCCTCAAGGATCGCACCCGGCCTGTGCCACACGTCGATGACGGGAGAAGGCGGGGCGGGACGCGGCGGACGCCGCGCTGTGAAAAGCACCTCCCTCGGCTTGTCCCGCCCGCGAGAGGTTCTGCACAAGAGTCGCCTTCGGCACCGCCCATGCGGGGCTGCCGACGACGTTGGGCAGCCCCGCGGAGAGGGTCTGCTGCAAGGGGCCTCTGGCACCGGCCGCGTGGCCCGCGGGCTGCCCTGCACATGCGGCAGTTGGGGCAGCCGTCGTGTTTCTTACCGAATTGTTGGTGGGGCTGCCCCCTGCGCACGCGGCAGTTGGGGCCTCTGAGCAGCAGTGCCACTCTTCGACAGCGGTTGCCTTCGGCACAGCCGGCGATCGGCGTGCCGGCGGGCCGCGCCCTGCCCGACCCCTCCGGACCAGGCTACGTGTCACACGGGCCGCGGCGAGCGGCTTCCTCAGCGGCAGTGGGAGTGCCGGCTGAAGCTGAACCCAAAGCCAATCCGCGGGGGGGGAGGATGCCAGTAGCCCCACGGCGGGCCGTAGTGGTGTTCTTCGATGATCACCGGCGTGCCTGGCGGGGCGGCACCGTAGGGTGCCTGCGTGTAGGGGCCCTGGTTGTAGGCGGGCGGCGGCACGGGCGGCGTCTGCAAGGCGGCGATCACGCGCTTGGAAACGCCGTTTTGCTGAAGCATGATCAGGTCCGCGGCCTGGGGAGGTCGAGCCGCCCCATTGGCGCGGATGTGGTTGACGATCAGATCTTCGTCCACGCCGGCCCGCGTCATGGCAATCACATCGTCGAACGTCACCAACCCCGCCGGCACCGGCCGGCCCATTTGCGCCGCGATCTGTGCGCGATTGCGAGCCTCGATGTCGTCCAGCGCGCCGCCCACGGCGGCTCCCGCCAGCGTGCCCACGCCGGCGCCGATGGCCGCCCCGGCGCCCGTGTGCCCCACGGCATTTCCAATCAACGCCCCCACGCCGGCCCCGCCCAGTCCGCCCGCCAGGGCACCTCGATCGGCGTGGTACGGGCTGGCACAGCCACCGCCGGTGATGGCGCCCAGGGAGGCTGCCGCCAGCCACGCCGCAACCAAAGTTGGCCGCAGTCCCGTCGGCCGGCGTCGTCGCGCGGGGCGAGCTGATTGGGCTAGCATCTGCACCCCACGCCGTGCATGGCTGAGGGACCGCAAGCGTCTGCCCGTGCGCAATGGACGAGGCCCCCGAGAAGACAGTATGGCGTGGCGATGTAGGCCAGTGTGCAGCATCGAGGCGGCCTCCTTGCCGGATTTGGGTCGTTGGGTCGCAGCCCTGGTCGGACCGGGCAGCCATGCGGGCTGGCAAGGCCGCCGCGCAAGCGGGTTGCGGCGGGCAACGCTAGCACGGCGGCGGCCGACGGCCAGGCAGGCGAAGCTTATCGGTGCCTGGCAAGCCGGGTCAATGCCGGCCTTCCGTCTCCCTAGTAACGGGGGAACGCCCTGTCAGGTTCGTAGTGACCGCATTCATGCGGTCGTGGAGCTTGCGAAGGTACTGGCACTTGAGGGCGTTACCAGGCGCAGGCCCGCTGAAGCGGGGTCACTACGAACGGGTTGGCACGCCCCAATTGCCGCTTGCGCTTCGTGGCCAGTTGCCGCCGGGCTTGCTATAACACGCCTCAATGTGCGCGGCGCATCCCGCGTCTGTGGAGAGCCATCATGTCGTCCGCCCTGCAAGACCGCCTGTTCGCCGAGATCGATGCCATCTCCCTCATCGACCCTCACACCCACATCAACCCCCATGCTCCAGCCGCGAGCAACCTGGCGGAAATCCTGGGCTACCACTATTACACAGAGCTGGCCCACTCGGCGGGCATGCCCCGCGAGGCCATCGAAGAGCCACATCTCTCTCCCCGCCAGAAGGCGGTGCGCCTGGTGCAATACCTGGAACCGCTGGAGAACACCATTCAATACAGTTGGCTGATCGAGCTGGCCCAGAGATTGATCGGCTGGCCCCACGAGCGGCTCACACCGGCCAACTGGGAAACGTTGTACGATGCTTGCGAGGCGTGCATGCAGCAGCCGGATTGGGCCGAGCAGGTACTGGCCCGCAGCAAGCTGGAGGCGGTGTTCCTGACCAACGACTTCGACGACCCGCTGGAAGGTTTCGACACGCGCCGCTATGTGCCTTGCCTGAGGACGGACGATCTGGTGTTTCACCTGGCGCGGCCGGGCGTGCGGGAGCGCTTGGTACGGGCCAGTGGCGAGGAGGTGCACACCTCGGAAGGCCTGCGGCGGGCGATCGGCCGCCTGTTTGAGCGGTTCTGTTCGCGCGGGGCGCGGGCATGCGCCATTTCGCTGCCGCCGGACTTCTCTCCAGAGCGGGTGGAGCCGCAAGCGGCGGACCGTGCGCTACAGCTTGTCTGTCGCCACGGGGGCGAGCCCGCCGCACGAGATGCGGATGTGCAAACTGCCTGTCAGGTATTGGCGCGTTTCGTATTCTGGACGCTTGCCGAGTACTGTACGGAATTCCGCCTGCCCTTTGACCTGATGATTGGCGTCAACCGCGGCGTTTATGCCGGAGGGGTCTATCAGGGACAGGATCTTTACGACAGCCGCGTGTCGCTCATCCAGTACCGCCAGTTGTTCAACGCCTTTCCTCGTGTCACCTTTCCCATCTCGGTGCTGGCCAGCGTCACGAATCAGGAACTTGCCAGCTACGCCTGGATTTTTCCCAATGTGGTAGCCCATGGCCACTGGTGGTATTCCAACACGCCGAGCCTGATTGAGCGAGACGCGGCACACCGCTTGGAGGCCGTGCCACAAACAAAGCTGATTGCGTACTACAGCGACATGTACAAGCTCGAGTTTGCCTTGCCCAAGTTCGCCATGTACAAGCGCGTGCTGGCCCGTATCCTGGCGGAACGCTTCGTGATCGAACGTGGCTGGTCGGAAGAGCGCGCCCTGCTGTTGGCCAGACGGATCCTCCGGGACAATGTCGAGCGGATTTTTTATGCTGAGTCTTGAGCGAGCATCGCTCAGCGTCCGTACGGCGAACACCACGTGCCCATACCGGCGAAGTGCCGGCGGCGCGCGTGCGCCGCAGCCAGCCGTCGTTGGCTGCCGCCCGTGCGGCCGCAACAGCATTCCCTTACCGCGCCGTGGCGAACGCTCACGCACGGGGTGCTTGATCGCGGCGGCTGGGCGTGTACCGCGTGTCCTGCCGCATGCGCCGGACAGGGCAAGCATGAGCCAGCCGTCGTCTGCGATCGTTGTTTCAGGCAGCACCGCCCATCGGCCACGGGCTGTCTGCCGTGGCGGGCGTGGCCGCGGCCGGTTGGCAGCCCCGGGCTGCGGTGCTGTCTCCCACGGATGCTGACAGTGGATCTACCATGGCCACTCGTAATCTGAAACACTTCTTCGCTCCGCATCGTGTGGCGGTGATTGGCGCCAGCGACGACCTGACAAAGGTTGGGGGCACGGTGTTGCGCAACCTGGTGCTAGGCGGCTTCCGCGGCGTGGTGTACCCCGTCAATGCGCGGCGCGAGAGTGTGCAGGGCATCGCCTGTTATGCCAACGTGGCCAGCCTGCCGCATCCTCCGGACCTGGCGGTGATCGCCACGCCGGCCAGCACGGTCGCCGGGCTGGTGGACGAGCTGGGTACGGCCGGCACGCGGGCAGTGCTGGTGCTATCTGCGGGTTTTCGCGAGGCGGGCAAAGAGGGTCAGGAACTTGAGGCGGCGGTGCGGGCCGCCGCGGCTCGGCATGATGGCCTGCGCATCATGGGCCCCAATTGCCTGGGCTTGATCGTGCCGGGAAAGTGCCTGAACGCCAGCTTTGCTGCGGCCATGCCCCGGCCGGGACGCGTGGCGTTTCTCTCGCAGTCCGGCGCGCTCTGTACCTCGGTGCTGGACTGGGCCCTGGAAGCGAATCTGGGATTCTCGCACTTCGTCTCCGTGGGCAACATGCTGGACGTGGACATGGCGGACCTGATCGACTACCTCGCCGCCGATCCGCAGACCGAGGCGCTGATCCTCTACATCGAGTCGGTGACAGATGCGCGGGAGTTCATGTCCGCCGCCCGAGCCTTCTCGCGCTCCAAGCCGATTGTGGCCTACAAGGCGGGACGTTTTGCAGAATCTGCCCAGGCCGCCGCCTCTCACACCGGCGCGCTGGCAGGCGTGGACGCTGTGTACGCCGCAGCCTTCGAGCGTGCCGGTATTGTACGCGTGTTCGACGTGGACGAAATGTTCGACTGCGCCGAGCTGCTGGCCCGCCAGCGCGTGCCGCAGGCCGCCCGCCTGGCCATCGTCACCAACGCCGGCGGGCCCGGCGTGATGGCCACAGACGCCCTGATGGACCGCCAGGGCCTGCTCGCCACTCTCAGCCCGCAGACGATCGCGCAGCTCTCCACCTTCTTGCCGGCCTACTGGTCTCACAACAATCCCGTGGACATCCTGGGAGACGCCCCCCCAGCACGCTATGCCCAGGCACTGCAGACCGTGGCTCAGGATGAGGGCGTGGATGCCGTCCTGGTAATCCTCACGCCGCAGGCCATGACGGACGCCGCCGGCACGGCCCGCGCGGTGGTCGAGGCGGCGAGCAAGACCTCCAAACCCGTACTGGCGACCTGGATGGGAGGGCCCGCCGTGCGAGCGGGCGTCGAAATCCTCAACCGCGCCGGCATCCCCACCTACCGGACGCCCGAGCAAGCCGTGCGTGCGTTTCTGGCGGGGAGATCGGGATCATGAGCGGCGGCGAGTTCGATTTGATCGCGTGGATCCGGCAGCACTCGACACCGGCGGGGATCGTGCGAGTCGGCATCGGCGACGACTGCGCTGTGCTCGCCCCGGAGGGACCGGGAGAATTGCTGGTCACGACCGACATGCTGCTCGACGGCCGGCACTTTCGCCTCGCCGAGCACGACCCAGCCGATATCGCCCGCAAGGCCTTGCTGGTCAACCTGTCCGATCTGGCGGCGATGGCCGGGATTCCGCAGGCGGCGGTGGTCGCGGTGGCCTTGCCCATCGACGCTCCCGGAGGTCCGCAGCGACTCGGGCGCGCTCTGCATGCCGCGCTGGCCCAGGCTGCTTCCGAGTATTCCGTCGTGCTGGCCGGCGGCGACACCAATGCCTGGCGCGGTCCGCTGGTTCTGAGTGTGACGCTGATCGGCCAGGCAACGCCGCCGGGACCCGTGCTCCGGGCCGGCGCGCGGCCAGGCGACGTCCTCTTCGTGACGGGATCGTTGGGCGGCAGCCTGTTGGGACGCCACCTCCGCCCCAGCCCGCGGGTTGCGGAGGGCGTCGCGCTTCGTCGGGAGCTAGGCGTTCAGCTCCACGCCATGATCGACATCTCGGACGGTCTAGCGGTCGATCTGGGCCACATTCTGGCCGAGAGCGGCGGCTTGGGGGCGACCCTGGAGGCCGAGGCGATCCCGACCCACCG